>NZUN01000153.1 GCA_002697205.1 Gammaproteobacteria bacterium
ACCACCGCGACGACGTCGCTGGGTCTAATGCCTTTGATCTTTGAAACGAGCACGTCGGCCCAATTTATTGTTCCGCTTGCCATCAGCCTGGCCACCGGCATCCTGTTTGCCAGTATTCTTATCTTGTTTGTGGTGCCTGCTATGATTGTGATTCACCACAACGGTGTTAAAAATTTAGACCGGGACTGGGGCAAGGCAGCCCGTTTAGGCTAATTGCGTAAGCTACTTTCGTTATGGGAGGTCAGCGCCGGCGGCGGGAATTGAGACTAGACTCTAAGTTATTGATTATTAATGTTTATTTCGGTTTATAAATCCGTTTTTGTTACGTCCTTTGTTACAAAAAATTACTGTTTAATTGAAGTCATCTATCCCGCTTAAAATTCCGTCAAATAGGCCCAAAGAAAGTGTTTCAGTCGCGGTCAAATTTATCCCAGCGGGTTGGCCCTGTGGTTAATAGCAGTTCCATACGCAAGGGTCCTTCTGGAGCTTTCCAAGACGCGGGTGATTCGAAGTGCCGCTAGTTCCTAGCGAACAGTTCATAGACTTGATAATTTCAAGTCTTTATCTTTAGCAATATCTCAGCTCAGTCTCACCGACGCATAATTGTGTCAACAGACAATAGTCATAAACAGTGTTTGAATGGAACAGCCAAGCGTTCTCATGCTTGATTTTTATTTCTTCTAAGCGATCAACCCAACAGTCTGTAAGCCAGAAGATCAGCACCATGGCAGTCCTTGACCACCTAAAGGATCACCTCTCCACTGAGCCCTAAATTTGACTGAATATCAGCAACTACCCTACATGGCAGTTCTTCGGAATATGGGGGTTTTTTTGCCTTATCTTCGAGAACTTTAGAGATCAAGTGAGCCTTGCCGCAAAACACCTTCGAAGTATCCTTTGGACCTGACACTTGGTCCTGTCCCCTAAGGTCTTCGATTGTCCAACTGAACCTGATTTCTTTGCAGGCTAAAGATTATTAGAGATCGCTTGTAGCATTGCCATGTTTTCTTCGTCTTTGTTGTCTGACTCTTTTTCAGAAAGCCCATAATTCGGGTTTGCAGATAGCTTAACAATCACTGATCGATTTCCGGGATGAACGTAAACGAATTGATTATAGACACCAATAGCGGAGTACTCTCCCTCGCTGCCTTCAGGGACCCACCATTGATATCCGTAGCCGAAACCGAATTTATGGCCGCCAACGATTACGTTACCGGGTACTAAGTGGGGTTCAGAGGCCTCCACGGATTTCCTAACCCACTGTTCAGAGACGATTCGTTTACCGTCTACCTGACCGTTGTTCCGGAATAATTCTCCAATTTTGGCAAAGTCCCGCGCGGTGAGATTAAGTCCGGCTAACACTAACTCGATACCGTTTTTATCGGTCAACCAATATCCCGGGCTTTCCATTCCCAGCGGCTCAATGAGCTTTTCTTGCATATAGTCGGTCAGGTTCCTGCCGGTTGCGCCTCTTAATAACATGCCAAGTGCCTGGGTATCAGCTGAGTTGTAACGACAAACCGTGCCGGGTGGAGCCTCAGGTTGAATCGCATGAACAAATTCATCAAGCCCTTGTATACCCGCCATGACCAACCCTAGGCGATTTACGTCGGAAGTTGGGTCACTGTAGTCTTCATGCCACCTTGCTCCAGATGACATTTGCAAGACATGTTGTATGGAGACGCCATCGTAGGCCGAACCTTTTAATGCTTCAAAATAATTGCTGATGGCGTCGTCTTCAGATCTGATAATACCTTCGTCGATTGCGATGCCAACAAGTGCTGAAATAAAACTTTTCGCAACCGACCAGGAAGTCCAGCGGACCTGCGGACCTCCTGTCAAAAAATACTGTTCGTATCTTATTTCTCCATCCTGTAAAACCAAGAGAGCAGAGGTATCGGTTGCCTGAATAAGGTCGGAGAGTTTTCGTGTTTCACCCTCAAACCGGTAGGTATCAGGAAGGACAGAGTCATTCCCTTTGGGAAATGGCCGTATGTGAGATGCGGCTTTTAGCGTCGCGGTATGATAGAAATCCTCCATTCGACAAAAATTTTCGTGCTGTCGCTCGCCACTATAAAGCTGCGGAATCTTCTTATCGTTTGGCATTTCTACGTTAGACCTTTGTGAGTGGAATAAAACATACAGTATTTACATTTGCCTATGAAGCTGGCGGTATAGCAGTGACTCCCAGCTGCTGAAACAGAGACAAGTGATCACTTAGGCCGCGTTGCTCAATGATTTTGCCATTGCGCAGCTTGAGGATGGTGACATCCCTGAATGATACTGCCTTTCCTGTAGGAGGCATGTTCCCCAAGGGACCGGTGTGAGTTCCATGAATGAGAAGTTCAACAATGATGTAATCTCCAGAATCGAGTAGCAGTTTAATTTCTTCGCGGTAATCAGGCAGTCCAATTCGTACTTCCTTTGCAAGATTTCGGACACCCTCTAAACCCTCGCCCCAGTTAGTCATCGGATAGTCGGCTTGAAAATCTTCAGCATAGTAGTCTGCGACTTTATCTGTCTGGCCTTCTGTCCAAATTACGTGACACGCTTCGCGGACGATTTCTTCGTTGGTTGGCATATTGTTGCCTCCTTTTTTTGCAATATTAGGTCATTTGTATTGTTTAGGTCAACTGTATTGTTTAAACTGGCTCCTATGAAGCCAGCATTAAAAACTCAAACTGATAAAGCCCGAATGACAAGTGAAACGATTCTGCATGCCGCAGAGTCGGTGATGATTGAAGCCGGCTACCATAATTTTTCGATTCGACGCGTAGCCTCAGCAGCGGGTGTTACCGTCGGTAACCTGCAGTATCACTTTCCTACCAAAGATGTTTTACTCAAGTCTTTGCTGGATCACTGCATTGGTCGATATTTGAAGATGTTTGCATCTATTCGTAACTCTGCAGGAAACGACCCTCGTCGCCAGTTTGAAGCGTTAGTAAAAGGAATATTCGAGGACCTCAACTCAAAAAACACGACGATGTTTTTTCCTGAGCTCTGGTCTCTGGCTAATCATGAAGCATCGGCGACTCAGCTAATGGATGATATGTATGCGCAGTATCGAGCGGTGCTGAAAGAAGTGATTAAGGAGATTAACCCAAAGCTCAAACCTTCATCTGTTGATCGCCTAGCATTGTTTATCTCCGCCTCTATTGAAGGCCACACTGTATTCATAGGTCACGGCAAACCATGGCAAAAACAGACAAAAAAACTAATCAAAATTGCTACGCAATCTTTTCTATTCGCGATAGAGTCGGAAGAATTCTAATAATCCAGACTAACAGGCGCTGAAATAATAACTTTTGAGAGAAAGTATCAAAGCCAATCGACTCGGGAAAAGAGGGTGCAAAGATAAAGTCTAATGCATGTGTATGATTTTATTTGACAGGTGGCGGAGCGGCAGTCGGTATAGCTGTGGAACGTAACTAGAACTGCTGAATGAATTTGAGAACTGCCTGACACCTTTCCCAATTAACGGACGTCTAGGTAAGTTGTTGATTAAATTGAAACGCGCCGAACAAACAGGTCAAATCAACGCTGCTCGACCTTTCAACCTTCTAAGTGATAAAGCCGGCCATCTGTAAGACAGTAGATCAGTGCCTTTACAGACATTAACCAATCAGAACCGACAAGCTGTTGCCCCTTGCGGGGCTGTTATCTGGTGGAGGTGGCGGGAGTTGAACCCGCGTCCGTCAATTCTCCGCCTTCGGCTCTACATGCATAGTCTATCTATTATTTAACCACTCACTGGCCCGATAAACAGGGATTAAGTGGCGAGCTTACTTTAGTTTTAACTGCGTTAACCGCAAGCGGGGTCTGACAGCGATCCCATGAGTCGTGCCCTCGGTTTGAATACATGGGCACATCCGCCCCGAGGTAAGCTAACTTAAATTACCCGAAGGTAGGTTTAGGCAGCTAGTGCGTAGTTTTCGTCATTGGCAACTATAACAAGTTACAGCGATTGTTTTACGAGAGTCACTACCCTCTCGACATGCACCTTAGGTTTTGTAATCGGCGTCGAAGCCATATCACCCCCAGAGGCGATAGTATAATCCTAAAAGAGTAGGATATCTGCCAGTAATTACCTGGCACAGATCCAGATGACGAAGATGCCACTGGACGGCCACAGCCAGGCAAAGGCATTATTGGCTAGAGCTGAGGAGATCAATTTGGCCAACGGGAAAAAAACTGCAGTTATTCTGGTTAATCTGGGCACGCCTGATGAACCCAGCGCCCCTGCCATAAAACGTTACCTGGCAGAATTTCTGTCTGATCCGCGGGTCGTTACCCTGCCCCGCGCTGTATGGCTGCCGATCCTGCACGGCGCGATCCTCAACGTCCGTCCCCGGAAACTGGTGCAGAAGTACAAAATGATCTGGGGTACTCATGACGGCCCCATCCGTAATATCACCGCTGCGCTGGCCTTACGCGTACATGAGCAGTTAACCCGAGAGGATCCAGACCGGCAAATCAAGGTGACCTCGGCCATGACCTACGGAAATCCATCTATCACCTCGGTGCTAAACCAGCTCTGTGATCAAGGATGCAATGATTTCCTGTTTATCCCGCTTTTCCCGCAATACAGCAGTGCAACCACCGGCGCTGTTTTCGATCAGGTCACCCGGGCATTGTGCCAGCGAACCACGCCCTTGCACCGCTTCCTGGACCAATACCATCAGCACACAACTTATATTCACGCCCTGACAAAGTCAGTGGAAGCCTACAACCGGCAAATCAATGAAGGCGCCTTCCTGCTGTTTTCCTTTCATGGCATCCCGAAATCACAAGCTGACAAAGGTGATCCCTATGAACAGCAATGCCAGGCAACTGCTGAACGGGTAGCCCATGCCCTTGCCCTAGATAAGGACCAGTGGCAGGTCTCCTTCCAATCCCGTTTCGGCCCGGCCCAATGGCTTAAGCCTTATACCAGTGACGTTATGGCGGCTCTGCCCGGCCAGGGCAGGAAGAATATCCTGGTCATCTGCCCTGGCTTTGCCGTTGACTGCCTGGAAACAATTGAAGAGATTAAAATTCTGAACCGCGACATCTTCATGGCAGCCGGCGGTAAAAAATTCAGCTACATCAAAGCCCTTAACGCCACCCAGGATCATGTTGAACTGATCCGCACCCTGATCAATCAACACAGCTAAGCTCAGAGCAGCTATCTCCTGCAATGTTAATTTCCTAAGGCCTGCCAGCACCCAGGAAACCCGGACAACTTCTACTGTGGAGCCAAGCTGACCTCTGGCCTTCAGGCCTTGGCGGGTAGCATTTCGCTTCTGCTAATATTGCTGGATCAGGTTTAGTAACTCGAGTTTGAAAAAAGGATACGGACATGGTCGACAGCTATACTTTTTTTACCCTCATNGTGGCGTTAATGGCGACCAACGTGTATTTCCCTAACTACAGGCACAAACGCCTGAGCATATTCAGCTTCGCCGCAGGTTGGTTAACTGGTGAGCTCGCCTTGCATCACATCGCCTGGCAAATAGGTATCACCTTTTTATTCGTGATTTTTGGTGAGATCACCGNTGGCCTCGACGGCTTGTGCCTGGTGGTCTGCGTGCTGTGCTGGCTGGCACTGGGCCGCTTTCATTTGCGGGGCATCGATGCCCGGGCAAAAATGGAGACTGCTTTAACCCATGCCCTGGGAACATCTTATATGGATGAGATCCTACCTGAGTACAAAAGCCAGTGCCTCGACGCAGGCATCGACCGGGCGGCACTGCTGAGACCGTTTAAGCGCGACAGAATGGGTGTTGAAGTGATCAAGGATCTCAGTTTCGATCATCAGGGACTCAAGCTCGACCTTTACCTGCCAGCCTCCCGTAGCAGTAACNCGCCGGTGCTGATGCAGATTCATGGCGGTGCCTGGACCGAGAACAAGGGCAGCAAGAACGAGCAGGCNATTCCCCTNATGCTACACATGGCCAGNNGCGGNTGGGCCTGCGTCGCAGTTTCCTACCGACTCAGNCCGAANGCNACCTTCCCNGANCACATCATCGATTGTAAAGCGGCTCTGGCCTGGATAAAGCAGCATATTACTGAGTACGGCGGCGATCCCGAGTTCATCGTCGTAACCGGGGGTTCGGCCGGCGGCCACTTNTCCTCATTGCTGGCCCTGTCAGCCAATGATCCTGAATTCCAGCCCGGATTTGANCAGGTNGATACCCAGNTTCAGGNTTGTGTGCCATTTTATGGCGTCTACGATTTCACCGATGCAAAACGGCTTATGCTTAATCCAGGGCTCGAGCAAATACTGGAAAATTCANTCATGAAGAAGTCNCTGGAAGATCACCAGGAAGCATACCTAAGCGCATCACCCATCAATCGCATAACCGACCAGGCACCTGCGTTCCTTATCATTCACGGTGACAAAGACTCCCTGGTACCGGTCACGATGGGNCGNGANTTNGCCTCGGCACTGCAGGCGACTTCTAATGAACCTGTTGCTTACGCCGAAATCAAAGGTGCCCAACACGCCTTTGACCTATTCGCCTCNCCCAGAAGCGAACACGTCAAACTGGGTATAGAGCGCTTTCTCACCTGGCTATATTGCCGATATCTCAGGCAGAAAAATTCTGCCTAGACAGTTTCCCGGCAAGCAGGCTGGCTCATCAACATACTGCAGCAGCCTGCTTTTTCACTCCAGGGTAATAGCACATCAACCAGGATTAAAATATAGTCAGAGTACATCAACCAGCGAGCCATGTTCATGAATCAATCCTGGCAAATAGGCGACACTCGANTCACTAGAATCGAAGAGCTCACCGGGCCGCTATTCGACCCGACCCAGTTCTTCCCAGATTACCAGGCAGAAGCCTTCGAGAAACATCGGGCCTGGCTCTATCCCAANCACTGTGATGANNCCAGTGGCCGCATTATCGCCAGCATGCATTCCTGGCTGATCCAGACGCCGCACCACAACATTCTGGTCGATGGCTGCATCGGTGATGACAAAGAGCGCATGCCGTATCGGAACTGGCATCGTATGCAGACGCCCTGGCTTGCCAATTTCACTGCTGCAGGGGTAGCACCTGAAGATATCGATTTTGTCCTGTGTACCCACCTGCACGTTGATCATGTGGGCTGGAATACTCGCCTGGTCAATGGTGAATGGGTCCCCACCTTCGCCAACGCCAGATACGTCATGTCAGCAGCTGAACTCCANTTCTGGCAGGAACAGCATGCCAATGCAGCAGCCGGTGATGCCTTTGCCAGCGTAAACAAACAAACCTTTGAGGACAGCGTGCAACCCATCCTGGGTCAGAGCCAGCTCATTATCAGGGATGAAGACCTTATCGGGGACCGCCTGTTTATCGCCATTACTCCCGGGCATACCCCGGGCAGTGTGACCCTTCGCTTATCAGCAGATCATGAACGCGCCTATTTTTGCGGAGATATCTGTCATCACCCCATTCAGGTCTACGAACCCCACTGGAACAGCGCCTTTTGTGANCTGCCCGAACAAGCCATACATACACGGCGGCAGTTACTTGAGACCTGCGCTGCAGAAAATGCGTTACTCATGCCCGCCCATTTTGGCCCCAGCCACGCCGGTCTGGTGCAGCGCCAGGGCGAGGACTTTTCCTTTCTATGGGAATCATCACAACCAGCCTAGTCTGCGGGTGCCTGCCAATCCGGAACCAGCAAACTGAAGAATTCGTTGAGCATGCGAAAGGTCAAACCCCAGACGACCTCTTTACCGACCTGATAGCCGGGAAACACAATTGAACGATTAAACTGCGGGAAGGTGCTCTGCGTTAACAGCTGCCGGTCCAGCATCCTGCCCAAGTCTCCCCAAAGGATTTCAGCAACCTCATAGTTGGCCTGTANCCCCTCAGGTTTTGTTTCCAAGACAAACACTTGNGGCACAACCAGCATATCCAGATTACCCCTCGGGTTGGCCTTTACAGGCGAAAAACTGCCTAAATAACGCCCCGATCGGGCCAAATCAAGGCCTACTTCCTCCAGGGTTTCCCGCTCTGCAGTGACCCGCAGACCCTTATCCTCAGGCTCATAGTGACCGCCCGGGAAAGCCATCTGCCCAGACCAGGGGTCACCCTTCTTCGTGGCCCGTAGAATAAACAGAGCCTGCGTATCTTGCTGGTGGGGCACCAGCACAATGGCCACTGCCGCGCGCCGCCCCGGGGCATTAAAATCGATAGTTAGATCTGGTTGCGCAGCAAGACAATCCTTAATGTACTCGGGTTGGAAAACTAACATCTAACTCCTTTGAGATCGCAAACCCATGAGCCGGCAAATCAATTCTAATGAAGGAACAGCCGTACCAGCCGGTTCAGCAGTAAAAGTACTGTTAGAATAACACCAGGCTGGATCAACGGACCAATTTACGCGATCATTTATGATCTGTTTGTGTTCCAGCACCGTTTTCTTAATCAGGGTACTGCAGAACTTTTAAAACAACGGATTGTTATATCATGAAGTCAGGTCCAAGTCGGCTATATCATCACTTTACGTCCAGAAATCAGATTCCTAGCTGCTCATTGCTCCTGCTATTGGCAGGGTTGCTGATCTGCGGCTGTGCCGTAAATCCCGTAACCGGAAAAAACGAGCTATCGCTGGTCTCAGAAGCCAGCGAGATTCGGATAGGTGATAAACAGTATCTGCCAACGCAGCAGTCTCAGGGTGGCCTGTACAGCGTCGATGCGGGCCTGTCACAGTATGTCAATGAAGTTGGCCAGAGACTCGCCCAGGCCAGCGATCGACAGCTCCCTTATGAATTCGTTGTGCTCAATGACGGTGTTGCCAACGCCTGGGCACTGCCTGGTGGTAAAATTGCCGTTAACCGGGGTCTGCTGCTCAGGCTAAGCAGCGAGGCCGAACTGGCTGCTGTGCTGGCGCATGAAATCGTTCATGCCGCAGCGCGGCATGGTGCCAAAACCATCGAACGGGGAACCCTCCTGCAGGGAGCGCTTATGGCGGCCTCAATGAGCCTGGACAAAAGCCAGGACCGCTACGGCAACATGATCATGGGCAGCGCACAACTGGGCGCCCAACTGATCAGCCAGCGTTACAGTCGTTCAGCGGAACTGGAAGCCGACCACTTTGGCATTGTTTACATGGCCCGCGCGGGTTATGACCCCAACGCTGCCGTCAGCCTGCAGGAAACCTTCGTTGTGTTATCTCAATCCCAAAAACAGACCTGGCTGGAGGGGCTGTTTGCCAGTCACCCACCGTCACAGGAGAGAGTCAACCGAAACAGACAGACTGTGTCCGAGTTACAGAAAACCATCAGAGGTGATTTTGAAGTCGGGGCGGATCGTTATCAGAAAAAACTTTCTTACCTGGCGTCCAAATCCGAAGCCTATCTGGCTTTCGACAAAGCCCGGCAAGCCGTACACCAGGGTGATCTGGCGGCTGCAGATCAGCAAATTCGTACTGCGATCAGACAGGAACCCAGGGAGCCCAGGTTCTTCGGCCTGCAAGGTGAAATTGCTTATGAAAACAAGCAATACCTCAGAGCCATGGCGCATTACAAGACGGCCCTGAAAATAGACCCCAACTATTATGAATACTATCTGGGCAAGGGCCTGGTGCTGTTTAAGCTGGACAGGAAACAAGCCGCGATATCAGACCTTAAAAAAAGTAATCAGTTACTGCCTAATGCCGTGGCAACCCATGCGCTGGGCGAGATCAGCCTCGAACAGGGCAATAAACAAGCTGCAAAAGAATACTTTAGAGCCGTCATGAAGGGATCTGGAGCCCAGGCCGAAACGGCAAAATTACAGTTTGTTAAGCTCGACATAACGGCAAATCCACAAGCTTATATCGCTATCCAGACCCTGGTCAGGGACCAGGAAATTATTCTGAAGGTGACTAACTCAACGCCGCTTGAAATAAAGCAGATGTCCATTGTTATCAATATCGAAAGCCAGGGTAAATCACGCCAGAAAACAGTGTCTTTGAATTATCTCAAAGGCCACCAGGGCAAGTTGTTAAAAACAGGAATACGACCCGAGCCATCAATACCCACCGCCATAGGAACCCGAATCAAGGCTATTCACCCCTCATCCTGATCGGACCGGCTAGGCGCGCTAGCGCAGCACTCTAGGCTAATACCGCTGACCGCGAGGCTAACCGCAGTGAATGCCATATCCAAGTGCCCGCACAATTGCTATATTGTTATCAATGCAGGAACCTTTGACACCCGATTCAACCAAACAAGAGGGAGTAGCCGTCCGTCCTCCTTCCAGATGGCGCAGCACCTTCGACGCCTTCAGCATACCCAACTACCGATGGTTCTTTGCGGCACTGTGCGGCAACTTTGCTGCCATGAATATTCAGATGTTTATACGCGGCTGGCTGGTTTATGAAATTACCGGATCCTACGAGAAACTGGGCTGGATGACCGCGGCCGGCGGCCTGGTCGGTCTGGTCGCAGCACCCCTGGGTGGGGTCATTGCAGACAGGGTCAAACAGAAAAAATTCGTCCTCCAGATCAGCGGCATTGCCAATGCGTTGATTACCTTAACCATAGCCGTGCTCATTTCCCTGGGCAAACTTGAGTTTATTCATCTCCTCGGCTCGTCCATTCTACAGGGCATCGTGATGAACGCCATGATGCCAGCCAGGCAAGCCTTCACTAAAGATATTGTCGGTCTTGATAAACTGACTAATGCCATCGCCCTGAGTACTTCTGGTATGAACACAGCCCGCCTGCTGCTACCCGGACTCGCCGGTGGCCTGGTGGCGGCCCTGGGCGGCGGCAACGGTAACATCGAGCCGGCACAATGGGTTTACTTCCTTATGTCCGGACTGTACCTATGGGCCGTAATTATCCTGACCATGATCTCGGTAGAAGACAAACCCAGCCATGAGCTACCCACTGGTTCTGTTTTAAATGAATTACGACTTGGTTTTTCCTACGTCCTGAACACGCCCATTATTTACATGCTGCTGGGCTGTAATTTCCTCATGGTTTTCTTCAGCCTGACTTATTTCATGTTGTTGCCCGGGTTTGCTAAAGACGTACTACTGGCAGGACCTGATCGATTAGGATTGCTGATTTCCATATCTGGCATTGGATCACTGCTGGGTTCGCTTTATATTGCATCCTATGGCAATAAAGGTCGGGCCAGGGTTCTACTGTATGGCGCTCTGTTAATGGGTATATCACTGTTCTTTTTCGCCCTGTCTACCCACTACTGGTTATCGGTGGCACTGTTGACCGTGGTTGGCTTTGGTCAATCGGCCAGAATGTCACTATCAAATGTTTTGATACAATCTTATGTTGATGATGAATTCCGCGGCCGGGTAATGAGCATCTATATGTTAGAAATGGCTTTCCTATCCGTCAGCATCTACCCAATTAGCCTGCTTGCCGATTATTATGGACCTCAACTAGCAGTGGGTATTTCTGCAGTTGGCCTGGTTGGCCTGATATTGGTACTGTTTATGGTACCTGCCTACCGCGACCTGGACTAAGCCAGTACGCTAAAGAAAGAGAAAATAGGATAACAAATGGCAAACCCGTTCTGGGAGAACCCTGAGACAATTGGCTATGGCAGGCTGCCAGCAAGGGCAAGTTTTGAGAGATTCGGCTCGACTCAGCATGCCAAAACAGGCCAGCAGCCACGCAANAAAGTCCTTTCCAGTCACTGGCGCTTTCATCGTTGCGGCAGCCCGGANAANGCACCCGAAGGCTGGAACACGGCCANCTTCGATGACANCTATTTTCTACCNGTGGAGCTACCCGCCCTGTGGACCATGGATGATCGCGTCGAAGACCANCCCATCTACACTAATGTGCGCATGCCCTTTAAAACCGANCCGCCATTNGTACCAAAGGAAAACCCAACCGGTCTGTACCGNTATCGCCTGGATGATGCCCAATTGCCTGAGGGACAACGAACCCTGCTTATGCTTAATGGCATCGAAAGCTGCTACTTCGTTTATATAAACGGNGTTGAAATCGCCTTCAGCAAGGATTCGAGACTACCAACCGAGATCGATTTAACCCAGTACCTNCAAGCAGGGGAAAATATTATCGCCCTGAAAGTCATGCGCTGGAGTGATGCNANCTATATCGAAGACCAGGATCAGTGGTGGCATGCTGGTATACATAGAGAAGTGGCTTTGTATTCAACGCCGGGTGTTTTTATTCGAGATATCCACTGCCGGCCTGAATACCTGCTGGNCCAACAGCNGGGGCAACTTGCAGTCGATATTAGAATCGGCGGAGAACATCGCCTTAGCCTAAACCACTCAGTATCAATCAGGCTGCTTGATCCAGCTGGCAGNCGGGCAATAAAAAAAGACCTGAAAGCAAAGATAAGCAAGTCAAACTTTTACCCAGTGACNGGTAAGGGGCCGTTGCTCACCCTTGAAACTGAACCTATCAGGGTGACCCCNTGGTCAGCGGAGCAACCCGCTCTTTATCAACTGCTGGTCAGCCTTATTGATGATAAGGGCCATACCATTGAGGCAACATCACTGAAAATAGGCTTCCGCCACCTGGTCATTGAAAACAGAGAATTGCTGATCAATGGCAAGGCCGTTCTTATCCGCGGTGTTAACCGGCATGACCATAGTGATACCACGGGCAAAGTCATATCCGAAGCGCTCATGCGCCAAGACATCGAAACAATGAAGCAGCACAATATCAATGCAGTTCGCACCAGTCATTACCCGAATGATGCATTATTTTATGATCTTTGCGATGAATACGGCCTGTANGTGGTTGATGAGGCAAACATCGAAGCCCACCACCACTATGCCCAGTTAGGCGCGGACCCGAACTGGGCCAACGCTTTCCTGAACCGTGCCATTCGCATGGTGGAACGAGACAAGAACCATCCCAGCATCATTATGTGGAGCCTGGGCAACGAGACAGGATTCGGCCCTAACCAAACTGCCATGGCTGGCTGGATTCNGCAATATGACCCCAGTCGNCCCATCCATAACGAAAATGCNATTTGNGAACAGGGCGTGTCCCGNCACTGGGACAGCAATCCCCAGGGCAGTGATATTGTCTGCCCCATGTATCCTTCTGTNGCAGACATCATTGAGCATGCCAGGCACTCCAAAGATCCCCGGCCGGTCATCATGTGCGAATACGCCCACGCCATGGGAAACAGCTGCGGCAACCTATTGGAATANTGGCAGGCCATTGAGCAATACCGGGGATTGCAGGGGGGCTTTATCTGGGAATGGCTCGACCATGGCATAAAAAGTACCGCAAACGGCCAGCAATACTGGGCTTATGGCGGTGATTTTGGTGAGGATATCCACGACTTGAATTTTGTCTGTGACGGCCTGTGCTGGCCCGACCGAACACCGCATAGTTCCCTGGTTGAATATAAGAAAATAATNCAGCCGGTCACTGTCAGAAAACACAAAGGCCATCTTGTCATCACCAACAAACAACACTTTAGCGGGTTAGGTAAGTACCNCNCCCGATGGTCACACCTGATCGATGGCAGCACTGAACGATCTGGCATATTGGCTGTGCCCNCCATACNCCCGGGTGAAACTGCAACCATTGCNCTACCTCAACTTGCANCGCCCAGGCAAAGCAACGCCGAACAATCCCTATTGATTACTTTCGAGCTGGCTGAAAATANCCGCTGGGCAGGCAAAGGNCACCTTGTCGCCTGGGATCAGGTGAAGCTGNCAANGGGCCGAAGGCGNAAACGNANAGNNCNTNNCGGGGCCCGCTTTAAATCAACCAGNCAAGACCTGACNGTCACAACCCGACAGGCAAAGCTCACCTTTANCAACNATGGCTTTACTTCCTGGCTNCACCATGACCAGCGAGTTGTTGGCGGGAGCCGCTGAGGTCAACATNGTCAGGGCGCCCATGGATAACGATGGCATCAANGGNTGGGCAGGTNANCAGAATAAAGCCCTNGACCGATGGAAAAGCCAGGGCTTNTTCGAAGCACAGCAAAACTGGAATCGTGCCAAAGCCGNNGAAACNNTCGATGGCACTGTTACCGTCACCCAGACCAGCAGCNTAAAAACCCTGGCAGGTACAGTCCGTTGCCGNTGTATCTACACCATAGACGGCTCCAACAGCATCCNCATAGAGCATCATTTCGAAGTACCCAGCNCCCTGGCTGACCTGCCCAGACTNGGNCTTCGATACCCTTTNTCGGGCCAGTTCGAACAACTCAGCTGGTTTGGCAGAGGCCCCCATGAAACCTACTGTGATCGTAAACAGTCCGGCATCATCGCCANGCACGACAGTACCGTATCAAATCAATATATCCCCTATATTCTNCCCCAGGAACACGGCAATATAACCGACCTGCGCTGGCTGGAACTGCGTGCAGACCCAGAGCNGTCTGCTCCGCATGGACGCCCATCAACCGATCGAAGGCTCNGNTAGTCGCTATCCTCAGGAANTGCTGACGGCNGCTTACCATACNTATGAAGTNGCCCCGGATCATCGCGTCTGGCTCTGCCTTGATGTCATGCAGAGAGGNGTTGGTGGCGCCAGNTGNGGGCCCGANACGCTNGANCAATATCGACTCAAGNCGGGCCAGCACCAGCTGAGCTATGACCTTACNTGGAAATCGGAGCNCTGAAATGAAAGCTGACTCTNGCCAGGATCAATCTTCAAGGAACCCTGCTGAAATAGAAACTGAAATAGAAACTGCATTGGAAAATTCAATTCGAGTCTGGGACATTCCGACNAGGCTTTTTCACTGGGCGCTGGTCGGCNTACTGANCATTTCCTGCTACACCGGNTTAACCGGTGGTTTTTATGAAATGGACTATCATATGCTGTCGGGTTACGGCATCNTGACCCTGGTTATTTTCAGAGTCCTGTGGGGCCTNACNGGTACGCACTACGCCCGATTCAGAGAGTTCCTGCCCAGNCCCNGGCAAATCAANAANCANTTNNCCTCGGTTCTGAAAAANCCCCATCAGGGAGCNGGNCATACNCCNCTNGGCGCTTTGAATATAATTGTTATTCTGATATTGATCTTCNTNCAGGNGGGCACTGGCCTTTTTNCTAATGACGATATTTTCACAGAGGGGCCGCTGGCCAGTGCNGTGANTTACGAAACAAGCCGCTGGTTAACGGGCATTCATGGAATCAACATCTGGTTTCTGGTCGCATGCGCCGTGATCCATCTGCTGGCGATCGCCCTGCACCANTTCTACTTCAGGGAAAACCTGGTGAAANCCATGCTCACAGGGAACAAGACNGTAAAAGATATCGATGTNCCNNTGTCAATCTATCNAGANATCATCCTNGGCAGCNTGATCTTGTGTTTCAGTGCCCTGGGNGTCTANCTGTTNATCAACTATTAGGCCCTACCGCTTNAGCANCCTGGCCTAATTNTCGTGNTCCNCGCGAAAATCATCNTGGCAGCCTTTGCAACTACCGCCCANCGCCTGTATAGCGGGCCCTATCTGCCCCATATCACCACTTTTGGCTGCANCTGCCATTTCATTGGCAGCATCAACAAAATTNTCCATGGCTTCCTTAAATGCTTCAGGTTGATCCCAGACCGCGGCTAAAGCTTCTGATTTACTGGTTTGACTNCCGGCTGGAAACACNTCAGGCATAATGCCTGCAACGTCCGCCATGCCATCTGCATGGACTGGCAAATTTTNAANGTGCACCTGGCCCTTTAAAATNGCTGCCATCGACGAGATATGACCTTTGGCAGAGTTCATGATACCTTCTCGNTANTTATATTCAGCCTCNCCATCGGCGACAACTGNAAATGAAAANACACAACCCATCAATAGCAANAAACCCTTCATAATATCCTCCTNNNGANTCAANATGCTNAAGAGCTTAGCACAGTTTCATTGACCTGTAGGAGTCCTATGAGTATCTTCAACACTGGCACCAATTCAGGGTATAGGCATGACCAACAANAAAAGTTTTCCTTTCGAAGCNACGCTAGAGAAGCTGGAAACCATTGTTGAAAAAATGGAACAGGGTGACATGTCGCTGGAGGATTCACTCAAGGCATTTGAACAAGGAATCCAGTTAACCAGATCATGTCAGAAAGCCCTTGTTGAAGCAGAACAACAGGTCCAACTACTGCTCCAGGAAAACGGCCAACTGCAGACCACTGAGTTTACAGTCAGCGATGATGAATGAATTCCTGAAGCCCTACCAGGAACGTGCTCAAGCCACGCTAACNGCCACTTTGGCTGATACCGGTGTTCCCCAGGATTTGCAGGAAACAATGCATTATGCCGTCCTCGGAGGCGGTAAACGCCTGCGCGCCACCTTTGTTTATCTCACCTGCGAGGCCCTTAAGGTAGACCTAACCCTTGCAGATTCAAGCGCTGCGGCAGTGGAGCTGATGCATGCTTACTCCCTGATTCANGATGATCTCCCCGCCATGGACAACGATCTGATGCGCAGAGGCCAGCCCACCGTTCATGTGAAATACGGAGAAGCTATGGCAATCCTAGCCGGAGATGCACTTCAGGCCGGCGCCTTCGAGAGTATCGCCGCAGACGAATTATTGAGCTCAACAAGCAGAACCCAGTTGATCCATNCGNTGGCTGTGGCATCGGGTCGAAAAGGGATGGTCGCCGGGCAGGTGCTGGATATGCACCATGAGACGGTAAAGGCCAGCGAACAACAGCTGATCGCCATGCANCGNGGCAAGACAGGTGCNCTGATAGAGTTCAGTATGATCTCAGCCGGCATCATCGCCCAGGTAGATGACNACACCAGAGAAAGGCTGCGTCGCTTCGGTGAAATCATTGGCCTGGCTTTTCAGGTTCGGGATGATATCCTCGACGAAATCGGAGATTCAGCAACGCTTGGTAAGCAGGCCGGCGCCGACCGNCATCGACAAAAATCAACTTTTGTTTCCATCCTTGGNCTCTCATCAGCACAATCCAGGCTCGAACAGCTCACCACTGAAGCGATCAGCACAATCGAGNCTCTGGGCAGCAGTGCCCAGGGCCTTAAGCTGCTTGGCCATTATGTGGCAGGGCGTGAGTATTAAGCCCTGGCATAAGCTCTTTTGGCCCAGATCGTGTAAACTTNCCGTTCCCTGGCTANCTATGTAAGCAGCAATGTTTCACTCGATACCCGAAGATCAACCGTTAACACCACTCCTGGATCAGGTATCAGATCCGTTTGCGCTGCGAAAATTAGAAGAAAATGATCTGGAAACCCTGGCCGAGGAGCTAAGGCACTTTCTTATCTATACNGTCGCCCAGACCGGCGGTCATTTTGGCGCTGGANTGGGGGTGATTGAATTAACCATTGCCCTGCATTACGTATTCCAGACACCNGATGATGATCTTGTCTGGGACGTAGGNCACCAGACCTACCCGCACAAAATTTTAACCGGGCGGCGCGCAAAGATGAGCACTTTNCGACAACAGGGGGGGCTGGCGCCTTTCCCTTCAAGAGAGGAAAGCATTTACGATACTTTCGGTGTGGGCCATTCATCAACCTCAATTNGTGCTGCCCTGGGCATGGCGATTGCAAAAAAAGCCAGAGGTGANAACAGTCGCACCATCGCCATCATAGGTGACGGTGCCATGACAGCCGGAATGGCCTTCGAAGCGCTCAATCATGTGGCTGATTCNGGTGTTAACCTGCTGGTTATTTTAAACGACAACGCCATGTCAATTTCAGAAAATGTTGGCGGCCTGGCGAGCTACTTCGCCCGAATCCTGAGCAGCCGGTTATACCTGAACATGCGCGAAAGCAGTAAACGTTTCCTCAGTGGCATGCCTCACGCGTTGGAATTTGCCAANCGNACCGAAGAACACATGAAGGGCATGGTCGTTCCAGGCACCCTGTTTGATGAACTCGGTCTNAATTACATGGGCCCTATCCACGGGCACGATATTAAGAACTTGGTGCACACCCTGAATAATATTAAAGATCAGCAGGGCCCACAGTTTCTACATCTGGTAACGCAGAAAGGCAAGGGCTATGGCCCGGCTGAAGATTCACCGATCGGCTCGCACTCCNTGAGCAAACTGGAAAAGCCGCCCGGGTCAAANATAAAACGANCGAGCTACTCAAATATATTTGGTCAATGGTTGTGCGATATGGCAACCAAAGATGAAACCCTGATGGCCATTACCCCGGCTATGAGGGAAGGCTCAGACATGNTNGCTTTTTCGGAACAGTTCCCGANCCGTTATTTTGACGTCGCCATTGCCGAGCAACATGCGGTCACCCTCGCCGCCGGGCTCGCCTGTGCTGGCGCCAAACCGGTTGTGGCAATTTACTCCACTTTCCTGCAACGAGCCTATGATCAGTTAATTCATGACGTTGCTATCCAGAANCTGNATGTTCTGTTTGCCATNGACCGTGCAAGCCTTCTCGAAGACGGCCCAACTCATTCTGGTGTATTCGATTATTCATTNCTACGCTGCATCCCNAATCTCATTATTATGGCNCCNTCCGACGAAAATGAGCTTAGACAGATGCTCTACACCGGCTTTCAGCATGAAGGTCCTGCTGCGGTTCGCTACCCAAGGGGAAGCGGTATAGGTATTCAGCCTCAGCCTGATATGACGCAATTGCCCATCGGTAAATCCAGAACCATCCGGACAGGACATGAGGTCGCTATCCTTGCCTTTGGTACCATGCTGGNGTCTGCCCAGGAAGCTGCNATCGAACTCNATGCAACACTGGTCGACATGCGATTTGTCAAACCCCTTGATCATGCTGTTATCGACGCGCTGNNCNAAAGTCACCAATTACTTGTNACGGTCGAAGAAAACGTCATAGCGGGCGGTGCGGGCTCAGCTGTTAATGACTATGTTGCGGCCGCGGGACTGAACACCAATCTGNTTAACCTCGGAATCCCAGACGAATTCATTCAGCCAGCTAATCCGAAGAAAATGTTGCAAGCCTGTGGCCTGGACCGAGATTGCATTTCAGATGCNATCACCAGCCGACTCAATTACCTCAACGAACCTGACGGCATAAAAAAAGCATTACTTCTGGGANAATAGATGTCCCAACTTGCCCGCTTTAGTCTNCAGGTATCGAGCATTATGGTCGTTGTGGCCTGTTTCCAGTGGAATTCTAGCGCTGATAATGANCCCTAACTTGGTTAACGCATTGACCTTGACAGGATTATTGGTCATCAACCGGATCTGCTGCACTCGCAGGTGCGCAAACATATTCCTGCAAACCGTGTAATCACGCAGGTCTGCATCAAATCCCAGTTTCTCATTGGCCTCGACAGTATCAGCTCCAGCATCCTGGAGCTGATAAGCCCGAATCTTATTAATAAGGCCAATACCGCGCCCTTCCTGACGAAGGTANA
This sequence comes from Gammaproteobacteria bacterium, assembly GCA_002697205.1. GTDB lineage: Bacteria > Pseudomonadota > Gammaproteobacteria > Pseudomonadales > Azotimanducaceae > UBA9926. The sequence continues at coordinate 19,254 of NZUN01000153.1, forward strand.
GCAGAATCCCTGCACCCTCCTCGGAGATCTTCTGCAGGGCACCGTCGAGTTGGGCACCACAGTCGCACCGCATGCTGAACAGGCAGTCNCCGGTCAGGCACTCGGAATGAATCCGGCACAGTACTTCCGATGCGTCCGCNACAGTACCCAGCGTTAAAGCAATATGTTCCTGCCCGGTATCGGTATCCTCGAAGCCNTGCATGACAAACTCCCCATAANNAGTGGGTAGCTGGCAGGATGCTACGAATTGANCGGACATAGGGCCTAGCTCGCTTGTCTATTGAGCGAAGTGTAACAGCACTGACCCAGTACTGAAAATATTCGTATTAATACCTCGAATCAAACAGGGCTCGCAGGGAGCCTGCTGGAGACCATGTGCGAAAGCCGCNGGCTTAACAGCGACTCCGNATCTCAGCCATTGGNATCTCCNCGGCNTTTGTGTGCTAACAGCCTANGATTCATANAGNGNNGAGGAGGCTTTCATCGCCCTGGATTGTATTCGCAAAGTCGCCACCAATTTATCGCTTTCACTGTAAGCATCAGCGTCATACCAGACAATCTCGGTTTTCGGGCTCTGGCTCACACAAACCACTTTGCATTCAATCCGGTAACGTCGNCCCATGATGAAAGGACCGTTGNTGTAGCCGATCTCCATCGCACCAAACAATCCGGTTGACTCTTCCACCAGCGGGCCTAATCCTTTCATAGCATTACCCCAGAGAAATTCCAAAATCGTACACGGCGCNGCCACGGNATCTCCCCAGGGTGACGATTGCCTATACCAGGGCATCGGGTCACTAATCAGGTTTTCATCAAAACGTTCAAATTGTTTATCCGTGGTCGCTATAACATCGTAACTACCCAGGCTCATNCCGGGCTTTACTTTCCTGAGTATTCGCAGCGCTTCTGGGTNGCAGGGTCGATAATCAAGCGTACGCAGTTCTGATTGGGAATGATCACCCACGGCCGCCGTGCCACTGCACACCAGCATGCCATCCTCTCGCTCCATCCAAACCCTGATCTGGTTTTCACCNGGCTTCAGGGGCTCAGCAAACACCTGTACCTTTTCNAGATCTACCGTCGCATTTCTGAAATTAAGGGACAGGTTGCCGCNCTCAAACCACTGCTCACCNAAGATATTTACCAGTACCGGCGGGAACTGATTCATGTGAATATCNCCTGCAACCGTNCCACCCCGAAAGCCCAGGTCAGCGGCAGTTTCATCGTCGTGAATGCTTCCTGCACCTGCATCTATTGACCAGTTTCGCGCAGCCCACAGCGGGCCTGTAATCGTTTCTGTCATTGTTTATTCCTCCTGTTACCATATCGNTTCTCAAGTTCCTGCATGGCACCTACCATCATGGCTCCCCAGATTTCATCCTGTTTTAGCTGGTCTTCAACACTACGCAGCAAGTCCTTTTCGCCATAGTGCAGTGCAAGCTTGACCGCGTCAGCTNCAATGTCTCCTGGTACATCGAAGTTATCGGTTATTTCCTTACTAAGGAAATTAACGACATCAGACCGACCCTGCCGATCCGTCTTAGCCAATACCTTTCTCAATGAGGCATCCGCTTCAAGCCGGTTAAGCAGTAAAAGGCGTCCGAAATGATTCTGGCGGNNGATTTTAGCTGTAAGTCTCACCATTTNTTCAAACTCATAAGGCGTATTAAGGGCCTCCAGATGTAGCGCCTGCANCTGCNTATGTTCNCGCTCATAGAGCTTTTGNAGTAAACCTGGCAAATTTGGAAAGTAACTGTAGAGCAGCGCTTTGCTGGAACCNGCTTCCAGGGCGATCTTATTCATGGTCAGCGTAGACATACCTTCATTCTGAACCAGCCGGTAAGCCGCATCCAGAATTTCTTCAANACGCTGATCNNGTGCAAGCCGCCGACGTCTGTTAGTTGCTTTCTTAACCATAGTCAATCCGGCAGTCCCAACACGCGTTTTGCAATGATATTAAGCTGAATCTCATTTGATCCGCCGGCAATGGAAATCGACTTGGCCTCCAGATTTAAACGGCACATACTGATCTCTTCTTCAGTAAACGAATCGCCTTCCCAGCCAAATGCCTGGGTACCNCGGATACGATTCTGCAGTTCCAGTTGCTCTTTAACATATTCCGCTTCGATGTAATTAAAGATGGAGGTTGTCGCNCCCGGTGTATTCNTCTCAGACTCAGCTACAGCACGCGCCTGGGTCAGCGTNAACGCCCGTTTGCGCATGTCATTACAGACAATTTCATCGCGCAGCACCAAATCCGTAATCTCGCTGGCNTTGGCATAATGTTTTGCCAGCGCCGNCAGTGGCATCGAAGGCTTAATTCGTTGCANGGGTCCTGNCTTGTCCGCACTGGCCAGTGACGCAAGACCCGATCGCTCGTGCTGCAGAAGTCGTTTAGCGACGCTCCAGCCCTGGTTCTCTTTGTGTAAGCGATCAATCTTGGGAACTTCAACGTCTTCGAAAAAGGTCTGACAAAAGGGTGAGCTGCCATTTAACATCTCGATAGGNCTGACGCTGACGCCAGGGGAATCCATGGNAAAAAGNANGAAACTGATGCCCTCGTGTTTNGGTGCNTGNGTATCAGTTCGTACCAGGCAGAAGATCCAGTCCGCATGCAGAGCGCCGGATGTCCAGATCTTAGAACCATTAACTAGATAGTAGTCACCCTGGTCCTCCGCCCTGGTCTGTAAACTGGCGAGGTCAGACCCTGCCCCCGGCTCGCTGTAACCCTGGCACCAGGCGAGGTCTCCTCGAACAATTGCAGGAAGGTGCNTTAGCTTCTGCGCATNGGTNCCATATTCAAGTAACGTTGGCCCGATCATGCTGATGCCCATTCCAACCAGCGGTGGTCTNGCTTTGATAATCTGCAGTTCATCCAGCAGGACAAGAAACTCATCTTTCCTGAGCCCGCCACCACCATACTCTTTCGGCCAGGTTGGCGCTGTCCAGCCCTTCTCTGCCATGCGCTGCAACCATACATAAGCGTCTGGATTAGTGCTCGTGCGTTTTCTACCACCGGCTATATCTTCACCTGGAANCATACGGGTACGCATGGACTCAGGGCAATTCTGTTCGAGCCAGCCTCGGGTCTNTTGCCGGAAAGTTTCAANATCTACCATAAGGGACATACACTATTGACGAAATAGTCAGTAAAATACTCTCTGCCACANGGTATAGTCAAATGATCTTNGGGNGAAAGTACATGCTGGCCTTAAATGACCCTGAAAATAACCCTGCGTTTCTTCAACGGCGANTGCAGGAAGAAATATCCACAACTAAATGATACTCTGATTTCTACNATGGATCTTAAGTCGAATTCTCATTTACCCGTGGGACACCCTTTGAAAAGACAATTGCTTCGATCATTATGCCTCCTCGGTACCTGTCTTACNCTGGTNCTCNTATTCACCGCCTGCNCCAAACAGGATTCAACAATAACCCTTCGTGGCGCTTCGCAATTTGATGAGCACCATGCTTACAGCCGCACGCTAGTNAAATTCATGGCGTTAGTAAGGNAATATTACGGAAANCCGATTNAATTCGAGATCTANATGAANAGTGAACTGGGCCTGGAAAAAGACTACTTTGCTTACATGAGCCAGGGCTTATCTGTCGATTTCGCCNTGGTATCCCCATCACACATGTCAACCTTTTCNAGGGCGGCACCGNTCATGGATATGCCGTTTTTATTCCGCGACCTNGACCACTGGAATCGCGTCCTNGACAGNGANGCANTNGCGCCCATTGCAGAACANATNGCGGCCAGNGATCNGANGNNCGGCTGATCGGTTTCGCGGGTGGGGGCATACGTAATCTAATCGTCAATAGGCCCGTGACAACCATGGCTGAATTGAAAGGCCTTAACATTCGGGTCATGGGGGCACCAATACAGACTCGTATTTTCCAAGCCATCACCACATCACCCACCGTTATCGCCTACAACGAGATATACAACGCCATACAGACCGGCGTTATCGACGCAGCCGAAAACGAAGCCGCAGGAATCCAGCAAATGAAATTCTATGAAGTCGGGCCGGAAATCTCCCTGACCCAGCACGCTATCACCGTTCGGCCGGTATGTTTCAGTGGAAAAACCTTCCGCCGTTTACCCGAGGACCTTCAAGCTGCCATTGTAAAAGCCGGGAACGAAGCCGGCGCTTACGGACGCCACATAGAATCCACCGAGGATGCGGTAAAACTGGCACAGATGGAATCCGAAGGGAAATTACGAACCCATGTGTTTGCTCAGCGAAACACACTCCAGCAATTGGCTGCACCCGTTAAGATCGCCTATGCCAGCGAGATCGGAGCAGAACAAGTACTTAAACGAATTGAAGCCATCAGGTAGAAAGAGAAACTTGTGCAACGATGTTACACCCTGAAATCCTTAACTGAGGGTTACTACCAGATTCTTAAAGTCGTCCTGACTGTGCTCATGGGCGTTATCATCGTACCCGTGTCCTTGCAGATCCTGTCACGCTATACGAGCATCATTCCGCGATATATCTGGACAGAGGAGGTGGCCCGTTTCTGCTTCGTCTGGATCATTATGATTGGCGCAATGATTGCTGTCAGGGATGACGGTCATTTCGACGTTGACCTATTCCCTGCTCCCAGAACTCAACGGTGGCAGGGCATCAGAAACCTGATTGTCCACGCTGGTATCGGCCTGCTGGCTATTTTCTTCCTGCTCTATGGCATCAGATTTGCTCAATTCGGTTGGATTCAAAACTCTGAAATGAGCGGCATAAACATGGCCACTATCTACTTTGCTTTCCCTCTCGCCGGTTTCACCTGGCTGCTGTTCATGGTGGAAAAAATCATAACCGACATTGCACTGATCAAAATGAAACAACAGGAACAGGGCTGATGAGTCCCGGTGAGGTCTCGCTTATCCTGTTTGGCGTTTTCGGTACCCTAGTTCTTCTGCGTATCCCGGTTTCGTTTGCGCTGGGCCTGGCCTGCATCCCGCTGTTTCTAATCGATGCCCGCTTGAGACCTGACATGTTACTTAACGAAATGTGGAAGTCCTACAATGCATTCATCCTGCTGGCAGTTCCTTTTTTCCTCCTCGCTGCCAACCTGATGAATGCCGCCGGCATCACAGAACGGCTCATAAACCTTGCCCGCGCGTCGGTCGGTCACCTGCCCGGGGGCCTGGCGCATATCAATGTGATGGTGAGCATGATGTTCGCCGGGATTTCCGGTTCTTCAACAGCGGATGCGGCGGGTATTGGTTCTATTATGATTCCATCCATGAAAAAACAGGGTTTTGATGCGAACTTTTCAGTTGCATTAACTGCCTGTTCTTCGGTGATGGGCGTCATTATTCCACCCAGTATCCTAATGATAGTCTGGGGTGGGCTTATGTCCGTATCGATCGGCGGGCTGTTTCTGGCTGGGGTAGTTCCAGGCTTGCTCATGGCAGTCATCATGATGGGCACGGTTTTGGTTTACGCAAAGATTCGCAATTATCCGGTTTATCAACGAGCATCACAAAGGGAGTTTGTGCGGGCATTAGGACAAGCGGCATTTGCATTGGTAACACCCGCCATCATCGTCGGTGGAATTGTATTTGGTTTTTTTACACCCACCGAAGCATCTGTCGTTGCAGTGATTTATTCCTCAATTCTCGGTGGGCTGGTGTATCGCAAAATTGGCTTTAAGGAATTCCCTGAAGTGCTCTATGACTCGGCGCGGCTGGCCGGCATTTCTCTTTTCTGTATCGGTACTGCATCCGCCTTTGGCTGGCTGCTGGCATACTACCGGGTGCCTCAGGAGTTGGTGGATGTCATGGCAGGATATGGAACCGGGCTTATCAGCACTGGCTTTATTATCGCCCTTGCCTTTCTTATTATGGGCATGTTTATCGATGCGATCCCAGCAATCATTATTCTCGGGACTATTCTTTACCCCCTTGCCGACAAGGTCGGCATGCACCCTATCCATTTTGCCATCATCGGCGTAATCTCCCTTGCTTTCGGTCTGGTGACACCGCCTTATGGGCTGTGCCTGCTCATATCCTGTAACCTGGGCGACATAAAGGTTGTCGACGCGATCAGGGACGTCTCCATCATTTTAGTGCCCTTACTGGTATTACTGATGCTGGTAATCGTCTTCCCGGAACTCATTTTATTCCTGCCACGATGGTTAGCCCCGGAATTTCTATAGCAAACTCTCTGCTTGTCAACCTGTCCCCTTCTAGTCTCGTTCAGGCTATAGTTCACGCATCAGTATTTTTGAACCAGGAGCGGCACCATTCTTAGCCCATATCGAGTATTAGACTTAACCGACCATCGTGGCGATCTTGGCGCCATGATTCTGGCTGACCTAGGTGCAGATGTCATTAAAATTGAACCACCCGGGGGCAGTTCGACTCGTTACCGGGCCCCTTTTATAGGCGATGGTCTGCCCCAGGAGGACAGCCTGCATTTTTTCGCCTACAACCGGAACAAACGGTCCCTGGTCCTGGATCTTGATCTGGCGCAAGATCGTCAGATTTTCGATGCTCTGGTGTGCGGCGCTGACTTTGTGCTCGAATCATCTCCTGAAGGGCTGCTCGCGAGCCGGGGCATCGATTTTGCTGTCCTGAAAAAGCTAAATCCAACGCTCATTCACGTGGTAGTTTCACCCTATGGAAGCGACGGCCCCAATGCTGCTCGAATCGCTAACGATCTCACTCTCTCCGCTATGGGCGGCCAGGCCAGCTTACAGGGATCACCCGATCGACCACCGGTTCGGGTTTCCATCCCCCAGGTCTGGCGCCATGCCAGCGCACAGGCTGCTGCAGCGGCAATGATTGCCCATGCACGCATGCTGGTAACCGGCGAGGCTCAGTATGTGGACGTATCTGCACAATGCGCAGTGACCTGGACCATGATGAATGCCATGGATGCGCATGCCATCCAGGGTTTCGAATTTGAACGTATGGGATCCACCGTGCAGATGGGCACACGTGCCATCGATCCAGTATTTGAATGTGCGGACGGATACCTGGTGGCAATCCCTGTGGGCAGCGTACTCAATGCATTGCTTGGACATATTGCAGCGGACGATTTACTCGACCCGGAATGGCTCACAGAAGACTGGGAAACTTTTGATATGCGCATGGCCACGGGACAGGAAATGCGTTTTACTTCTGAGGAGGTTCGAGACCTGTTTGCACAATACTTTCGCATGCACACAAAACAAGAACTGTTCGCCTTGGGTTTCGAGGCAGGGGTCACTCTCGCACCCATCAACACAGTGGCTGATCTGACCCAGTTCAAACAATTAGATGCGCGTGACGCCTGGCAGGAAACGGTTTTACCTAATAGTGAAACAGTGCGAACCCCTGGGCTATTTGCAAAGATGAACCAGGCGCCAATGGCGTTTCGCTATCCGCCTCCACGATTGAATGAGCATGGACCGCAGATACGTGACGAAGTATCAAGCGATATTCGTAAACGAGTAGAACTTCCCGAACCGGTTGCAGACTCAGACAAACCGTTTAAAGGTCTCAAAGTGCTCGATCTGACCTGGGTGATCGCTGGTCCTGCCTCGGTTCGATACCTGTCTGATCATGGTGCCACCGTGATAAAGGTGGAATCTGAATTGAGACCCGATGGGCTGCGTTTTCTGGGGCCAGTAAGGGGAGAACCCGGCTGGAACAGCTCGCATTTTTACGGCGAGTTCAATGCAGGCAAGAAATGCGTACAGTTGCAGCTCAAAGAACCGAGGGCCCTGGAAATGCTCAGCAAGCTGGTTGAATGGGCAGACGTGCTGGTCGAGAACTGGGCACCCGGCGCTACCCAGCGCCTGGGCATCGATTACCAATCCTGCGTTAAATTGAATCCTGAGCTGATCATGGTAAGCACCAGTTTGCTAGGACAAAACGGCCCTATGGCCTCTATTGCCGGATTTGGCTACCACGCAGCTGGGATGGCCGGCTTTTACGAAGTGACTGGCTGGCCCGATATGCCGCCTCATGGGCCCTGGCTTGCCTACACCGATGTCATTGCCCCCCATTTTATTACAGCCAGCGTGACCGCAGCACTGGATCACCGCCGCCGCACCGGAAAAGGCCAGCACATTGATGCTGCACAGTTTGAAATAGCGCTGCAGTTTCTGGCGCCAGAGATTCTTGATGCCCAGGTAAACGGCTATGTTGCCCCGCGTATGGGTAATCGAAAACGCGATGCCGCGCCCCAGGGCATCTACGAGTGCAGCGGAGAAAACCAGTGGTGTGCGATCGCGGTCGATACCGATGATCAATGGGCCAAGTTGTGTTCCGTCCTTGGACACCCGCAGTGGAGCCAGGATGATGCTCTGAGCAACGTTACAAGCCGCATTGAGCAGCACGACCTGATCGATGCTCACTTAAACCAATGGACCCGCTCCAAGACGCCCCTTGAAGTAATGGAACTGTTCGCCGCATCGGGTGTTCCGGCAGGCGCCGTTCAACGCAGTGAGGAATTACGAAACGATCCGCAGTATATTCACCGACAGTTTCATCATTACCATCAGCACCCCGTTATGGGGAAGGTGCCGTACGCCGGTATTCAGTTTCTAATCCCCGGCTATCAGGCTGGACCGCATGGTCCAGCGCCCCTGCTCGGCCAGCATAATTTTGAGGTCTTCGGTGAGATACTCGGCCTGGATGACGCGGAAATAGAAGCATTGATTGCTGCCAAAGTCATTCTGTGAGAGTCAAAAGGATGGCACGGGCCATGCTGCCGGGCAGGATAATGCCTAAAGCCAGCCAGTTCGACCAAATTCTTGGGCGTTAAGACCCCGTAGTGTGTTCTACCATCTGTTCGCTCTCTTGCCACAGTTGGCCACAAAGATCTTCATCCTCAGCCAACTGCGAGCAGTGCTCGAGCCGGGTTTGGTCAAAATACTTACCGGTAACCTCTGCAAGTGAACTGTCACTGGCCAGCTTGATGGTAGTCTTAGCACCTTCCTCTGGCGTAATAAACATTAAGTCCACCAATTTTCGCACCAACCAGGGCAGATCACGCATGATATCGGTGCGCACACCACCAGGATGTAAGCAGTTAGATGTCACATCGGTGCCCGCCAACCGCCTGGCAAGCTCAACCGAAAATAACACGTTGGCCAACTTCGATTGAGCATACGCGGTCTGACTATTGTATTTTTTCTCACCCCGAAAGCTGCCAAAATCGATCTGACCCTTCTTGTGCAGCATAGATGAAACCGTAACAATGCGAGCTGATGAGGTTGCCCTTAGTACATCGAGCAACAGGTTAGTTAAAAGAAAATGTGATAGATGATTCACGCCAATCTGCAATTCGAAACCATCATCGGTTAATTTTTTTCGAGCCGGAAATACGCCGGCGTTATTAATCAAAACATCCAGACTATCGTATCGCTGTTTAAATTCGCCCACCAGATCACGCACAGATTCAAGCGAGGCTAGATTAACCGGCAAATTGATCACGGGTTGATGCGCAACCGCATTGATTTCCACCAGCGCCGCTTCCGTTTTGTCCCCCGGCTTGCAGGCCAGCACCATACTGGCGCCCAGTTTAGCCAGTTCAATTGCAGCGACCTTACCAATACCACTGTTACCACCGGTTATCAGTACCCTTTTATTTTCCATTGCGATCTTCTGACTCGTCCTGATATGAATCTAGAGCCTATTACCAAATCACCCTAAATGCCACTGGCGGTACATGTCATTGCCTGCACAATTACGGCGTAACCCAGGTTCTACCAAGCTGAGCATTAGCAGCCCATACACAAATGACGACTCAGCCACTGGTCCTGCTCCCACAGCATATGGAGAATACTTTCCTTGCCACGATAACCATGGCTTTCCTTCGGCAGGATCACCAATCTGGCAGGGGCGCCCAGGCCTTTGAGCGCATTAAAATAACGTTCACTCTGCATTGGATAGGTTCCTGAATTATTGTCCGCTGCACCATGGATCAGCAACAGCGGTGTTTTCATTTTATCGGCATGCATGAATGGCGACATGCCGTAATACACCTCAGGCGCTTCCCAGTAGCTCCTTTCTTCTCGCTGAAACCCAAAAGGGGTGAGCGTTCGGTTATAAGCACCACTTCGAGCAATGCCTGCTGCAAACAGGTCTGAATGACTGAGTAAATTTGCCACCATGAAAGCACCATAGGAATGACCGCCAACAGCAACGCGATTGCGATCGATATAGCCAAGCTGGTCCACCGCATCTATAGCCGCTTTAGCATTACCAACGAGCTGCATTCTGAAGCTATCGTTCGGCTCGCTGTCAGCTTCGCCGACAATAGGAAAAGCAGCATCATCGAGTACCGCAAAGCCCCGAGTAACCCAGAATATCGGACTGCCATAATAGGGATAGTTAAATTCGCTCGCATTTGAGGTATTCTGGCCGGCGCTGCTCGTGTCCTTGTATTCAACTGGATACGCCCAGACCAGCAAGGGTAGTTTTTTACCACTTACCGGGC
>NZUN01000154.1 GCA_002697205.1 Gammaproteobacteria bacterium
TCGCTGGACCGCCTCGGCAATCGCTTCCGCATCCGCGGCATCGTTCTTTTGCCGCTTCACGAAGGGTTTGACATAGACGGGCGGGATGAGCCGGATGTCATGGCCGAACCGGCCGAGTTCCCGGCCCCAGTAGTGCGCGGTCCCGCAGGCCTCCATGGCCACGAGGCAAGGCGGCAGCGCTGCCATGAACTTCGCGAACTGTGGCCGGGACAGTTTCTTGCGGAAAACTGCGCGTCCGTCCGACGTAGCGCCATGAATCTGGAAGACCTGCTTTGCCAGGTCGACGCCGACGATGCTAATCTCATCCATGGATGCCTCCTCTCCCTATGGTGACTTCAGCATCACCATCTTGGCACATCGCGATGCCGTCGGGCGGGGGCAACCACCCCATCAAGTGTTTGTGCCGGCCGGCCGCCCATGGCGCGAATCGATCCAAGCCAAGCTGGAAGCGCTGGATCTGACGATGAATGATGTTATCAAGATGCAGGCCTATCTGGTCGCACCCGACGGCAGCGAGATGATGGACGTCGCGGGCTTCATGGATGGCTATACCAAATTCTTCGGAACGGAAGATCAGCCTAACCTGCCCACGCGGTCAGTATTCGAGGTCGCCGGTCTGGCCAATCCCTTGTGGCTGGTTGAAATCGAGGTGGTAGCCGTCCGGCCCTGAAGTAGCGTCAGCGATATAGCAGCACGGGTATCTTGACCGCCTGCACCATGGCCGTGGTGGTCGAGCCGATGATGAGGTTGCGGATACGGCTGTGGCCGTAGGCACCCATCACCTGAAAATCGAAACCCTCCGAATCTACGATGACCTGGAGTGCTTCGTCCGGCTCGCCCTCGACAGTGCGTGCCGTCGCGGACAGGCCGGCCGCGCCCAGAGCAAGGGCGGCATCGTCGATACGCGCATCGATCGGGCCGCTTCCATTGTCGACATGGAGGAGCGTGATCTCCAGCCCTTCACAGACCGCACTTTTCGACATGCGCTTGATGGCCTTCATGGCAGACGGACTGCCTTCATAAGCGACCAGCACCTTGCCGATGGGCTTGAACGCCCTTGAGGCGACAAAGACCGGCACCGTGGAGGCACGCACGATCCGCTCTAGGTTCGACCGCAGGTGACCAGCTGCAAAATCCGCACCTTCGCCGCGCTTGCCGATGACGATGGCGCGCAGGTCGGGTTCGGCCAGTCTTGGGAAAAGATCGAGCGCGAGATGGAACAGCTGGAACTGGCGATGGAGGATCTGATGATCGCGACCGCCGAAAGCGAGACTTCGGCTCTGGTTGACGACCAGGGCGATGACGCGCCGGAGACACCAGCGACCGATGCGGGCGCGGATCGCCGCTCCCGGCGCCGGGCGCTGAGTTCAAGGAGCACGGAGATCATGTCGGCGAAATCTGCCATGTAGGCCAGCCAGACCTGCACCCGCCCGATATCGGCCTTGCTGCCGCCCAGTTCCTCCAAGACCGGATCGACATCGGCCAGCACCTGCCGGATCCGGGTGGTGATGTCGTCGGTAAGTCGTTCGACCAGAAACGCCCTTTTTATTTGCCCGCAGCCACAAGGCGGCGAAACGTAACTGTTCCGAACCTTGCGCGTTTGGTCGCGAGAGGCTCCGGCCTAGCCGCGCCCAACCTCCCGCAACCAAATGAGGCCGTCTGTCACCATCGATGACGCAGCGTGGCCGAGATCGCGCGTTCGGGATTGTAATAATCCGCCGTGCCACGACCGACCACGTGCTTTTCGTTGGTCAGATTGTGGATATTGACCGCAAGTTCGGTATCTGTGGTCACGTCATAGCTGTAGGCGGCATCCAGAAGCCAAGTCGCCTCGGCCTTTCCGTTGTCGTTCTGGGTAGTGAAATAATACGAACCAGTGTAGCGGGCACCCAGCCCGAAGGTCATGTCTCCACGAGCGCTATCGCCCGGCAGTGTGTAATCGACCCACAGCGACGCCATGTGGCTGGGCAGCACGCCCATTTCGTTTCCGACCACGTCCACGCCCCGGATCGGATTGGAACGCAGAACTTCGGAATCGGCGTAGGAATAGGATACGGTCATGCTGACATTGTCGAAAAGCTCGGCTTTGGCTTCCAGATCCAGCCCGCGCACGCGGATTTCGCCGACGAGCGAGCGGATCGAGGGATCGTCTGGGTCGACCACTGTGATGTTGGTCTTGCTCAGGTCATAGATGGCCGCGCTGAACAGGGCATTCGTCCCGGCAGGTTCGTATTTCGCACCGATCTCGTATTGCTCGCCACGCTCGGGCTCGACCCCGATGGTCGGCGGGGCGACGGATTCGGCATAGCTGACATAGGTCGAGATTTCGGGGGTGACCTTCCAGGTCAGCGCGCCGCGCAGCGACGTCTCGGAGAAATCATCCCCAGTAGCGACGCCCGCGAGGCGGTCGTTCTGGTCGATGGACAGCCAGTCGTGGCGGGCACCGACCGTCGCGATGAAGCGGTCATCGAAGGCCAGATTCTGCTGCAGGAAGATCGCCTTGTTCGTGCTGTCGCGGGTCTGGTCCTGATATTGCACGAGGCTGGCGGGGGCACCCGAATAGACCGGATCGCGCGGGTTGATGCCGGTCGCGCCGGCGTCGAAGGAGCGCTGAGCCGAAGACACGTCGCGGTATTCGATCCCTGCCAAGGTGCTGCTGTCGATGCGCCCCAGATTGCGATCATATTGCAGGATCACATCGCCCACGATCTCATCGGCCTGACTGTCGGACGCCAGATAACCGCGCGGGACGGGGAACGTGCCGTCATCGCCCGCGATATAGACGTAACCGTAATCATCGGCCGTATCGCTGTAACGCAGGTTCGACCGCAGTGTCAGGCCGCCTCCGAAATCATGTTCGGCGATCAGGCTGACGGATTTGCGTTCCACGTTCAGATAGTTGAAATCCGGCTCGCCCAGAAACAGGCTGCGGTCATAATTGCCATAGCGGGGATAGCCGCCGCTGTTCGGCGTCGATTCGCGCTCCAGATAGTCGGCGATGAGACTGATCGAGGTCGCGTCGCTGGGTTGCCAGGTCAGGCCACCCATCAGGAATTTCTCGTCATCCTGCGAATTATCGTATTCCCGATCGCTGTCCTGCAGCTTGCCGGTAAAGCGGTAAGACAGGGTCGAGTCCGATTTAACAGTATCACCGAAATCGAAACCGACTTCCTTGCGATCGAAAGATCCGACGGTGGCAAAAACCTCGGAAAAGCGTTCTGCGCGCGGCCGCTTGGTAACGAAGTTGATCGAACCGCCGGGATCGGCAATGCCGAACAAGGTGGAGTTCGCGCCCCGGATCACCTCGACCCGCTCATAGGCCAAGGGCTCTTCGCGGATACCCCGCATCGAGCCCAAGGTAATCCCGTCGCGGTAGGTCGAGGCCTGAAAGCCGCGGATCTGGAAGTAATCGTTCCGGTCGTCCGTGCCATAGTAGTCGGTGATCGCTCCGGCGGAGTATTGCAAAACCTCCTCGAGCGTTTGCGCATCGCGGCGCTCGATCTCTTTTTGCGTGATGACCGAGACCGAGGCGGGGGTATCGAGGATATTCGTCGCGACCTTGCCGCCGACCCACATCTCATGCGCGACGACCGAATTCTCATCGTCATCGGTGCCGACACCCGTGGCTTCCAGCGTGATCTCGGGCAGGCGGATGATCGGTGACACCCGTGCGCCGGCATCCTGCGCGAAACTTGTCACAGGCATGGACAGCGCAGTGCAGCCCGTGAGGATTGCAACCATGCGAGCAGTTGCCGGATGGCGTCGGACAGTTGTCTTGCACATGGAGCGAATCCTTACGTTTTTACTCGGATAACGGCATCGGTAGACCCGCATCCATGAGTTCGCAACGCAGTATGTCGCCCGCCGCTGACAAGACGACGTCGCGTTGCAAAAAGGCGACAATATTACTCAGTTATTCTGCTGATTTGTCCACCACACGATGCCGCCCCACGGGCAGCATCATTGGCCGACCCGAGACGGGATCGGTGACGACGCGGCTGTCCAGGCCAAAGACCGCGCGGATATTCGTTTCCGTCAGAACCTCTTCAGGTGTCCCCTCCGCATGAACGCGACCGCCTGCGATTGCGATCAGACGGTCGGCATAGCGCGCCGCGAGATTCAGATCGTGAAGCACCATAGCGATGGTGATGCCCCGCCGCTGATTCAGATCGCACAGCAGATCCAGCAATTCGATCTGATGGGCCACGTCGAGAAAGGTTGTCGGCTCATCCAGCAGCAAGAGATCGGTCTGCTGGGCCAGCGCCATGGCGATCCAGACCCGCTGACGCTGACCGCCCGATAGTTCATCCAGCATCCGGTCGGCCAGATCGGCGGTCCGGGTCGCGTTCAGAGCCTCGGCCACGGCTTCGTCGTCCTTGTGACTCCAGCGCGAGATCAGGCCATGATGCGGATGGCGCCCCCGGCTTACAAGGTCGGCAACGGCAATACCCTCGGGCGCGATGGGCGATTGCGGCAGCAGGCCCAGGGNGCGGGCCAGTTCGCGTGTCGGCATGCTGTGGATCGAGCGCCCGTCCAGGGTCACCGCCCCCTGCATCGGCGACAGAAGGCGGGACATGATCCGCAGCAGCGTCGATTTTCCGCAGGCATTGGCGCCGACCAGCGCCGTGATTTTCCCCGGCAGGAGATCGAGTTGCAATCCGCCCAAGATGCGCCGCTCACCAAAGCCAGCAGCCAGATCCGTGACTTTTAGATTGTGACTGCTGGTCATAGCGCGCTTCCCGTTCGGTTGGCCCGGATGATAAGATAGATGAGAAAGGGCGCCCCCAATGCCCCGGTGACGACGCCGACGGGATAGCGGCCGGGCAGCAGGAACTGGCCTGCGTAATCGCCCAGAAGGACCAGACCCGCGCCGATCAGCGCCGCCGGCATCAGCAAAGAGCCGTTCGGGCCGACAATGCGCGCGGCGATGGGACCAGACAGGAATGCGACGAAAGCGATCGGGCCCGTCGTCGCCGTGGCAACCGCGATCATGCCCACAGCGCCGATCATCACCGATAGCCGCGTCGCGCCGACGCTGACGCCCAGGGCCGCCGCCATATCCTCTCCCATCCGCAAGGCCTCCAGCGCGCGGCTGCGCGTCAGGACAAGCCCGCCGAACACGATCAGAGACAGGATCATGGGACCAGCCTGTTCCAGCCGCGCGCCGTTGACGCTGCCGCTGAGCCAGCGCATGGCCTCTTGCAGATCCCACGAGGGCGCGCGGGCGAGGCTATAAGCGATGAAGCTGTTTATCATCGCCGAAATGCCGATTCCGACAAGGATCAGCCGAGATCCGGCAACCCCGCCCTTGAACGACAGGCCATAGATCAGCAACGCGACCGCCAGGCCAGATGCAATGGACAGGCCGAACAGCGAAGCGCCGTCCAGCGACAGGAAGACGATGCCGAAGATCGCCGCCGCGCTGGAACCGGCACTGACGCCGATGATGTCGGGGCTTGCCAGCGGATTGCGCAGCATGATCTGGAAGGCGACCCCGCCCAGCCCGAAGGAAAGGCCAGCAAGGACAGAAACGACCGCCCGTGGCAGGCGCAGCTGGCCGACGGCGAAAGCCGCGCCGGGAACCTGCTCGCCCATCAGCACGCGCGCGACGACATCGGGTGGGGTGAAGGATTGGCCCAGCATCAGCGTCAGCGCGATTCCCGCCAGCAGAACGGCAAGCAATCCCGTCACGATCCCCCGCCAGCGTGTGGCACGCGAGCGACGACCACGG
Source organism: Gammaproteobacteria bacterium (assembly GCA_002697205.1). Taxonomy (GTDB): domain Bacteria; phylum Pseudomonadota; class Gammaproteobacteria; order Pseudomonadales; family Azotimanducaceae; genus UBA9926. Next base: position 5,732 of record NZUN01000154.1, read on the forward strand.
ATCAGCGCGGACAAGGTCGTGACAGTCTCGGTCACAGGTCGCGCACCCTCTGACGGCGAACGATCCAGATGAAGAAGGGCGCTCCGACGAAGGCGGTGACGATGCCCACGTCCAGCTCGCTCGGGCGCGCGATAAGGCGACCGATCACGTCCGACAGAATCAGCAGCGCCGCCCCGGCCAGGGCCGAGCAGGGCAGCAGCCAGCGGTGATCCACGCCGAAGAGAAGACGACACAGATGCGGCACGACCAGCCCCACGAAGCCGATCGGCCCGCAGATGGCGGTCGCAGCCCCGCACAGCATGATCGCACCCAGCGAGGCCATGCCGCGGGCGAAAGCCACCTTCTCGCCCAGCCCGGCCGCCAGATCATCGCCCAAGGCCAGCAGGTTCAGTTTTCGTGCTGACATCATCGCGATCGCGGCCCCAATCAGCAGCACCGGCAGCACAAGCTCGATCCGGTCCCAGGTCGCGCCGCCGACGCCGCCGATCTGCCAGGACCGGACCCCGCCCGCGATATCGTTGCGCGGCAGCACGATGGCGAGGGTCAGAGACGAAAACGCAACCGAAGTCGCCGCACCCGCAAGCGCCAGTTTCAGCGGCGTCGCACCGCCCCGACCGACAGAGCCGATGGCATAGACGAAAACCGCCGTGAGTCCTGCCCCCAGGATGGCCAGCCAGATATAGGTCGATGCAGTGCCGATCTGGAACCAGGCGATGCCGATCACCACCGCCAGTGCCGCGCCATTGTTGATCCCCAGGATGCCCGGATCGGCCAACGGATTGCGCGTCACACCCTGCATGATCGCCCCCGACAACCCGAGCGCCGAGCCCGCCAGCGCCGCCAGCAAAGTGCGCGGCACGCGCGCCGCCACGGCAGCCTGACCAATGCTATCGGTCGCGCCCTGCATTCCGGCCAACAGGTCCGCCAGACCGATGGTTCGGGTGCCCACTGCGACCGACGACAGGCACAACACGACAGTCGCTGCAATCATCGCCGGAAGGGCGGTCATCCGCCACGATCCGCGGACGGGCCGTCCGGTCCGATCAGCGGTCGCCATCATTTGCGGGCGGCTTCGACCAGCAGCTCGACGTAATCCTCCAGCACCCATGGGATCGACAGGGGCGTTGGATTGGCTCCTGTGCCGATCGCATCGTTGCCCAGCATCACCAGCGCGCCGTTGGCGATCGCGGGCATGTGGCCTGCCAGAGGATCAGAGATCAACCGATCGGCCAGTTGCCGGTCGCCATAGGAGACGAAAATATCCACCTCATTGAAACGATCGATCATTTCGGCGCTGATCTCGCCCGAAAACTGTCCGGGCTGCGTCGCCTCCTGAACGCTCTGCGGCGTCTTGAGCCCTAGATCATGAAAGAATTTCACACGGGTATCGTTCGCCGAGTAAAACCGGATGACGCTGAGATCCGTCGAGTCGAGATGCGTGATGAACATCGCCGACTTGCCTGACAGTTCGGGATGCTGCGACACGGCGTCGGCAATCTCGCCTTCCAGCCGCGCGATCAACGCGTCCCCCTCCGCGCTCATTCCCAGGCCCTCGCTGTTGAGGCGGATCATCTGCCGCCAATCCGTGGACCACGGGGCTTCCGGATAGGCCACCACCGGCGCGATCATGCTCAGCGTATCGTAATCCGCCTGGCTGAGACCCGAATAGGCCGCAAGGATGACATCGGGTTGACTTGCCGCCACCGCCTCGAAGTCGATCCCATCGCCCTCGTCGAACAGCGTCGGGGTCTCGGCTTCCAATTCGTCCAGCCGCGCCTCGACCCAAGGCAGCAGGCCGTCCCCGTTCTCGTCTCCGAAGCCCGCCGCTGCGAAGCCTACCGGGACCACGCCAAGCGCCAGCGGCACCTCGTGGTTCGCCCAGGCAACCGCCGCCACGCGCTGCGGCTGCCGTTCGATCACCGTCCGGCCAAAAGCGTGTTCGATCACCACCGGAAAATCGTCGGCCGGTGCGACGCCGGGAAGGCAGATGACACCAAGAACCATGCAGAGGGCTTGAACCCTTCTTGCCACGAGGTGCTGCATTTTGCCGCCCATTAACTTACCATTTTTGTCGGCATTTCATGGCGGCCGGGGCCTGTCAAGCAACCAGGACCCTGCGAGCGTCAGAAATATCTGCCTCTCATCTTCTTTACGCGCGTAGCGAAGGATGAGGTGGCGATATCGGCTCTCAGGATCCATCGACATGATCGGCAAGACGGTGGCGACGGAAGACAAGGACTGGAATTTGTGATCGACCCGCACTGTGACGCGACGGATCCCCGGCCCGCGATTGCGGACCGGGGACGGGTCTTTCGTGCGCTCAGAAGCTTTTGCTGAGGGACAGCTTTACGTTCCGGCCCGGCGCCGGGCCGGTCAGATAGGTCGCCGGGACATATTCGCGGTTGGTCACATTATCTACGCCCAGATTGACCTCCAACCCGCGCAGCGCGCCCTGTCGCGGAGTCCAGATGGCGAAGATGTCATGCACTCCAAAGCCTGCCCGATGCGCGCCGCTGGGCTTGTCGCGGCCGGATGCCAGCGTGCTGCGTGCGCCGATCTTCCAGTCCGGGCGCACCTGCCATGCCGCTGACAGCACCACACGGTCGTTGGGCAGCGTGTCCAGCACGGTGCCGTCCTCATCCTCGCCATCGACGACCGAGACGGCCGCGCCGAACTGCCACCCGCCGGTCAGATAGCTGGCCTCCAATTCGCCGCCGCGCAGATAGGCGCGGTCGATATTGACATAGGCGGGTGTCGGCGCGGGGGCGTTGGTGCGCACGATCATGTCGTCGATATGGTTGCGGAACAGGGTCAGCTTCAGCGCAGCTTCGTCGCCCGCGCGGAACAGGTCCTGTGCGCTGTAGGACAGCCCGATCTCGATATTCTTGCCCTTCTCGTCCTTCAGATCGGGCGAGGCGGCGCCGCCCATGAAGCCGTCGTAAAGCTCGTCCACCGTCGGCAGGCGGTTCACGAAAGCCAGCGAGCCGAAGACCGACCAGTCTTCGGTGACGCGATACAGCAGCGACATCTGCGGCTCGATCGATTTCGAATCGACCTCGTCGCTGGTGATGGTCACGCTGTCCTTGGGTTCGGTCCGCTGGCGTTCATAGCGCAGGCCGCTGTTCAGGGTGAATCGGCCCCAATCCACCTCGGACCAGACGAAGGCGGCGACCTGCCGGGTCAGACCTTCGGGATGAGAGGATGAGGGGACGCTGCTCGTGCGATCCTGCCGGAAGGTCTCGGCCCCAAAGGTCAGGAAATGGCTGTAGCCCTCGCCGGACAGATCGGCGACGTTCTGCGCCTTCAGCCGCCACAGCCCATAGTCGCGCCGACCCAGCAGGCTGTCCATGACCGGCTCGGCCGGGTTGCTGCCCTGCTCTACGTCCTTGATCGTGTTGGTGTAGGACAGCGTCACCGTGGCGTCGATGAACCGGTTGTCGGCGGGGTTCCAGCCCCATTCCAGCCGCGCCACCTGATCGCGCGTCAGGATGTCGCCGACCCCCCAACCGGGAAAGCCCGGAAACAGCCCCGGCTGCGGACCTTCCAACTGGTTGAAATCCTGATCGTCGCCGCGCGCCTCGAGATGCTGATACGAGAACTCGACATACTGATCGCCAAAGCTTTTCTTGGCCTTCAGCAACAGGTTGGACGTGTCCGAATTGGCGCGGACCAGCGTGTCGTCATCGGGCGTCGTCGTGTCGCCCAGCTTGCGATAGGCGAAGGCCGCCAGCGCCTCGAAATCCTCGGAAGGGCGCCAGCCCCAGGCGATGCTGCCGAAGGCCGTATCAGGGTTCGAGGCATAGCCCAGCCGCACCCGGCCACCGCTGGTTTGGCCCGGCGCGATCAGATCGCCTGCGTCGATCGTCTCCATCGCGATCACGCCGCCAAGCGCACCCGAGCCATACAGCGTCGATGCACCGGGGCCGCGCAGCACCTCGACCCGCTTCAGGAAGTCCGGTTCGACGAACAAGGATCCCTGACGGTAGGATTCGTAATATTTCTTTTCGCCGTCGATCAGCTGCACGATGCCCGCCTCGGAGGCCGCCGTGCCGGAAGAGCCGAAGCCGCGGATGTTGAAGCCCTGCCCGAAGAAGCTGGCCGAACCGACGCCGGACACGCCCGGCACCGTTTCCAGAATATCGCCGATATTGCCCGCCTGAATCTCGTCCAGTTCCTCTTCATCCACCACGCTGACTGATTGCGGCACGCGCGAGGCGACCTTCTCGACGCCCGCGCGCAGCACGATCGGGTCCAGCATGATGCGGTCGGCCTCGTCTTGCGAAAACGCGGGCGCGGCCAGCGCGGTCGAGCAAAGCAACAGGGAAAAAGCGGTAAGGGTCGGGCGCATCGCCGTGGTCTCCGTCCTGATGTTCGGGAAAAATACGGGCTGGCGTTGCGCTGGCGTCTTGTGTGCGATAGCATTCTGATTAAAACTGTCAAGTATAGGCGGCGTCCGGCCGCAAAAATGACCAGAGGCTGTGTGATGAACGACCTGACACCGTCGCGCCTGCGGGCGTTGAAACAAGATGCAACGCTGCGGCTCTATGATCTGGCGCAGCAACTGGGCGTTTCCGAAGCGGCGCTGGTCGAGGCCGATCTGGGCCATGGCGTGATCCGGATCGACCCGGTGCCGGGCCGGCTGATCCCGGCGATCCAGCGTCTGGGCGAGGTCATGGCGCTGACCCGCAACCGCTCCTGCGTGATCGAGAAGATCGGCACCTATAACGAATTCCACGATGGCGACCACGCGGCGATGACGCTGGACGCGGAAATCGACCTGCGCATCTTTCCACGCCACTGGGTCAATGCCTATGCGGTCGAGGCCGAGGGAAAGGACGGCACCCGCC
>NZUN01000155.1 GCA_002697205.1 Gammaproteobacteria bacterium
CGTGATACCAGATATCTCTGTTGCAGGTCATATTGACCTTCCCGCTGGTACGTTTTATCACCAGAACACTATGCACATTGGGGCAACCCTCTAATGCCATGTCAGTATTCGCTTTCAGAGGAATCGGTTTGGCGCCGCGGAGGCCTTCATTTGCCGTGATCACGGTCTGACAGTCTGAATCAAGGATTCGGTCCTGTAGGGCCTGAGGCGAAAAGCCACCGAACACGACGCTGTGGATGGCGCCAATTCTTGCACAGGCCAGCATCGCATAAGCAGCTTCGGGAATCATGGGCATATAGATGCAGACGCGATCACCTTTCTGTACCCCCCGTTTTTTGAGCAGATTGGCAAGTCGACACACGCTATCATGCAATTCGGCGTAAGTGATGAAGCTCGATTCACTGGGGTCATCGCCTTCCCAGATGATGGCTGTTTGATCAGCTTTTGTTGGTAGGTGACGGTCGATGCAGTTATAGGAAGCATTAAGTGAGCCGTCTGTAAACCAGCTAGCGGTGCCTTTGTTGAAGTCACCAGAACCGGTGACCGTAAAAGGTTTATACCAGTCAAGAGTCTGTAGCGCTTGCTCTCCCCAGAATGTTGAGGGGTTCTCTATGGATTGACGATACAGCTCAAGATAGTCCTCGTTTGAGAGGTGGGTCTGGTGGTGGCTATCTTGTTTGACCTTGTAGGTTTTATCGTCGGACATGGCTTATCTCCTTAATTTCTATTGTATCGTTAGCCGTATACTAAAGAATCGTCTGTTTGGGGTTATAGTAATGCCTACCCGTTTTAATATTCAGCATATAGTCTAAAAGAGACTGGTAGTCCTGATCGTTGTTGACCAGATCTAATTCGGCTGAATTGACGATGAGCAATGGTGCCTCATCATAATAATGAAAAAAACGCGTATAAGCCTCTATCAGTGAATCCAGATAATTACGATCCATTTTTGCTTCTCGGGGAATGCCACGTTGCTGAATTCGATCCATCAATACTTCTGCGGGTGCTTGCAGGTAGATAACCAAGTCTGGTGCGAGAGCATCTATGGATAAATGTTCAGCTACCTTGTCGTAGAGGGCAAGTTCATCAGTTGAGAGGTTAAGTTCGGCAAATAACCGGTCCTTGTCGATAAGAAAGTCTGCCACTCTAACCGGCTTGAATATGTCTCCCTGGCGCATATTTTCAATTTGTCGAACTCGATCAAATAGAAAAAACAGCTGTGTCGGTAACGCAGAATGGCCTCTGTCTTCATAAAATTGATCAAGGAAGGGGTTGGTATCGGGCATTTCTAATACGATCTCGTAATTAAAGGATTCTGCCAATCGTTTTGTGAGTGAAGTTTTGCCGACGCCTATAGGACCTTCAACAGCGATATAGGATGGCAGCATCTTGGGTAGAAAATCAGCTGGCATTGTCCTGTCCTGTTCAGTTATTAGGGGTTTTTTTAGCCCTTGGCCTTTTTGTTACTCGCTTGTGGGCTGTTGATCGTAATGCCTCTTTCTGTTCTTCTTTCGCTTCCTGATAGTGAGTCCACCATTTCCCCAGGTTGTCGAGTTTCTCCCCTGATTCTTCTCTTAATATAAGGAAGTCATAAGCGGCCCTGAAGCGTTTATGTGACCGCACTTTTTCTGCTCTTTTCCCCCTGCGTATTGGCAGACGAAATTGCAGGGACCAGATTTCCCGCATGGGAATTGCAAATCGTTTTGGTATAGAGGTACTCAATTGCTGCTCAGTCAGGGTTCTGAGCCCAGCCTGTGCTATGGCATCGGCACTGGCCATGCCACCTTCTTGCAGAAGGTCCTTCTGGTGTAAGAATTCACTCCAGAGAAAGGCTGCGAGAACAAATGCTGGTGTGACAGGCAGTCCTGCCCTGATGCGACTATCAGTACTGTTCAACGCGAGCTCAATCAGACGTTGTTGGGTGTTGTAATGCGAGAAGTGATTTTCAACGCATGGGAATAACCAGTTGAATAACCCGTATTCGGTTAGCGCTACAAAGCTCTTGGCTGCGTGACCGGACATAAACAGTTTTAATGTTTCTTCAAAGAGTCTGGCCGCTGGAATTTGTTCTAGTAATTGCCCTGACCGACGGATTTCTTCTGTCACGTTGTCCGCCAGGTTGAAATCAAGTTTGGCTTTAAAGCGAAGCGCTCTGAGCATTCGTACCGGATCTTCGCGGAAGCGTTTAATGGGGTCGCCAATAATCCGGATAGCGCGGTTTTCGATATCGGTCATACCACCGACCAGATCAAGAATTTCATTGTTGATAAGGTCGTAATAGAGCGCATTGATGGTAAAGTCCCGCCGTAGGACGTCTTCTTCAAAGCTACCGTAGACATTGTCATCCATGACAGGCCCGCTGTCTTCCGCTGCAGGGCCCTTATGGTGTCCTCTGAAAGTGGACACCTCAATGATTTCTCTGCCGAAGCGGATGTGAACAATACGGAAGCGCCTGCCAACCTCTCGAGAATTTCGAAACAGGTTTCTTATTTCTTCAGGCTCGGCATCGGTGGCCACGTCAAAATCTTTTGGATCTCGATTGAGCAGAATATCTCTGACACTGCCACCAACCAGGTATGCAAGATGGCCTGCTGAGCAGAGTCTTTGAATGACTTTAGAGGCGCTTACGCTGATTTTATTGGGGGGAAGGAGTTGGCTTATCTTGTTCATTCAGATTGTGCTATACAGGGAATTATTGAACATGGTCTATGAGAGGCGATGTTGATAGTTTAGCAGACAGTGACCAATGAAACAGTGAAATAATTAGAAGCGTGAAAGACAGTAACAGGTGAACCAAAAAGAAATGGGAAAAGCGGACTTTTCCCATTGAGTGAGCGAGATGATTTTTTATTATTAGGCTGATAACTTATTATTATTGTTCTTACCAGCAACTTTAGTGCCGCATATTTCGTGCCATAAATTTTATGTAGAAAAATCAGTTAGTTAAATTATAGTGTGGAATAGGTATTAAGCACTGTTACCTTTTGTTACCTTAGGTGTTACCTTAGGTAACGACTGGGCGGGCAGAGGTCGAAGAAAAGGGATTATCTGTCTCTGGAGCGAATGCGGGGTAAATTGAGTTTCTGCCTTTTCTGCCACAGGCTCTTTCTGCTGATACCGAGCTTTTGAGCCATTTGAGTTTCGGTCATTGCATTTTGGTTTTCTAAAATAAAATTGTAGAGATAACTTTCCAGTGAGAGAGTCTCAGGTTCTGAGTGCTCACTCACTTCCAGANCATTGGGTTTNCTTTGTAAATCAAGTTGAATACCNAGTAGATCAGGGGTGATTACCTGGNTNTCACAGAGTATGACTGCCCTGGCAACTGAATTTTCCAGTTCTCTGATATTACCCGGCCAGCTNTACGAACTCATCAGGTGTCTGGTTGTATCAGAAAAAGTCAGCAGATTTTTGTTCATTTGTAGGCAAGTCTGCTTCAAGCAGTGATCAGCCAGTAGATCCAGATCATCACCACGTTCCCGCAGTGGAGGCAGCTTGAGCTGCANGACATCGAGCCGATAGTACAGGTCCAGTCTGAAAAGCTTTTCCTCAACCAGCTGTAATAAGTCTCGATGGGTGGCGGCAATGAGCCGTATATTCACTTTCAAGGTNCTGGTNGAGCCAATCCTTCGGACCTCACCTCCCTGCAGGACACGNAGCAGTCTGGCTTGAGCTTCAAGTGGAAGTTCTCCAATTTCATCGAGAAATAATGTNCCTTTGTCAGCCGCTTCAATGAGCCCCATGCGACTGTTGGTAGCGCCCGTGAATGCACCGCGNTCATGACCAAACAACTCAGCCTCGATGAGTGTTTCCGGAATAGCNGCACAGTTTAATGAGATAAGNGGTTCATGGTAACGNTCNCTGTTATGGTGGATTGCCTTAGCAACCAGTTCCTTTCCTGTACCTGACTCACCCAATATGAGTACCGATGACCTTGTTGGAGCTACTTTTTTNATCTGCGAAAAAAGCGCTTTCATGGATTCGCTGCGGCCAATAATGTTTTCTGATNGGTGCTCAGGCACGGGATCTCGGAGAATCGCTGCCACGGTGTCAGTCAGCTCCTGATCTGTAAAGGGTGCTACCAGATAATTTTCTGCGCCTCTTTTGATGAGCGATATGGCCATCTTGAGATCAGCCTTGTCAGAAACAGCAATCACNGGCACACCCGGGGCCAGTTTTATGAGCTCTGTAACAGGATGCCCATCCAGGTCCGTCTCAGCGATAATCAAAGAGAAACCGCTTAGCCCTTGCTCGATGGCATGGTTAAGAGAGTCGGCCTTAAAAAGGTTATTGTTATTATTATTCAGACATCGCTTAATTGAAGCACTTAAGGCGATTTTATCTTCAATGATCAGAATGTGGTTAAGTTCCGTCACTTTCTATCATCAGGTTTATTGTTGGTTAGTTAATAATGAGACTCGTACCAAAGTCAACCTTGTATTTTCTGNATCNTGGACCGCCGNTGGGGTATTTGTGTTAGTCAGGAGTAGCTTCAGAAGCAGNTTTTTGNGTCAGGACCGCTATTAATCCTGAATTAATTTCAGATTTTCTCTGAAATACCTCTCAGCGGGGGAACGGCCTGGATATTCCAGGATCTGGTAGCACTTTCTAATAATTCATTAACNGAGTGCCCTTTTGTGTGCTTTTGACCGAGAAAATTTAACGCGTTACGAATGTTGTCGACGGCAGATTTNCTGGAAACAGTTTCGGCAAAGGCCTGTTTACTTAGTTTTCGACCATCAGCAGCNAGTACCACTGGNACGTGACAATAACGCGGGGGTNTGCTGTTNAGGGCCTTAAACAGGCTCAGCTGCAGGGGCGTAGAATGAATTAGATCGGCACCTCTAAGCACATCGGTGATCCCCTGATAGATGTCNTCAACCACCACTGCGAGTTGATAGGCGTTGAGGCCATCTTTGCGCAGAACAATGAAATCACCCATATCGAGTTGCTGCCGCCATTTTANCGGACCCAACANCCTGTCATGAATCTCGAATTTNGGCTCCTTGATATGGAAGCGTATTGCGTGCGGTTGGCTCAGGTCCTGAAGGGANTTGGTGAGGCAGTGGCCAGCATAGATGCGAGGGGTATNTTTTCTGCTACAGGTGCAGGGATACAGGCGATTGTCNGCTGTTAGTTGATTTCTGGCCTGNTGATAACTGGCGAGACGACTACTTTGAAACAAAATATCACCGTCCCAGACGAGTCCGTGCTGAAGCAACTGGTCCACAATTTCGGCTGGTGCAGTGGATAACTCTCTTGCCGGGTCGAGATCGTCGATTCGCAGAAGCCANGAACCCTGATGGGATCTGGCATCGAGGTAGCTTGCTACTGCGGCAACCAGGGAACCAAAATGCAACGGCCCACTGGGTGATGGGGCAAATCGGCCAATATATGCGTCTTTTGCTTCCGGTACCGTTGTCATGGTGACAGAGTTTATCCGTGTATCTGGCGTTCCTTTAATTCATCCAGGGTCTTGCAGTCAATGCACTGGGTTGCTGTGGGCCGGGCTTCCANCCTTCTGATACCGATTTCTATACCACATGATTCACAATACCCATAGTCGTCCTGGTCCAGTAAGTCGATGGTTTTTTCAATTTTTCGAATCAGCTTTCTTTCCCTGTCTCTGGTTCTCAGTTCAATACTGAACTCTTCTTCCTGGCTGGCTCGATCTGAGGGATCAGGATAGTTAGCAGCTTCGTCTTTCATATGGCTGACAGTTCGGTCTACTTCTTCCATTAACTGCTTGCGCCAGTCCAGGAGCATGGTAATAAAATGCTTTTTCTGGTTTTCATTCATATACTNTTCATGCTTGCGTAATACATAAGGTTTGAAGCTANCTAATTCCGGATNGCTTTTCCGGCGCGACNTGCGTTTGGGGGTATCGCTATTGTTGGTGCTTTTGGCTTTTTTGCTCGCTTTAGCAACANCGGCCTTGACAGCTTTTACTGGTTTGTCCGCAGTTTTTGCAGATTTTGTACTCTTAGTTGAAGTTTTNCTGGTTTTCGCGACCTTTGCAGTGCTTGCCAGCTTGTTATNAGNAGTGNTGCCGGAATCGGGCTTTTGTGCTGTGGTTTTTTTTGCCATTGTTGTTTTAGTGGTGGTANTTTTAGTTTTTTTCATCTTCGTTGCTGGAGGTTTAACGGNGGTAGTTTTTGTTCCAGTTTTTTTGGGTNCTGTTTTGGCGGTTGACTTATGGCTATCGCTGACTATAGTTTTGCCCGGATTTTTAGATGTTTCTTGTTGNGCATGNGTAGTTGATTTTCGCTTCGCGACCATGATCGTTCCTTGTATGGTTAACGGGAACTAAACCGTTCAAAAATTAGCGGCGAACCATAACAGATGATGGGCGGTTCGCCAAGCTACTTTTTCAATTCCGCGAAATTAATAGAATTTTCAAGGATNCTGANTGGCAAAAGAGTGAATCAGTCGGTGAAATAGGGANGTGAGTCAGCAGATATAAATGANGATATTNGTTAACAGATACAGATACAGATATTACTTAATAGATAGGAACATTAATTAANAAGATAGAGGAAGGTTGCAAGTATGGTGATTTTTGTCGTAATAAGGGTGCAATGTGGTGAGTAACGAGTATTCAATTAGAAGTNCGAATATCAAGCCTTTCATGGCTATGGATGTACTGGCTAGAGCAAACCAGCTTGAAACCCAGGGCCGTGATGTCATCCANCTTGAAGTGGGCCAGCCAGATTTTGTGACACCCGCACCGGTAATTGAGGCTGGAAAGCAAGCACTTGACTTGAATTGCACCGGTTATTCCAANGCAGATGGTATTTATCAGCTCCGTCAGGCTATCAGTGATTANTATGCTAGTGACTATAAACTGGNTATTGACCCAGACCGGATATTTGTGACCGCNGGGGGTTCAGGTGCACTGTGCCTNCTCGCCGCTTTGCTGACCGACGTAGGTCAGGGCTGGATTCTGACAGATCCTGGTTACCCTTCGAATCGAAATTTTGTNACCGCTTTCTCTGGCGATCCCCAGCTAGTCAGTGTTACCGCCGAAACCCAATTTCAACTGAGTGCGGAGGTNGTAGCTCGGAACTGGCGGGCAAATACGAAAGTTGTTCTGATTGCCTCGCCCTCTAACCCAACNGGAACCCGGGTCAGCCCAGAAGAGCTAGAAGCAATTTANCAGGTTATTGATAAGCGTGGTGGCTACCTGGTGTCCGATGAGATCTACCAGGGTCTGGAGTATGGACCGAATACGAGAAGCAGCGCACTTGGTATTGCTGATGATGTATTNGTGNTTAACAGTTTTTCAAAATACTTTGCAATGACTGGCTGGAGACTGGGTTGGCTTGTGGCGCCANCTAAAGCTAGAGAAACTTTNATGAAGCTGGCCCAAAACCTGTTTATCTGTCCATCGGTACCGGCCCAGTATGCGGCCCTAGCAGCTTTCAGTAGAGAATCCAGATTGGAAATTGAGGCGAACCGGCAGGAATTGGCCCGTCGAAAGGAGTTTATGCTGACGGCNCTCTGGCAGCTGGGGTTCAGGGTTCATGGTAACCCAGATGGCGCTTTTTATCTTTATGCAGAGCTACCAGAGGCCTTCACTGACGCCGCCCACTATTGTTCGTCTTTACTTGAATCAAGCTATGTAGCACTGACCCCTGGAGATGATTTTGGTGGNGAACAGCAGAAACGGTTTGTCCGGATTAGCTATGCTCAGGATTACGCAAGGTTGGCGGAAGCCATCGACCGCATACAGAAGTTTAATTCGTGAAGGTATTACAGGGCGACTGGGTAACCGGCCGGTTAATCAGAAGATATAAGCGCTTCTTAGCCGATATAGAATTAGCTGATGGAGATAGGGTCGTTGCGCATTGCCCCAATACTGGGGCTATGACCAACTGTCTTGAACAGGGTGCGCCAGTCTGGCTGAGTCATTCNGTTAATCCTGCTCGAAAAACCCAGTATACTTTTGANTTGTTACGGACNACGCCCGGTTATTATATTGGCATCAATACACTCAGGGCCAATGACTTAGTTGGAGAGGGTCTTAATAGAAATGTAATTCCAGGCCTGCAGGGTTATTCAGGCTATGATAGAGAAGTGANGGTCAATAGTGGACGCTTAGACTTCAGGCTTTTTTCAACTCGTGTTGNTTCGAAGTCTCGTGAGGATTGTTTTGTTGAGGTCAAAAGNGTCACATTGCTGGAATCCTCTGGTACAGGCATGTTCCCAGATGCTGTTACACAAAGAGGTTTGAAACATATAGAGATTCTTCGCAGGCTTAAACAGGCNGGTTCCAGGGCGGTATTGTTATATTGCGTTCAACATACAGGGATCAGGCGAGTCCATCTTGCTCACAATATTGATTCAGCTTACGCGGATGCCGTTCGCTCAGCAATTGCTGAAGGCGTGGAAGTNATCGCCATGAAGGTTGTTTTTAGACCNCCTCATGGTTGGCTGAGCCGGGAATTACCGTTTGACCCTGATGCAGGCAGACTATGAAATCAACGCNTATCATTGCTTTGTTATTGCTACTGGTTTTTATTTTGATNGCTCTGGGCCTGGGTGANAGCGAGTTGTCGATAGCGAGCTTAATGTCGGAAGATGACGCGGTTTCTAGGATGATATTGATGGAAGTAAGAATGCCCAGAGTGCTCCTGTCGGTANTGGTTGGCGCTGGCGTTGCAACCTCTGGCGCCCTGATTCAGGGATTGTTCAGAAACCCGTTAGCTGATCCTGCCNTGATTGGGGTATCGGGAGGCGCAGCNCTGTTTGCATCATTATATATTGTGCTGGGACCTGAGGTCGGTTTNTTAGGTTTTGGCCTTGCCTTGAGCGCTTTCATTGGCAGCCTTCTNGCGACCTGGTTGGTAATATTGATAGGAGACCGTGGCGGCAGGATTTCCGGTATGCTGCTCGCTGGTATTGCAGTTAACGCCGTGAGTTTGTCAGGCGTGGGCATTTTGTCNCTCCTGGCAACTGACCAGCAACTCAGAAGTGTGACTTTCTGGGCTCTGGGCAGTTTCAATCATGCTGATTGGCAGAGTGTGTTGATCTCTTTGTTCATGCTGCCGGCTTTACTGCGCATTCTTTTTCTGGCCAGAAGGCTTGATATCATGACACTGGGTGACCTGGAAGCCGGGCACCTGGGTATTGAGGTGCCCAAACTGCGGCTTGAAGCTATTTTGCTGGCAGCCTTGATTACCGGAATTGCTGTNAGCCTNTGNGGTGTTATCGCCTTTGTCGGCCTGATCGTCCCCCATTTGGTCAGGATGGTCTCGCATGCCAGGCATGNGATTGTTTTGCCAGGGTCAATGGTTGTTGGCGGTATGCTGGTGTTGCTGGCAGATACCATAAGCAGGCAATTGTTCTCTCCTGCGCAGATCCCGGTTGGCATTGTTACCGCACTGATTGGCGGGCCTTTTTTCATTTACCTCATCGTTAAGAAAGATAGCGGAGATCGATTATGAATTTACNGCTGTCACAGGTCAGCTATCGAATCGGTGAAAAATGCCTGCTCCGTGATGTTTCATTTCAGATAGGTCCCGGCAAATTGCTGGTTGTCCTTGGCCCTAATGGTGCCGGTAAATCAACGTTACTGCATCTTGCAGCAGGAGATTATCAACCTGCTGAAGGAGAGATAAGGCAATTTGGCCATGATCCTTTTAATCTTCCCAGAAGTNAGCGGGCGACACGTATTGGTGTTTTACCTCAGAGCAGCAGGCTGGATTTCCCTTTTAAGGTTAGAGAAGTCGTGCATTTTGGNCGCTCGCCCTTTGTAACCAGCCAGAAAGAAAATAAACGTGTGGTTGCCGAAGTACTGTTAGCAATGGCGCTGGACAGGATTGCAGAGAGAGATTATCTGACTTTGTCTGGTGGTGAAAAGCAGCGTGTTCAGATTGCTCGAGTTCTGGCGCAGATTTGGTCTGTATCCCAGGGGACCTGTCTGTTTCTTGATGAACCGCTGACTTCACTGGATTTAGCTCATCAGTTAATGCTCATGCGGTTATTGAAAACATTAGCGACTGGGGGACANTGNATATGCGTGGTTCTGCACGACTTAAATCTGGCTATGCGGTATGGTGACTTGATAGCTTTGCTAAATGGCTCTGGTGAGCTTGCTGAATTTGGTGAGCCTCCAGCCGTGTTAACNCCCCAGGTCATTCAGGCAATTTTCGGCGTAAAGACAACGCTTCAGCCATCTCAGTTTAATGATCGCCCNGGATTGTTGTTTGAATAATANGNGGNCTGAGTATTGACCTGATCAAGCCAGCATTAGTTTGCCAATGTCTTCGTTGTCCAGCCGGGCACCGAATTTCTGGACCAGTAAAGCGGCCGCNCGGTGAGCCTGCTGGGTAGCGGCGTCTATGCTATTGCCATTAGCAAGGTGGTACAGGAAGGTTCCGGCAAATATATCGCCGGCACCGGTGGTGTCTACAGGGTTGACTCTGGAAGCNTTGATGAAGCTCGGTGGCTGATTGTGTCCTNCGACATAGGCACCATCACCACCGCAGGTCAATGCAAAGCTGCTTACCCTCTGGCCGAGTATTCGTACCATGTCTTCCCTGTTGTTGCTTTGTGTGCAGATACGCGCTTCATCTTCATTGCAGAATAACAAATCNACGCCCNGGTCAATGAGGGTATCGAACTCAGCACGGAAATTTTCCACCATGGTCATATCCGATAAAGTCAGTGACACTGCGACACCTGCTTGTTTTGCTATCCTCTGTGCNNTTAAAGCAGCTTCAAAGGCGGTGGGTGAGCTAACCAGATAACCCTCAATGTAGAGGTAACTGGCATTCTTCAGTGCTGTCTCATCTAAGTCCTTGACCGACAGGNTTTCGGTAATTCCAAGGTGAGTCATTAGCGTTCTTTCGGCATCAGGGCTGATCATCGATATNCACTCACCGGTAACGCCGGGCTCGCGGTTTGACTTCAGGTTGGTAGCAACGCCTGCGGNACTGAGATCGGTGACAAAAAAGTCTCCGGTCAGATCATTAGCGACTTTGCAGCTGTAAAANGCCTTGCCGCCGAGTTGAGCGATGATCACCATGGAATTGGCCGCGGACCCACCACCGGACAATTTAGTTTTCTGCAGNTTGTGCTTTCGTTCCAAAGCCAAAATGAGGTCAGTTCGTTGCTGGGCGTCAACCAGCGTCATTGATCCTTTCTGATAATGGTTGCTCTCTAAAAAAGAATCTACAACTTCATATTCAGAGTCAACCAGGGCATTACCTATACCATAAANGTCGTACATGTTTTTAACCTTNTGTGGATTGAATATTTTTGAACGCTGTATCAGCCGCATCCAGAGTTGCTGNAAATTCTTGTTCNGTATGAGCGCCAGACACGAATCCACTCTCAAAAGGGGAGGGTGCAAGATTGATTCCCGAAGCCAGCATGTGGTGAAAAAACGCGTTAAAGTTGCTGGTATTNGAATTAAGCACCTGGNCGAAGTTNCTGACCGGATAATCAGAGGTGAAGAAGAAGCCAAACATGCCACCGATGCTGTTGGCGGTTAGCGGCACTTTTCGGTCCCTTGCCAGGACCTCCAGTCTTTTCACGAAGTTGCTGGTCTGGGCTTGCAGGTCAGGGAAAAAGNCAGGTTTTTCGATAATACCTAAGGTGGCAATACCTGAGGCCATCGCTATGGGGTTGCCTGAGAGAGTGCCCGCCTGGTANACCGGCCCGAGTGGCGCTACACATTCCATGATATCCCGTCGGCCGCCAAAAGCACCCACTGGTAGGCCGCCACCGATAACCTTACCCAGCGTCGTAAGATCTGGTTGAACTGAAAACAGACCCTGTGCNCCCTTCAAGCCAACCCTGAACCCGGTCATTACTTCGTCGAATATCAGGAGTGCACCATAATTCANACAGAGCCGTTTTAATTCANCNAGGAATCCTGGAACCGGCATCACCATACCCATGTTTCCTGCCACGGGCTCGATGATGATGGCAGCTATTTGTTCGCCAAGCTGGTTAAAAAGTGTTTTTGCAGCTTCTATATCATTGAAAGGCAAGGTCAGCGTCTGTTCTGCNACCTGCTGGGGTACGCCTGCGGAGTCTGGTTCTCCCAGGGTCAGAGCACCTGAGCCTGCTTTTACCAGGAGGCCATCAGAATGGCCATGATAGCAGCCCTCGAATTTAACGANCTTGTCTCGGCCGGTAAAGCCTCTGGCTACTCTCAGTGCGCTCATAGTCGCTTCTGTACCCGAGTTGACCATACGCATGAGTTCCATNGTGGGCATGTGCAGTNGAATTTTCTTAGCCAGTTGCGTTTCGATTTCTGTTGGCGCNCCAAAACCGAGACCATTCTGCGCTGCTTCCTGCACCGCATGGATCACATCCGGGTGGGCGTGACCCGCAATCATTGGCCCCCAGGAGCCTACATAGTCAATATAGGCCTTGTTATCTTCATCATANAGATAGGCCCCTTTGCCACGTTTGAAGTAAACGGGATTGCCACCTACACGGCTGAATGCACGCACAGGTGAATTCACGCCNCCAGGGAGAATCTCCTGAGCTTCGGTAAANAGGAATTTGGAACGTTTCATTTTGACTCCTTCGGGCGCACTTATAAATTGGAATAACCCTGGATTGTTTTGGNTTCCGGTTTATTACCTGCTANTAATGATGGCGTTGNCACGACACAATTCGGTAAAAGAGCTCGATAAGGTTNCCATCTATGACTAAAAATGTTGTTAANCTATGCTCTGCTATAAAAACTCTCAATGTCTTCACGAGTGAGAATCCCNACAGGAGATTCAATCAAGGGCGCGCTCATCCTCACTATCACNAGCGCCTGTACTCCTGATATTTGCAGTTTATCAAATGCTTCGCTTAATGTGGCCTGTAATAAAATACGGGTGACATCTTTTCTCAAGCCGGGAATCTTTGTCAGATCAACGGATGTTTCCTGTGCAGAAGCCAGGTAGATTTTCAGATTTTCAAGCCGTAGGATAAAAACAGCAGCGTGGTNTTTTGCCACCAGGAGCCAGACATNGTCCTGGTCGGCGTAGGATTGCGCTTCCTGCCAGCTGAGTAGATTAGCCACGCGAATAAATCTTTTNGACATCTGGCTGCCAACCGNGGCTCTGCTCAGAGCCTTGGATAGCGGNTTTTGCTTGTATTGNAGTCCAAGCANTTCCATTTGAGTCTGGNAAATGGATTTTGTTTTGAAGCCATGACTGGCGGNGATATTGGCGATGACGATGACCAGCATAGTGGGACGGATAATCCCAGGATTGTGGCTCAGTTCCATTACCGCCATAAGGGCAGCCNGCAGAACAGCTCCCATCATGGNANCCATGCCTAATATAANGTAAAAGGCTGAACTGNANAGGTTGTNGGNAAATAGGTNNCCGAGTTGNCAGAAGGTTCCGCAGGGNTATGCTTCGANNNTGTTTTTCGAATGGTTCGCATAGTATTAGATGCCGCAGTTGATTCATGAATATGATATAGCAGGTGGCCTGTTCNGGCAGTTTAANTGATTTCGGNAGTGCCNATAGATAAAAGCGCATATAACCGTCCTAGTCAGCTACGATAATTCTGTTAATATGTGGGCTTGGCGCAATAGTAGAGTGTAGCGATGAATATCTCGCGTAAAGCAGGAAATGATGAAATTATTGTCACTGAGCACCGGCCCGGTTTCAGGATTGTAATTGCTTTTGTGATGATGGGCCTGGTTTGTCTGGCAGGACTGTTCAGCTATGGTTTTGGTTTTGAGAAGGGTAAGAAAACAGATGAAGAGGAAGCAGCNAGATTTGGAGCTGTTCAGGAAGCGTTAGATTCCAGCCTCAGAAAGAAACTTGAGCTGCAGTATAAGGTCGCTAATCTAGAGTTNGCCAATAATGTTGATAGCCTTGCTACNAATGAATTATTGAATACGGTGCAGCGGCTTGAGGTTGAGTTAGCCGATCTTAAGGGAGAGATTTCATATTATCGGAATCTGTTCCGACCTGAGTTGGTTACCGGTGATTTGTTGATTGAGGNNTGGCAATTAAAGAGTCTNGGAGAATCTAATGTATACGAATATCGATTGATGTTGACCCAGATGTCCAAGGATGGTGATCTTGTTTCTGGCAGTGTTGATATAGAAATCCAGGGTGAACGGAACGGCGTTGAGGTGAGCGTACCTCTGGAACCGGTTTTAGATAGTCAGGATCAATCGTTGGAGTTCAGTTTCAGGTACTTCCAGAATATCAGTGGTCAGTTTTCCATACCCGATGATTTNAANCCTTCAACCGTCCAGTTAGTNGCCAGGGAANATGGGCTGAAAGAAAGACTCTATGAAAGAAACTANCAATGGCCGGTTATAGGAGGTTGAGCAGCATGAAGAAATTAATGGGTGGTAATCCAGGGCAGGTATCGTTGATTGCCGAAAATTGTAAGATTGAAGGTGATCTAATTATNAAGTCCCAGTTGATTGTTAANGGTGTGGTGGAAGGCAATATCTGTGCTCTGGATGACCAGGANGCGATTATCACCNTCGGTCAAAGAGGATTAGTAAAAGGCGAAATCAGAGCACCAACTATCATAGTCAACGGTAAAGTTGAAGGTGATATATACTCTGAAAAGCATCTGGAATTATCATCAAAAGCCAACGTCCGCGGTGCAGTTTATTATCGAATTATTGAAATGATGAAAGGCAGTCAGCTATTGGGAAGTCTGCGTCAGATTGAGCAGAGTAAGGTAGTTCAAAAGAGCCAGNATCTGGCAGCATCCAAAGAGGAATCTAAAGAGAAAACNGATTCCTGGATAAAAGCGGTCCAGAAATCGGACTCTGGTGCTTGAAATGCACTGGATTTCCACGAAAGTAGGTATTAAGGGTCCAATAAAAAAATGATAGATATGATATCAATGAGTTTTACTGAGGCAGCAGCCAGTAAAGTGAAACTTCTGATTGGCGAGGAGCAGAACGAGAATCTCAAGCTGCGGGTTTTTGTCACTGGCGGCGGATGCTCGGGGTTTGAATACGGTTTTACCTTTGATGAAGACAAGGAAGACGATGACTCTGCCATTGAGAAAAACGGTGTGACCCTTTTAATTGATCCCTTGAGTTATCAATATCTTGCCGGAGCGGAAATAGATTTTCGTGAAGATTTGCAGGGTTCACGGTTCATTGTGACCAACCCCAGTGCCACTGCAACCTGCGGTTGTGGTAATTCCTTCTCGATATGACCCTAGCAGGTGCTTATTTCCCTGTCTTTGACCCCGCGCCCAGTGTGCCCTTGTCAACTTCTCTGCTAAGTACGGCTAACTGCTCAAGATAAGGGCTGGTCTGCAGCCGAAAGGCCTGTAACTCAGCAGAGGGGATCGGTTTGGCATTGGGCAGGCCTACAGTCTTAGGGTTTCGATGAACCCCACTGACCAAGAATTCGTAATGCAGGTGCGGACCAGTCGCCCACCCGGTGGATCCAACATAACCAATTTCCTGTCCTTGTTTCACAGATTTCCCGGCTCTTATGCCCCTAGCGAATCCTGATAGATGCAGGTATTTGGTTACGTATTGTTCGCCATGGTTAATGATGATGAAATTGCCTGATGCTTCATTAGAGGATGCTTCGTGAACCTTACCATCCCCTGCAGCGACTACCGGTGTGCCCTTCCTGGCTGCATAGTCAGTTCCTCTGTGTGGACGAACCTTTTTGTGAATAGGATGAAGACGTCTTAGATTGAAACTAGAACTCACATAAGAAAAGTGCACAGGGTCCCTGATAAATGCTTTCTGCAGGCTTTCACCGTTTTCCGAAAAGTAAGTGGCATCCCCTTTGTCATTCTTATAGAGCAGGGCTGTATGCTTCTTTCCGCTGTTTGAGAACGCTGCCGCTAAGATTTTACCATCTGCAATTTTTACTCCGTCAACATAATGTTCCTGGTAAACCAGCGAGAATTTATCGCCTTGGCGAAGATCCAGGGCAAAGCTGATGTCCCACTGAAACAGATTGGCCAACTCCATGATTAAGTTATCGCTGAGTCCCGCCTTTTTACCGGCTTTGTAAAGAGATGGGAGCTTTGCAGAAATGCTCGCTGCTCGATGTGCTGTTACGATGTCGAGTTGCTTTTTTATTGTTTCAATAACGAAGCCCTTGGTTAAGCGTGTCGCCACCAGGGTATTCAATGGGTCAACTTCGTATTTCAGGATATGGGTTTGGCCCGATTGGTTCTTGATGAGTTCAAGTTGATTGCCAGGGACAATGCGCCTGAGGGCACTGCTGCCATCAGCCTGGAGAATTTCCTGAAGATCCCTTGCCTGGAAGTTCAGCTTTGCAAACACGTTAGATAGATTGTCATCTTGCAGGATGACATAAGTTGTCCTGGCATGGTTCAGGGTATCTTCAGGTGGGCTCGCGCCAGCTTCAGCATTGTTTTCAGGCCATGCATTGATGCTATCTGCTGACGCAGAAGTGTCAGGCTCTATTGGTAACGCAAGAGAGAGGGTGTCATTGCTATCTTTTTCGGGCTGATCAATCGGGGCTAAGAAGCTGAGAATCAAGGTGCCTATTGCCAGAATTGCCGCAATTTTGAGGTTTAAGAGAGGATAGTGGCCCATATTGTAATCAGTTGCTAGTAGAAGGTCCGCGCATAACAGCTATTTGTGGCCTAAGCTTATAAAAATGGAGCTAAAAAGCAAGGAAGTCTTATCAGATGCTGACTGTTTTGATGAACATGGTTCTGATTTTGGGTTGACTCGATAATGATTGCTGGGTTAGTTGTTGGTCCTGCCATGCAGGGTTGGGGATTAGCTTCTTTTCTGGTGAGGTTCCAGTCAACCTGTTTGTGGGTTATCAATGAAAGTTTTGCAGGTTAATTATCAATGGCAGTAATATCAGACTGTGATGTAGTGGGTTCTTTTGTTAATTTCAGATTTTCGGATCAGCAGAGTCTATATTTTAGTCAGGCATTCTGCCTTTCGTAGCCAGGATAGGTATAATTCTCCGCAACCCGCGCAGCCAGACGCTGTTTGTTCCAGATGCTGTTTGTTAAAGAAGGGTGAAAGTCGAGAAGCGATCAGGTTTATTTATGGAGATAAAGCGGTGACACTGAAATCTGAATTTTTACTACCGGACATGAAGTCGAAAGGTTTGATTGCCCAGGTCAGTAATGAACAGCAGTTGCAAGAACATCTGAGTTCGGGCCAACGCGCTGTCTATTGTGGGTTTGATCCCACCGCGGACAGCCTGCATATAGGGAATTTAGTCCCTTTGCTGGCTCTCAGGCGATTCCAGCTCTACGGGCATACCCCAATTTTGCTGGTTGGTGGGGCAACTGGAATGATTGGCGATCCTGGAGGAAAGAGCAGTGAGCGTGAACTCAAGCCGGTAGAGCAGGTCAGGCAGTTTGTTGACAAGATCAAGGTCCAGGCAAGTGGATTTCTGGATTTTGAATGCAAAGACAATGCCGCGGTGGTGGTTGATAACGCTGAGTGGACAAATGGACTTAATGTCATTGAATACCTGAGGGATGTGGGAAAACACTTTAGTGTCAATGCGATGGTTCAGAAGGAAACAGTGCGTCGCCGACTACAGGATGACAGCCTAGGTATCAGTTATACGGAATTCAGCTACATGATTTTGCAGTCTTTTGATTTTGTAGTTTTGTACAGGCAGTACCATTGTACTATCCAGATTGGTGGCAGTGATCAATGGGGAAACATTACCAGTGGTATTGATCTGATTAGGCGTATGGAATCAGGGCATGCGCATGCGCTGACCTATCCTTTGATAACCAAAGCTGATGGTAGCAAATTTGGAAAAAGTGCTGATGGGGCAGTTTGGCTGGATCCCGAAAAAACGTCACCTTATAAATTTTATCAGTTCTGGCTCAACAGTGCAGATGCTGATGTGCTTCAATTTCTTCGAACCTTTACTTTTCTTGACCAGGAAGAACTGGTTGCCATTGACCATGCTCACCTTGAGGAGCCAGGAAAGAGGCTTGCGCAGCATAAATTGGCCTGTGAGGTGACTAGGTTGGTTCATGGAGAGGAAGGCCTTGATGGGGCTCAGAGGATTACCAGGGCAATATTCACTAACGACCTGGATAGACTATCTGAAGACGATTTTGAACAGTTAGCCCAGGATGGGCTACCCTGCACTCATTTGGCTGAGGCGGTAATTTCTCTGTTAGATTGCCTGGTAAAATCAGGCTTAGCAGTAACTCCAAAAGGACAGGCGACGCGAGGTCAGGCCAGGAAATTAATACAATCTAATGCGGTATCCGTCAACGGTGTAAAACAAAGCGACGAGCATTGCCAGCTGGATCGTTCGGGAGCGTTATTTTCTCGCTACCACCTGGTTCAAAAAGGAAAAAAGAATCATCATTTGATTGTTTTGAGTGGTAGCGGCTGACGGTAGAGTAAATGTCAGGCCGAACCCAGAAGTCAGTCTGCATTGCCGTCAGCATGGGCAGCAGTGGTTTATGCTGAGCCTGGAGTCAGGGACTACTCGAACGCCAGATTCTGCAGGGTAATGAATATGGGTAACCAGGGTGTTATCGAGGGCCTATCTGATTCGTCCCGCAGCATAGCAGGTAGTCCATGGCATGTAGCACGTTTGAGAGTGTTCAAAGAGATGGCTCCCTGAGATGAAAACAGCGCTGTTAGTTTGATTGACAGTTGCTATAGTGATTACAGGAAGGATCGAAAAGCCGGCCAATAAAATGCACAGCGAAAAGATTCTGGAATTATTGTGTTTGGATCAGCTTATGGCTTTATCGCTGGAGTTTCATGCTGTTCCGGTAATGGCGAAACAGCAGCCTTATCTGCTGGTTGATTTAAGTTCCGCGTGTTCTCAACCTGACTATAATAGCCAGGGTCTGGGGCGTTGGTTGCAGCGTCAGGCTGTGCCAGTCATTGGCTATTTGAGCGATGCGAAAACCCCCAATGACATGCTTGAGTATGTTGATCTGGTTGTTGATCGCGTTATTGATCTGGATCGCATCACAGCCAATATTGCGGAAAACCCGGTTAGTTCAATGGTGCTGATTCAGGTTCTTCGCAGTACCGAAGGTATGGATGTCCAGCAAGCCATGACTGTAGAGTCGCTTGCCTATTCAACCCTGCAGAGTGGCACCGAATTCACCACCTGGTTAGAACAGTTTCGCGAATCCAATAGAAGGAGCATTGAAAATACAACTTTGCCTGACCGCTCACCGCCGGTTTTGCTATCTCGCGAGGCAGCTGTTCTGAATATCAGGCTTAATCGGCCAGGAAATCATAATGCCCTTTCAGTTGAGATGCGCGATGGGCTGTTTGAAGCATTTCAACTGCTGGAGATGGATAGCAGTATTAAAATGGCGAGAGTCTCGGGTCTGGGGGCTTGTTTCAGCACGGGTGGTGACCTCCTCGAATTTGGTAGTTTTGCTGATCCAGCCGATGCTCATCGGGTGCGCACATTAAGTTTGCCGAGCCGAGTTCTGGCGGAGCATGTTGACCGGGTAGAGTTTAACCTACATGGCGCCTGTATCGGTTCCGGAATAGAGATTCCAGCCTTTGCGAGTCATGTGACAGCCCGGCGTAAAACCTTCTTTCAATTACCAGAAGTATCCCTGGGTCTCATCCCTGGGGCGGGTGGCTGCGTGAGCATTCCCAGGCGGATAGGTCGGCAGCGAACGGCTTACTTTGCACTCTATGGAAAACGGATCAACGCTCGCACGGCACTGGAGTGGGGGCTAATTGACGCTATTGTGGATTAACACGCCGGCACGCCAGGTAGCAATGACCTGATTAGCGTTCAGATTCTGTCGAGCCTTGCGCCAGTTGCAGTTGAGCAAGCACATATGAGCCAGTTCGCCCGTCTCAAGTTTCCTCTGGTGCCCCGGATTATCGAGTTCTCCCAGGAACAGTGAAATTGCCTGCTCCGGAGTCAGCGCTTCTGAAGTATTTATTGTTCTACTGTTATAGCTTTGACGAGATACTGCAGCCTGCATTGCCCGCCATGGGTCGGCGTTACCAAATGGTGCATCAGTACCGCCAGCGAGTTCAATCCCATGGTCAAGGAATCCCCTGCATCGATAGAGTCCGGGGAGGTCTTCATGGCTTAGGTCGGCTAAGTATTGGTCACCGCGTTCCAGAATGAAATTGGGTTGAGTCACCACAAGGAGGTTGAGCTCTGACAGTGATTTCAGAAGGTTGCCTGGAACAATGGAGGCGTGTTCAATTCTATCGCCCTTGACCGGGCCAGCCTCAGATATTGCTGCCAGTGCAAATACCAGCTCTGTTTCGGTCACACAGTGAAAAGCAACCGGCCTGGATTCACAATGGCTTTCAATGATGAGTCTACAGACCTCGTAGAAGTCCGGTAGTTTGGCTTCGTGCAGATGAATCTTAGTGGGTCCTATTTTGAGCCTGTTTCCATATAGAGATCCTTCCAGCCTGGATAAGCTTGGTCGGCCGGCAATAACGATATCCTGAAGTAGCTTATTTTGTTGTTGTTGAGAGGATAGGTAATTCGCGATAAATTGGTCGTTGCGGGGCGTCATATCGGTAACCAGTGCCACGCCAAAGCGGGCCAGATCGCGACTGATTTGACTAAGATCAGGTGGACAAGCAGCAAGTCGTTGGTGAAGCCACAGATCTTCATCATAAAGCTGGCCTTTGTCCCAGGACATGCCAGATGGCTGGGCCTCTTTTGAACCAGACCTGAGAATTTCCAGACCTTTTGAATTAATAATCCAAAGTCGGCCACTGCGATGCTGGATTCTGACGGGTCTGTCTGGCAGGTGTTGATCTAACCAGTGTCTATCGATGATGCCTGCGACTGATTCATGATAGCCCACCCCTCTTATCCAGGTAGTGCCCGCGCTTTGTTGTTCGAGCAGGTGGGCTAAGGCCGTTTCGGTATTGATCTCAGGCGGCCCACAGACGATGGATGCTGATCTGGCTGCAAGCGCCAGCAGATGAATATGGTGATCTGCAAGGGATGGCAACAGGCTACCGCCCCGGGCATCGATCACTTCTTCCCGATCGAGTCTGGGGAGTGTGCCCATGGCCGTTATTTTAGATCCTGTGATGCGAACGTCGATCAGAGGCTGAGCAATTGCCGTGTAGTTGTATATTTCTGCGTTCGTTATGAGGATAGAGTCACCTGCATTATCAATACCTGTTTGCTGTATTCTTGTGGCTGACCCATCAAGCGCTTGTCCATGGTAAGCTCGATTAGGTTGGTTGTATTCGTTGTCACTGATTGTTTCGGTTAAATTACTGAGAGTCCTGAACTTTGGAGTAATCAGCGAAATTGCGCAATGAGAGCGATGACGCTACTACAAGCAATAAGACTGATAGTGTAGCCAGATATTGTTGGCTGCGCTTAGGTTAATGCCCGTTATTGTTCTTCATCAGTCAAATCGATGTCTTAGTTTCGGGGCGTTCAGACAATCGGTTAACCCTACCGCGCCAATTTTATATTTGATCTATCGCTTGGTTTGTCTGGCTGAATCGTTGGTGAGGAATCCCTCGGCAGGCAGTTTAGAAAACAATAGAGCACGGGGACTGATAGTAATTTTTATTGTTGGCTTTTTGTTAGACGAGCGCTTTCAAATAGAATGAGAAGACTGATTGCGCAGATGCCCAGACCGAAAAATTCTCTGGCTTCTTCAATATAAGGTTTCTCAGGCGACATTTCAGCTATCAGGTCAGCTGGCACGCCGAGTTCAAAGAGGTCTACCGGTGCTTGTGATAGCGTTCCCATCCAGAAAGCAAAGCACACTGCGGCTAAGTGGATGATCCAAATTTTTTGGCGTTCAATGAGTTCGGCGAACCAGAGCAAGCTGCACAGCAAGTAGACTATAGACCAGGGCAAAGGATCGGGGTCATTTAACTGGAGGATACTGAATCCAGCAAAAACCAGAATCCATACCCAGCAATGTAACTTTCGACGTGCGTTCATAGTGAGCCAGGTCCTCCGATGATGAGGCTGAAATAAACAATTGATGTAACGTTATATTGTAAAGGAAATTAACTAGCGTGAGGGTTTACAAGGAACAATAATAATTAAGAAGTTGCTATGGGAAGACTAGTATTGGGTAGCCTGTTTGCCTTCGAAGATAATAGTCAGGTTACCGATGATGATCCAACGATGCTCGAATCAGAAAGCAACAGCGCATCAAGCGGATGTGAGGTTGGTTTGGCCAGTGATGTGCGCTGGGAAAATATGGTGGAGCCAGGCGGGATCGAACCGCCGACCTCCTGCGTGCAAGGCAGGCGCTCTCCCAGCTGAGCTATGGCCCCTGAATAATCACAGTTGATAAACAATCATGATTAAAGGTTTACAATATACATCTCAGGTTGTTTGAAGTCAGTATGTTTGTTCAAAGGGCCGGAAACGATTCTTTGCCAAAAGCGACATACCTGCTACATTAATTTCTAATCTGGTGGGTCTGGGTGGATTTGAACCACCGACCTCACCCTTATCAGGGGTGCGCTCTAACCAACTGAGCTACAGACCCGATTATAAAATAACTTTGGAACCTGAGGGCGCGTATTATACGCAGCCCATCCTATATTACAAATAGGCAATGGAGGTGATGGAGGTGAGCGCCCGGTGATAACTGATGAAGCGAAATCAATCCTTAGATTGTTGTCTCAGGGTGCCGCCGTTACTGCGGATTTAGCCTTGGAGGTGCTGCTGAAAAAACTCGGCCTGGATTATCAGATCGACCCAGTCAGTGAACTATCGTTAAGGCGAGAACTGAAGTTCCTGAATTATGCCGTAATTGAACCGTTAATAGGGCCTGAGGCCAGTTTGAATCTGCTTTGGGAAGTGGATTCGACTAATCGGCATGTCATTGATTCATTGCAGTCAGGGCAGACCCTGGTGTGCACTGCTGAAGTGCAGACGGCTGGACGGGGGCGACGTGGCAAGCATTGGATCAGCCCTTTCGCGAGGAATATTTATCTCTCGGTGGGCAAGGTGCTTGCAGTGAGAATGGCTGACCTGGCTGGCCTCAGTTTGGTGATCGGCATAGAGGTTGCCCAGTTACTGCGAGATAAGGGCTGTTCGTGCGTTGGTCTTAAGTGGCCGAATGATCTACTGACCTCAGAGGGTAAGCTGGGCGGTATCCTGGTGGAGTTGGGGTCCCCCGGTCCGGAGGGTATACCGGTCTGTGTTGGTATTGGATTAAATGTGACCAGTAATACCCAGGGTTACGATTCGATTGACCAGAATATTTCCTTTTTGTCCGATTACATGGAGGTCGATAGATCGATATTGGTGGGTGAAATGGCTGAGAAAATTATCTACGTCATGGCAAACTACAGTCCTGAATCGATGAATGACTATCGGCTTATATGGAAAAATCTAAACCAATTCAATGGTCGTAAAGTACAGGTTAGTTCGGCTGGGAAAAAGGTTGAGGGGATAGATGCAGGGATCGACAGTCAGGGCCGGTTGATTTTGCATACAGCCAACGGCATTGAGTATTGTATCGCAGGCGAAGTCAGCATGAGGGCGGTGGATGCCGAATAATCAACTGATTAGGCTCCTGGTAGTTGTCAATTTACTGGCCGTTGCGGTTTTCATTTTTCAGTGGCGCGCGGATAAGGTCAATGCGTTGTCGAGCAGCAATAAAGATCGAGTTGGCCTGCTGCATAAAAGCATACGTCTGGTCAGTGAAACCCGTCGTGACGCTGCGGTTACTAGAAAATCAGGCGATGTAGCCGGGGCAACGCAGCTGGTGCGCTCCGGTAATTTGGCGGAAAGTGTCAGTGATCCCATTACAGACGACCCTGTTTGCATCATGCTGGGACCTTATTTCAGTCTATCCAATGCCAGAAGCGCAGCAGATTCTGCAGGGCTTGATGACGACTGGATAGGAAGCGAAGACTTTACGGATGATAAAGTGGACTACCGTGTTTATATTGCCCCTGCCAGTTCTATAGAGGAGGCGTATCGCACCTTTAAACTGTTACGGTCTAACAGCATCGATAGCTTTGTTATGACCGATGGGGAGCTTGCACGAGGTATATCATTGGGTGTTTTCTCCAATAGAGAGTCGGCTGAGCGATTCAGGAGGCAGTCTTCCTTGATAGTCTATAATCCAGTCGTTGCCCCTATTTCTCGAATCCAAAGAAGCCATTGGTTAAAACTGGAGCATAAAGACCGGAATATTCTCTATAAAATCGCTGATAAAATTATCGCGCAGTCGCTTCCTGATAAGATATCAGTTCGACCTGTGTGTCATTAGCGGCCCGTAGCTACACGATTTATTGAAAACCAGACAATTTTCTGCTGTGCACCTGTACGGGGAGGTGATATTGGCATAGAATCCGCTCCCTGACGTGCCGCTATAGCTCAGTTGGTAGAGCAACTGATTTGTAATCAGTAGGTCCCGAGTTCGACTCTTGGTGGCGGCACCATTTCATTTGCCCGGCCAGGTCGATATAGGCTGGGATTGAAAGCGCCGGTGACAGGTTTGACTGTGCAGGAATGGAGCAAATTGGCTTATTGGAAAGGGTTCAGTCGAAGACAAGGTCTATAAGGGTGCTGAAATAGTTAAAAATCAATCAATGTTGATACAATTACGATTGACAATGAGTTTGTTCAAAGGCAAAATTTAGCGCCTCTTTTTGGAGGGGTTCCCGAGCGGTCAAAGGGATCAGACTGTAAATCTGACGCGTAAGCTTCGGTGGTTCGAATCCACCCCCCTCCACCATAAACTGTGG
Organism: Gammaproteobacteria bacterium; assembly: GCA_002697205.1. Lineage (GTDB taxonomy): Bacteria > Pseudomonadota > Gammaproteobacteria > Pseudomonadales > Azotimanducaceae > UBA9926. Next base: position 24,635 of record NZUN01000155.1, read on the forward strand.
AGAAGAACCGGGTGTACGAGTAGGACAGTTTAGGCGGGTATAGTTCAGCGGTAGAACCTCAGCCTTCCAAGCTGATGACGCGAGTTCGATCCTCGCTACCCGCTCCAGTTTGAGCGCTAGGCAGGTGTCACTTGAAAATGGTGAAAGCGAAAGTAGAAAGTAGAAAGTAGAAAGTAGAAAGTAGAAAGTAGAAAGTAGAAAGTAGAAAGTAGAAAGTAGAAAGGGTTA
>NZUN01000156.1 GCA_002697205.1 Gammaproteobacteria bacterium
AACGATGAAGATGATCGGTCTGGAGGCATTGCTTGCCTGGTGAAGGGAGGATGGCACCTTGTTAGGTCCAGGATTCTTCGTTGATACTTGAGCAGTTGACTCGTATTCGGCTTCGTGGAATTGGTTTATCCATTGATGATTTTGGAACTGGATTTTCTTCTATGGAGCAGTTGCGTAAGTTTCCTTTCACCGAGTTAAAGATGGATCGCGTATTTGTGTTCGGCGCTTCCTCTCAATCTGCTGCAAAAGCTATATTTGAATCGAGTGTTGAACTGGTTCACCGAATGGGTATGGTTGCGGTAGCGGAAGGAGCTGAAACTGAGGAAGACCTTCTGTTGTGCAGAGAATTAAAAGTGGATTTGATACAAGGCTATTTGATAGCTCCCCATGCCTGCTGAACAGGTCGTTGAGTGGGAACTGAGTCGAGAGAGTTAACCGGTTATGCCGCCATGGTGTAGTTCAAATGCTGCTTGCCCATGGCATATTTAAGGTCGTTTGGTAACTCAATAGCCTTGAGATGATCTATCAGGTAATGCTCCCACCTCCCTGAAATTGCTTTATTCTGTTCGTGATAGCAGTTTCATTGCCTTGTGAGGGACTCCTGGGGATGTATTGAGCCGCAACCAGTGAAAATATAGCGAACAAAGCACCAATGTAAAACACCAGGGAAGGTTGCTGTATCCACACCAGGCCTAACAATGCAGGAATAACCACAGCGGCGATATGGCTGATGGTGAATGAAACGCCCGCACTGGCTGATATGTCTTCAGGGGCGGCAATTTTCTGGAAATAAGTGCTTATTGCAATGGCCATCGCAAAAAACATGTGATCGAGGATATAGAGCAGGGCACCGACGGTTGCATTATCGACTAATCCGTAGCCAACAAAAACAAAGATCAGGCCAATATATTCTGCTGAAAGCGCGTTGCGTTCACCAAATCTGTGAATGAACTTGCCAATTCGTTCTGCAAATAACCAGTTGAAGGTATAGTTAATCAGAAAAAGCAGGGTTACTTCTGATGCCTGATAACCAAATTTTTCAACCATAAGAAATGCCGCAAACACCATAAATATCTGACGCCTGGCGCCCGACAGGAATGTCAGCAAGTAGTATAGCCAATAGCGTTTTCGCAGAATGAGCTTTTTGTGCTGCATTGTTTTAGCATGGTAGTGCGGGAAGCACAGCCACATCGCAAGGGCGATTAACATGCAGACACTACCGCCTAAAAGAAAATTCCAGTAGTAGTCTAATTGCAACCACTCCAGGCAAAGCCAAAGCACAGAATAGATTAGCAGGGAAGTGATTGAACTGACGGCAATGAGTTTACCCAATATCTGGGGTGCTTCCTGTTTTGGTAGCCATTGTAAGCTGAGGGACTGTTTAACCACTTCAAAATAATGGAAGCCAGTACTCATCAGGATAGTTGTGAAGTACAGGCCGTATACGCTTGGATAGGCGCCGGTCATGGCAACGCCTGCTCCCAGAGTCGCCAGAGCAATAACCGCAAAAGTCTGTTCCTTTACAATCAGCAATACGAAAACGGTTGTGAAGGATAGAAAGCCAGGTATTTCTCGGATACTTTGCAGGATACCGATTTCAACGCCGGTAAAAGCGGCCCTTTCCACAGCGAAGTTATTGAGCAGTGCCTGCCAGGTATTAAAGGCCACCGGCATGGCTATGGACATTAATATCAGCAATGCAATTCGGCTTGAATACCTGGTTTTGAGTTGTCCTAGATTCAATTTGACGGTGCTTCCTTGTTACTGCGATCACTGCTGATTTGCACGCTAAGCAGGCCTTGCTTTGAGTCACTAAAATTAACCGAACTGTTCGTCATGATACTCTATCAAAGGGGTGTCTGGGTTAGCTCTTGCACAGAGTTCAGTTCAGCTAAGCGTTCTTCAAGATAGGCCTTAGCGGTATATCGCTCGGAGAGTATGACATTTGCTCGCGGATGCAGAAATAAGGGTAGCGACATTCGTGCTTTTGATTTCTCCGGGCCAGCGGGTGTGGCTACCCTGTGCGTGGTTGAAGGGTAATAACCTCTTGATACTTCCTGAAGCATATCTCCGGTATTGACAAGAACCTGATTTTCCTGGTTTTGGGCACTCAGCCAGTTTCCTTGCTTGTCTAATATCTGCAGGCCCGGACCGTCTGCTGCGGGTAAAATAGTCAGTAAATTGATATCTTCATGGGGCGCTGCCCTCTTTACTTGGAGGTTTTTTCCTATCGGTGGATAGCGGAGAATCCGCAGCAGGCTGGACGAACTGTCGTTGATCATAGATGGAAGGGATTGGCTGAAGTGTTGTTTTATGTTCGTCGGTGAGAATTGATCGATCCATTTCAGCAAGGTGATGGAAAATGCTTGTGCCTGCGCGTAGTACTCCTGGATGTCGTCTCGTAATTGCTCGGGACACCTGCCCCAAGGGTAGTAATGGTAGTATTCTTTGAAGTCCTTGTCGGTGAAACCTTTCGCAGATTCGGCATTTTGGGTAGAAAAATAGCCGTCATGATTATCAGGATCAACTTCAAACTGGTATTTGATCTCACTTTCAAAAAACTCGTTCCAGGTTCGGTAGATTTTCCTTACCAGGGTCATGTCTAATGGGTGGTCGTCCAGGGCAGCAAAGCCGAAATGGTGAAGTGATTCTAAAAAAGACTTTTCACAGTGATTAGACTTGAAACTTATCGACGGTAATTGAGATGTGGAATCCTGGTGGGTCATAGCTAGGTTCTGGTTTAAGCAAGTGTGAGGAAAAAGCCAGCGAGTGCTGCGCTCATAAGATTTGCGAGGGTTGCAGTGACGAGCGCACGAAGGCCGAGCAGAGATATGTCCTTACGTCGACTTGGGGCCAGGGCACCGATGCCTCCCAGTAGAATTGCGATGGAAGAGAAATTTGCAAAACCACAGAGTGCGAAAATGACGATTGCCTGGGATTTTTCTCCTAGATCGGGGATCACGGAAAGAAACGATATATAGGCTACAAATTCATTTAAGACCAGTTTTTGGCCGATTAAACTGCCGGCAATATTCGATTCTGACCAGGGTATACCCAATAAAAAGGCAACTGGCTGGAACAAGTAACCCAGTAGTAATTCTATGGTCAGCCCATTGATACCGACACTTTCACCTGCCCAGCCCAATAATCCGTTCAGTAGTGCGATCAGCGAGATAAATGCCAGCAGCATGGCGCCAACTGCCAGTGCCATTTGCAAGCCAGTAAGGGCCCCGGTTGCAGCAGCATCGAATATATTGACGTACTTTTCGCCTCCACCCTCAGCACTTTCGCCGAATTCTGTTTGAGGCTGGTCGGTTTCTGGTAGGACTATTTTAGCCATCATTAGACCGCCGGGCGCCGCCATAAAGCAGGCAGCTAACAGATATTTGAGCTCTATTCCCAGGGCAGCATAGCCAGCCATGACTGAACCGGCGATGGATGCCAGACCACCTACCATGACTGCAAATAATTCAGATTTGGTCATGCCCGCCAGGTAGGGCCTAACCACCAGAGGCGCCTCAGTCTGGCCAATAAAAATATTAGCAGCAGCAGACATGGATTCTGCGTGGCTGGTTTTGATCAAAGCTTTCAGGCTACCGCCTATGCCACGGATAACCCATGACATGATGCCCAGGTGATACAGGACGGCGACCAGCGATGAGAAGAAGACGATTACCGGCAGTGCGTTTAGGGCAAAGATAAATCCCATATCCTGTTCAACCAGTTTGCCAAATAAAAATGTGGTACCCGCTTTGGTGTAAGAGAGTAAGCTTGCGACGCTATCTGCGAGGGTCGCTAGGAGTTGCTTGCCCGCCGGGACATAGAGAACCAGAAAGCCCAGGCCTGCCTGTATGATGAAGGCACCAAACACGGTTCTAGGGTTGATAGCTGCTCGATTGGTGGAGAAACCGTAAGCTGCCAGGGGAATGAGCACGATACCTAGAATACTAATCATATCAAAGTCATTAACCTCGGGGTTGCACTGCTTACCTGGGCCATGATACCAATCTGTAGAAAGGTAAGCGAACCCTATTAATATTCAAATTGGGTGCTTTAGTAAGTCGTCATGGTTGCTATATAGTCTTTGCTGTTGCCATAATGTTTTTCGGTATTAATTTTCAGGGATAGTAGTGATGTTAACCAAAGGTGATGATTATCCATTACATCAGACGCCAGAACCCATCGCCTATGTAGGCGGCAATCGCAATTTCTACGACCGGTATTTTTTTAATGGTTATGACAAGAACGGTGATGTTTTTTTCGCTATGGCATTGGGTGTTTATCCGTATGTCAATATCTTAGATGCTGGTTTTTCTGTGGTCACAGGGGGAAAACAGCATAACGTAATAAGTTCCAAGGTCATGCAACTGGAGCGTCTGGATACGCAGGTTGGTCCGCTTTCCGTTGAGGTGATCGCACCTATGCAACGCCTTAAATTAACCTGTGATGACCCCCAGAGTGGATTGGCCGCTGAACTGATATTTGAGGCCTTTATTCCGCCTCACGAGGAACCTCGCTTCATCAGGCGACAGGGCTCTCAATTGATGATGGATCTTACCCGCATGATGCAGAACGGCAGTTGGCAGGGCTGGATTGAGGTTGAAGGCGAGCATATCGATGTTGTCAGTACAGAGTTCACCGGGACCAGGGATCGTTCCTGGGGAATTAGGAATATTGGCGACGTTGATAGCCAGCCGAATCCCGTTGCAGCGCTCGCGCAGTTTTACTGGATTTGGGTCCCCATGAATTTTCGGGATTTCAGTCTTCATTTTTTCGTTAATGAGGACGAACAAGGTAACCCCTGGAATGAGAATGCTGTGTTAATCCCTAAATTCGGAGGCGGGCCGGAAGAGGTGATGATTGAACGGGAATATAAGCAGACCTACTTGTCAGGGACTCGCTATGCGAAAACGGCTAATCTTCAACTAACTCGTCCGTGTGGCAGGCAATTATCGATTGATTTGGTACCCAAATGGCATTTCTTCATGAAAGGTATTGGCTATGGTCACGAGACTTTCCGCCATGGGGGATATCAGGGAGAACTGGCCACTCATCGTGAGAGCTATGTTCTGGATGAAGTTGGCCCTGAAAATATTCATATTCAGGCAATGTGTGACGTCACTTTANCTAGTGAAGGCCAGCAGGAGCACGGTCAGGGTGTCATTGAGCAGCTTGTAATCGGACCGCATCTGCCTTCNGGGTTTTCTGAACTACTGGATTTTGCGCCCTNACGGCCAGCCATTTTTTTGNTNACAAATNAGGGTTTTGTGGCAATAATGACNGCTCGAACNGGCGCAGGAAANCCTTCTATGGTTTTGCTTGAGTCNTCTGGATCCAGGAAATNTTCTAATGATTGATAGNGCATCCATGCAGTGCTTCTCTGTTCTGCCATTGAAGTCACGTTAATGTCAGCTACTTTTATATCCNGGTAGTGACATTGGTGTAAGAGTTCTTCGACNTNGGAGATNGTTGGAACTAACCAGACGTTACGCATCTGGGCGTAGCGGCCAATTGGCTCCAGAGATGCANTACCTTCTTGAATTATGAGTGTTTCCAGTACCAGTTCGCCACCAGGNCGCAGGCTATTTGTCAGCTGNTGTAAGTGCTTTATGGGTTGTCTGCGGTGATAAAGGACACCCAGGGAAAATACCGTATCAAAAAACTGGCAGGGTGGCATATCCTCATCTTTGAGTGGTAATAAGAATGCCCTGTTTTCTGGTTGNAGGTTTTGCAGNGCTTGAAATTGATAACTAAATAATCGGGTAGGATCAATACCGAGTGCCAGATCAACGTGCTCTCCCAGCATCCTGTANAAGAAGTAACCATTGCCGGTACCGACATCAAGAANCCGNCGGCCTTCCAATGGGCTTAAATGCGGCAGTATCCGGCGCCATTTCCAGTCGGACCGCCANTCAGAATCNATTTGAATACCGAAGATATCGAATGGCCCTTTGCGCCAGGGATGCAGGCCCATCAAGATTTTGCTCAGAGATACCGGGTCAATAGTTTCTGCACTGCTCAAGGAGACTCGATCAAGGCTGAAATCCGCTGTAACNTTGNCCAGTTGAGGCAGTGCACTGAGTCGTTGGTTCCATTCCTGATCGCGACCATGTGATCGGAATCCGATACGNTCTGTCAATGCGTTGAGGAAGNCACTATGGTATTTGTTCAGTGCCGAATTCCTGGTTTCTTCAAAGAATGACTGCANATTGATACCAGGCAGTGCTNNCCTAGTGTTCAAGNTACTGACTCGAAAGGTTGATTGCTGGANTCCAGGTAATGTNCCATGCAGCGGTCTGACATCATGCTTTAATACCTAGAAACGTTGTAAAATTAAGCGCTTTGCTAATGATGCTTACCTCACTGAAACCTGCGCTGCTGATCCTATGCAGATGTTCCTTTTCGCTCTCGGCGATAAGGACTGTTTCCAGAGAGGNGCGTTTCTGGGCTATCTCGAGTTCGCTGTAACCCTGCTGTCTCTTAAAGTCTAGATGNAGGNTTGTCAGNAGATCCTGTGTTTTGGTTCGGCTNTGACGTACTTTTTCAGAGACAATGAGCACGCCGTTTTCACACATGCCCTGATGAATTTTNTTCAATAGAGGCGCTCTGGCGGGTTTTTCTATGAATTGCAGGGTGTAATTAAGAACCACNACAGAGGCATTGGATATCGGCGTCTGATTGATATCCTGGCAATGCAGTTCTATNTGATCTGTTAAACNCAGATGGGTGAATTGTTGTTNACACTTCTCGATCATGGCGGAAGAATTATCAATCGCAATTACTTTGCAGTTCGCGGCAGCCTGTTGCTGCATTTTGAGTGCGGATGCACCCAGAGAACAGCCAAGGTCATAGCAGTTGGTGGACATTTGACTGTACTGNGCNGTTGCCAGGCCTATNAGGTCNAAAACCAGNGCATAGCCAGGAACAGAACGGCTAATCATATCCTGGAAGACATTTGCAACCTGCTGGTCAAACTCGAAAGGAGGTACCACTTTCCTNGATTTTGCATAGAGGCTGTCGNGTTTTTGNCCTGGACTCGGGGTATTTTGGTCCATTGCTTGAAACCTAAGCTGATTTGTTAATAAGCTCATTATAGCCGNAAGTTCATCGGTAAAGGGGCTGNCTGTGGNTCTGTTTGGTTNGTATNGNCAAGTTTTGGTTATGATTTGACATCTGCNNNGTGGACACCCGANNTGTATTTTCNTGGCCCAGTGGACTGACTAGTANNCTCTAATNGGAATTGCACNGTTACTATTAACCGCTNAACCGCTCAGACACTGGGGTCATGTCTTGATAATTGCTGAAACTAGGATCAATATGAAGGTGCNTCCNTGGAAGGTGGGGGTNAACATTCAGGGAATCAGCTATCCCTGATAGGCGAGGTGCTTATTTTACNCCTCTGCGGTGAATANCTGTAAAACTNGATTTTAAAGGGAAGACAACGAAATTGAGCNTGAAGATCTTGCGAATTAATAATGCAGGTATGCCAGTTGGATGGTTAAGNTGGCAGGANGCCGTCTGTCTCCACGCTCGAGATATGGTTAGTTGGACCTATGGGGAAACCGTCATGCAAGTCAGGGGCGGGTTGTCNAGATTAACGAGGACCCAGACGGTGATTCCGTTGAGTAGTGTCATTGCCTGTCACGGCAGAGTGGTGGCAAGTAAGGGAAAAGAACCCCCTTTATCTAATCGAGCGTTATTTCGNCGAGATCAGCACCTCTGTCTATATTGTGGAAAACAGTTTCCTGGCCATTTACTAAGCCGGGATCATGTCCATCCGTTGTCCAGAGGCGGCCAGGATAGCTGGATGAATGTTGTCACAGCCTGNAAGCGCTGTAATGCAAGAAAAGGAAATAGTATTTTAGCCGCCTCTTCCCTACAGCTGTTAGCGTTGCCGTTTATACCGAACCATGCCGAGTATCTGGCTNTGAGCCATAGTGGCAGAATCAGGGGAGATCAAATGCTGTTTCTGAAAAACCAGTTTTCTGCGCACAGTCGCATGCGGGATTTTGAGTTGGGATAGTAACTGTCAGTAAGACGCCTTGCCANTGAAGCCCTTGTGTGTNTATCAGGCATTGCTCCTCTGCAGGGTGTCAGGGTGTAGTTAGAGGCTCGATTGTTAATAAGGAAATTTATCATGACGGANGTAACCTACGAGGTGGATGGCGNTACGGCGATNATCACCATCGACCGTGAAGAAAAGTTAAATGCTTTGGATGAAAANGTGATTCAGGGTCTGCGGAGTGCNTTCAGGCGGTTTGATCTGTCTGCAGAAAAATGCGCCATTCTTGCTGCCAGTGGTGAACGGGCTTTTTCCGTGGGTGCTGACATAAAGAATCCACCCAAGGAAATGTGGCAAGGCGTGCCTGGAGTTGGGGTGCCGACAGACAAGCCTATTATCGCNTGTGTCCAGGGGTATTGTGTTGGTGGTGCTTATATACTGGTGCAGATGTGNGATCTTGTTGTTGCCGCNCGGAATACCATTTTTAAATACCCAGAGGCTCAGGTCGGTTTTACAGGTGGGCTAATTGCCNGCTGTGCTGCTCGAATACCGCATAAAATTGCAATGGAATTCATGTTATTAGGCCAGGATTTGTCNGCTGAACGAGCCTATGAAGTTGGTATGGTCAATAAAGTTGTAGATCTAGGTCAGCAGATGACAGCAGCNCTTGAATATGCCCGTATACTTGAAGTCAGCGCCCCNCTGGTGGTTCAGACGATCAAGGGTTTTGTAGCAGAGACCATTCCCAGNGGTCCGTCTGANNNGGCNGCNCTNGCNNGAGANCGNCTNCTNNGAGTNAGTGGCAGCGNTGATGGCGCAGAAGGCAGACGNGCCTTTAAAGAAAAGCGGCCGCCCCGATTTACCGGCGAGTAGAGTCGCAGGCACTAATGCACCGATTGTTCTTTAAGGCTTGNGCNNTAGCCTGNCTGATCAATTGTCAGTGTTTCGGCTTTAGTGCCGAAACCTCAGCTTGATTTAGGATAGGTTATCGCGTTTATAGCNGCTGCCTGTTGAATCTGCTNTTTGCTGTAGCCTATTTCCGAGAGAATCTCTATGGTGTGTTCTCCATGCATGGGTGCGCCATGTNTTTCCTCAGCCTGAGAATGACTAAACCTGGCTGCNGGGCGAGCTTGCCTTATCTTACCTGCGATGGCATGTTCGCTTTCGATTAGGAGTTTGTTGGCCTTNACCTGGGGGTGATGAATCATCTGCGATCGAGTGAGAACCGGNGCACAGGGGACACCCGCCTGCTCGAGTATGGTTAACCATTCTTCGGCACTTTTCTCTAGNAATTTTTCCTGNGTCATTTGTAGTCTGAGATCGGCATTGAGATCTCTTTTTGCTGGCGTNCTGAAGCGAGAATCATCTTTCCATTGGGGTTGTCCGAGGGCATCACACAATGNCAGCCACTGTTTGTTGGCCATGGCTGANACAGAGATATAGGTTGTTTTGGTTTNGTAAATTAAATCAATGAAGGTTGCTGCNCGCTGGGTGCTGACTTCTNTGCCNACAAAAGTTTGGCCGCCCATGTCAGACGACCACAGGAATGAGACTACGGCATCTAGCATNGATACCCGCACGTGTTGTCCTTCACCGGTNCGCTCTCTATGAAACAAGGCGCTGGNGACAGCCTGCGCTGTGACTGTNCCNGTCAGTTTATCCGGAAGAATCGTTCTCACCAGGCGGGGNCGAACNTCNTCGGAGCCTCCCTGAACCGTCGTNAGGCCGCNGATGGCTTGAATAATGGGATCATANACNGGTTTGTGNGAAAGAGGNCCNGTCTCNCCAAAGCCNGAGATGGAAACATAGATAACATCTTTNTTCNTGNCGCGGACCACTAGNTTCNCCTACNCCNAGTCGNTCAACCACGCCNGGCCTGAAATTCTGAATGAAGACATCTGCNGTTTCAGNCAGCTTNAGNANCATGGCTTTTCCNGTNTCGTTTTTNAGATCCAGTGCCAGNCCGCGTTTNTTACGGTTGTTATTTAAGAAAATAGGGGTGAACTGATTTTCNCCAAANCCNGCNCCACGAGCATGATCAGGCGNGNTGACCGATTCCACCTTAATGACCTCNGCACCCTGGTCNGCNAGNAGCATAGTGGCNGATGGGCCTGANATNACCGTGGTCAGGTCAATNATTNTGATACCATTTAAGGGTCCTGGCATGACTTGCTCCCGACGTCAAAATATAGCAATGTACTGTAATTAACCGACTGTTGCCATGACTGTCTAAGGCAGCTTAGCTTGAAAGTGTAAATTGAATGCTATACAGCACTGTACAGAGCGCAGAAGAGGATTGATATGTTAGCAATACCAGCTGATTCGGGAGATTTTACGGTCAAATGGCTGAATAGCGCACTAGGTGATTCGGGCTGTCTGGGGCAGAGTAAAGTTGTCAAATGTTCCGCCCGTGTATCCAAGGAACCAGGCCAGACTGCTGAAATAATATTTCTGGATGTGGCCTATGATTCCGATGCCCCTGATTTACCCCAGAGTATAGTAGCCAAAATAACTTCTCAGAATCCGACGATCATTCAAGAAATCATTGCGAACTATGACCAGTATCGTCGTGAGACCAGTTTTTATCGAGATTTCCCGGACCCCGGCATCCCAGTGCCTGACTGTCTTTATCAGTCCTATGACCTTTCAGCTCAGGAATTTGTGATATTAATGCGCGATCTAGCACCGGCGGAATCCCCTTCCTGGGCCGCCAGTGAGGATCAGATTGTTGTAGCCCTGTCTAAACTGCCGGCTTTCCATAGCAAGTGGTGGAATCAGGATCTACTCCGGGGGAAAGACTATCTGGTGCAGTTTGATGACGCTGAATTTTTTACCTTGGCTTTTACGGCTGCCCAGATTATCAGTGAAAATCTGCCAAAGATATTTTCAGATTGCAAAGCAACTATGGAACTGATGGCGGTCGCTAAAGAGAAGCTGCCTAAAATGTTAAGTTTTCTGGCCAGTCGGCCCTATACCCTTGTGCACGGGGATTACCACTCAAAGCAGATGTTTTTCCCGACGGCCAAGGGCGGCCACTTCAGTGTGATTGACTGGCAGTTTCCATTTGTAGCTCAGGGAGCATGGGACTTCGCCCGGTTGCTGAATGTCTGCGCTACTACACCGTTCAGGCAAGCCAGCGAAAAGTTGCTGCTGGCAGATTACCTGGCAGGACTCAGGGCACATGGCATTGAGAGTTATTCGATGGATGAGCTTGAGCAGGATTATCGAATGGGGCTGGTTATCAGCCATATGATTAATACTATTGCGGTCGGCAGCACAGACATCAGTCTGGTTGTTACAGAGTGTAATGCACTGGGGATAGACTGGCAGGACCTGATGTTTTATCGAACTCAGCGGAGCCTTATTGATTGGCAGGTGCGGCAAGTGCTGGATGATTTATAGCTTCGCCGGGAAACGCCAGCGGTTAACATCAGGTCACTGATGCAGTGCAGTGCGTCGACTAGACATGAATATCAAACCCGCCTTGTTAAAGGCCATTTTACCGATGGGGAGAATGGTATTGAAGTGGCCCATCTTGATTGCCCTGAATCCTGGGTGGCTAGCATAGCCAATTGGGCGGACAGCCTGCTGCTAGGCACTCAAGCACTATTGAATAAGGCGGCTCCTGCCTATTCCAATATAATCCAAGCCGTAATCGGTGACTCTTTTGGGGTTGTATATGTTTCTGCCATCAAGAATACACTTCGTCTTCAGTTGTTTAGCAAGTGTCCTAAAATCAGGTTGCTTAAACTGCCGCCATTCGGTGGCCACGATCAGCACATCTGAGTTTTCAGTTGCGGCGTATGGGTCGTCTAGATAACTGATGTTTTCAGTGCCCAGATGGTTTCGGGCATTGGCTAGTGCCTTGGGATCATAGCAGTTGATCCTTGCGCCTTCGTTCAACAGTAGCTCGATCATGGCGATGGCAGGTGCTTCTCGGATATCGTCGGTGTCGGGTTTAAAAGCCAATCCCCAGACGGCGATGGTTCGATCTTTGAAGCTGCCACCCAAGTACTCCCGCAGGCGATTAACCAGTAGAATTTTCTGGCTCTTGTTTCTGTTTTCTACCGCTTTGAATATGTCTCCTTTGACGCCGACTTCATCGGCCATGGCAATCATCGCCTTGACGTCTTTTGGAAAACACGAACCACCGTAACCACAGCCTGGATAGATGAATTCAGGGCCGATTCTGGGGTCAGAACCGATACCCAAACGAATTTTTTCTATGTCGATGTCCAGCTTTTCGCACATTAGGGCGACTTCATTCATGAAAGATATTTTAGTCGCCAGCATGGCATTGGCAGCGTACTTGATCATCTCTGCATCGCGAACGCCAACAAAGTGTAAGCGCGGTTCTTTCTTCGCAAAAGGCGCATAAAGGTCCTCCATCGCTCTTCGGCTGCGATCACTGTCGGTGCCGATGACTATCCTGTCAGGAAACATGAAGTCTTTGACAGCACTGCCTTCCCGTAGGAATTCCGGATTGCTTATGACATCAAAATCAATCGCCTTTTGTCGATCCTTCAGGGTTTGTTCTATGGTGCTGCGAACCCGGTCTGCAGTGCCGACGGGGACAGTTGATTTATTTACCACAATGAGCGGTTCTTGTATGGCCTGTCCAATCTGCTGAGCTGCTTGCAGGATGAAGCTGATGTCCGCCTTACCATCATGCTGGGCGGGCGTACCTACTGCTATAAAAACCAGTTCGACATCTTCGATAGCAGTTTCGATGTCGCTTTTAAAGGTCAGTCTTCCTGCCTCGATGTTATCGCAAACCAGCTGGTCAAGACCCGGTTCATGGAAGGGGATTTGGCCTAGTCTGAGTTGGTCCAGCTTGGTTAGATCCTTGTCAACGCAGATGACCTGGTTGCCCATCTCGGAAAAACAGGTGCCGGTCACCAGACCTACATAACCTGCTCCTATTACAGCAATTCTCATATATTATTTCCAGATTTTGATGGTTTGAATTTGATTAAACCATGTTAAGTGAATTTGTTACCGAGTTAAAATAATTAAGCTGAGTTTAAGTGGCCTCCTGTTGGTCAGCCTTGTATGATCCTCTCGAAGATTTCCAATGATTGCCGGTTTATTTCAGGGCTGGCGGAATTGCGGTTCTGGTACTTCAGGCCTGATAGTCGTTATGAGAAGCTACCCTATGTTTGACAGAGTGACTGAATGTAAAACCCTGTTAAAACTGGCAATACCCATGATGGGCACCCAGTTTTTTATCATGGGTATGGGGTTCATGGATACAGCGATGGCGGGGCATTATTCTTCCCTTGACCTGGCGGGCGTTGCGCTGGGAGGGATAGTACTCTGGCCTTTATTTATGGGGGCAGCCGGAATACTCATGGCGGTAACGCCTATGACGGCACAGTTGCTTGGCGAAGGCAGGCAGGAAGAAGTTGGCTCGCTGGCAAGACAGGGCCTTTGGCTTGGGCTCATAGCTGGTATTGTCCTATGTTTTATATTGCTTGAGAGTGCGGCTATCTTCTCGCTATTTTCAGTTGATGCAGCAGCCATCACAATTGCTGAAGGATATTTAGGCGCTGTGATCTGGGGTCTCCCGGGAGCGATGCTCTATGTCACGTTGCGTTATACCTGTGAAGGCCTGGGCAGGACGATGTTTCCCATGCTCATTGCTGGCGCAGCGCTTATTGTGAATGCGATTTTAAATTATGTGTTCGTCTACGGTAAATTGGGTATGCCTGAAATGGGCGGGGTCGGGTGCGGCTGGGCGACCACTATTACCATGTGGTTTGAGTTTGTAGCGATAGTGGTACTGGCCCAGCAATCATGGTTTAAAGAGGCCAGAATATTTGCAAAGTTTAGCCTGCCGAGACGATCCCGAATGACCAGTATTTTAACGATCGGGGTACCTATCGGTGCTACTATGTTTCTGGAAATGTCATTTTTTTCATTGATCAGTTTGATGATTGGCTCGCTTGGCATAGTGGCTCTGGCTGCGCACACTATCGCTGGCAATATCAGTTGGGCCACCTTTGTTGTGCCCATGACGCTGGGTTCTGCTGCGAGCATACGGGTGGGCTACTATGTCGGCGCCCGCCAGTTTAGCCAGGCGCGTGAAGTAGCCTGGCTTGCTGTTCAGGTCTCTATGATTTATGCAGTGCTTGCAAGTACACTGCTACTGATAACCCGGAATTGGCTTCCGCGGATCTATAGCAGTGACCTTGAAGTAATAACCTTGAGCGCCACGGTATTGATTGTAATTGCCTTATTTCAATTTTTTGACAGTGTCCAGGCCACCCTGATAGGTGCGCTAAGGGGTTATAAGGATACTAAGGTGCCATTGATTATTTCTGTCATAGGTTATTGGCTTGTGGCACTACCCCTTGGTGCAGTGATAGGCTATGGCTTCTTGGCGGGCATCGGCAAGGGCGTTGTTGGCTTCTGGGTTGGTTTGCTATTGGGTCTGGTACTGGTCGCCGTGTTAACTGCCCATCGATTGAAACAAACCAGCATGGATGGGCAGCGTATACGAGACCTTGCTGCAATCTAAAATAAAGGCTGGGAATTAAGCGCCATAGTCCTGTTGGCGTTGTAAGCGATAGGCTGTTTTCATTGCCCGGGCGAGCAGACCGGTTCTGCCAAACATTACTCATGAAAAACGGGTCGCAATGGTATGAAAATCACCCATGTGTCAAACGAGACTAAACCGGAAACCCTGTTAACCCATTTTAAGGATGCAGGCGCGGTCATAGTCGATGACCTGATGAGTCGTTCAGCAATAACTGAGCTAAGGCAGTCTATTGTAAATCAAGCACGCCTTAACAAACCCGGTACAGCGGCACAGGATCCTGGGTGGCAGGTTTTTCATGGCCGAAATACCATCAGGTTTACCGGCATCGGTTTGTTGACTCCCGTGTTTTTCGATTTGCTGGAAAACCCTTTGATGAAGATGCTGGCAGATGCCCTATTAGATCCTGATTGCCCTAATTACTGGTTGAATACGGCCCAGGCAATGTTGATCGGTCCGGGTGAGCCAGCGCAGTTGTTGCATCGGGATTGTCAGAATTGGCCTTCATTGGCCAAATTAGCATGGCCTAATATGCCAGAAGTGACCATCAGCATGATTCTTGCTCTTGACGATATCAGTGAAGCGATCGGTGCAACCCGGGTGATCCCTGGCAGTCATCTCTGGCAGGACTACCGTAGGCAGGGTAACCCCGAGGACACCATACCGGCAGAATTATCGGCAGGTAGTGCGCTTCTCTACAGCGGCAAGGTAATACATGGTGGTGGTGAAAACCTATCGGAGGGGGATTGGCGTCTGGCGCTTCATATGAGTTTTGTGGTTGGCTGGCTTACCCCAGAGGAAGCGGCTTGCTTTGTTTATCCCCGGGAAATAGTCGCCAATCGTTCCGATAGGATTAAGCGATTGCTCGGTTATCGCTCCTACAATCCTTCTCCCAAGTCTGGTGGAAGGCTCTGGTTGCAGAATTTTGATGAATGGTCTATCTGACATTGAAATATTGAGATAAAGCACAGCTTCAGCGCAGACTGAGGCGATGAATTATTTTGGCATTGCCACTGACTACCCAGAGGCGTAGTGTCAGCAGCAGCGACGCGGTTGCCACGCCACAGGACAGTCCAATCCAGAAACCATAGATGCCCATGGGTTCTCCCAGCCAACCGAAACCCAGCGCACATTCTATAGGCAAGCCAATCACCCAGAAGCTAAACAATGCAATGACCATAGGTACCCGGGTATCTTTGTAGCCTCTAAGAGCGCCTGCTGCTGTAGATTGGGATGCATCTAAAAGCAGGAAAAAGACGACAAATAGCAGTAGTTGACTGGCCAGGTTAACAAGGTTGTGTTCAGGGGTGTAGAGTAAGACCAGTTCCTTTCGCAGCAAGAAGATGAAAAGCGCTCCGAAAAGGGCAACCAGAATAGTGGAACACATGGCTATAAGCGCTGTTGAGCGCGCATGCAGAGCATCCCCCTCACCCACCCTAAAGCCAATCCGGATGGTTGCGGCCATTCCTAATGCCATCGGCGGCATGAAGAATACGCCATTAATATTCATGGAGATATTGTGAGCGGCAACGACCTCACTTCCAAATTGACCGAGTAGTAAAGTGGTAAAAGAGAATAGCCCTATTTCAGCAAAAATAGTGGCGCCGATAGGTAGACCGATGACTAGTAGGCGCTTAATGCGCAGCCAATCGGGCGGGGTAATCCGCCTTAACCAGTGCGTCTTGTGAAAACGTCTGCTGGTCACAACGAATACCACTAGGAACAGCTGGAACCACATAATGATAGCCTGGGCCACCCCGCAGCCGACACCGCCCAATTCAGGCAAGCCCAACTTTCCGTGGATCAGAATGTAGTTTAAAGGAATTTTCAGGGCCAGAGCTGATACGGAAATTAGCAGCGCCGGCCGGGTAAAACCCATTCCATCTGCCAGGAAACGTAGCGCAAAAAAACACATCAAGGCAGGCAGGCCCATTGAGCACATGGCAAGATAGGGTATGGATATAGCGGCAGCCGCGGCATCGACATTCAGCCATTCATATACCGCTCCGATATTGTTTAAGATGAAAGAACCTAATATCCCGCCAATGAGCGCTAACCATAATCCCTGCCTTATCACTTCGCCTATTTCCAGGTAGTTGCGTGCGCCATTTAATTGTGAAACGGTTGGCGTGACGGCCTGCACTAAACCCATAAACAGCAGCATTACGGGCCAGAGAATACTTGTCCCAAGAGCGACTCCGGCGAGATCTACTGATGAATAGTTTCCAGCCATAATGGCATCGGCGACACCCATACCCATCTGAGCCAGTTGGGCACCCATTAGCGGAAAGGCAAGTCGAAATAGCTGCCTGACTTCGATGAGGGTGTTTTTCATAGTGTTTTTGATTCGATAAGACTGACCATCAGCTGTCGGATTTTGCCGACACCGCTTCGAAGGCACACCGACCTTCTTCAATGACCAGGCCAATACCGCCCGCATCTAGGTCATGGTCGGTGACCTCAAAAAGCGTTTGTTCATTGATACCAGCAGTCAGGTTTGGGCCGTCACAGCGTAGCCAAAGCGCGTATTGGTTTCCGAACTGCCAGTCAAATGAAAGTCTAGCCAGACAGGATTCATGGTGAATTCGTTTGATCAGCCTGAGTTCTCCAGGGGCTGTTAACAGGAAGGCATAATATCGGTTCAATCCCTGGACTCTTATAGCCAATCCACTGGCCGCCGCCAGATGCGGGGTTACCTGGGCTCTCACTGTGTAGTTACGCCATTCTCGTGTGCCCTGGATGAGCAATCCTCGATCTTTAT
>NZUN01000157.1 GCA_002697205.1 Gammaproteobacteria bacterium
CTGAAGGCTCCTTGTAGCTGAAGGCTCCTTGTAGCTGAAGGCTCCTTAAAGCTGAAGGCTCCTTGTAGCTGAAGGCTCCTTGTAGCTGAAGGCTCCTTAAAGCTGAAGGCTCCTTGTAGCTGAAGGCTCCTTGAAGCTAAAAGCCACCCGGTTTGGAGAATGTCTGTCTGGTATACTGCTACCTGCAAACCGTGACGGGTAAACAACACTCTATCAGTTATTACCAGGCCAGAAAAACAGCCCTTCTCTGTGCTGTCAGCTTGATTGTGCAGCAGCCCAAAATAGCCTTATGACTAACTGCTAGAGACTGTGAGACAGGCGACCCTAACGCTCACCCACTATCTCAGGTATTTACACATTACAGCTCTGGACCGTCCTCGCATTTGCAGTCGCTTTCGACAGGGAGTATTTTATATACTTTAATCTGAGTCCATACCTTGAACAATGCCACTTTCAGAGCGGATATGAACTATCTGCGCCCCAATAGCAATGAGACCATGGCGGTATCAGTTTCGATACACAATAGTCGGATTCTAAAGCAGGAAAACTGGCAGGAAAGGGGCTTTGAATTGCAGCGTCATGTTTCTTCAGTACAGGATTGGGCGTCAGATTCTGAAGTCGAAAATACCCATTACCCCGAAATCCGCCAACTGGCCAAAAAATTAACCGGCTGTAACTATGCGCTGGTTTCCGGACATATCAGGCGGAACCCAGAACAGGCTAGTCTGCACTCGGACCTGGCTCCAATCACTTTTGTCCATTCAGATTTTGCAGATAGCTATGGTACTCTGATCAAGGACCACTATCAGCAGGCCGATAACGCCCTGGCCCAACAGGAACTCAGCACCATCGGTTTAACTGCTGCGACGATAAATAATGCCACCCGGCTGATTATTATCCAATTCTGGCGTAATTTAGGACCATTAAAAATGGACCTCCCCATCGCCTTCTGTGATGCCAGAACAATTCCAAAAAGAAGTGTCAGAGCTATCCCGGTGACTGATTACGCGGGTGGTGGGTTTGATTTCGAGACTTTAGGGGTCGAGGCACCCGTGTCACCCAGCGAACACCTGTGGCACACCTATCCAGAAATGAACGATGAAGAAATAATTGTTTTCAGGACTTATGATTCGCAACTGCTCGGCGCCAAGAAACCGTACTGGACACCTCATTCTGCCTTCGCTGATCCAGACGTCCCACAGGGTAATCCGGCGCGATCCTCCATCGAGTTACGGGCAACCTGTATATTTGTTTAACTGATCCGTTATTATCCATCCCGGCGATTGCGGTGTACTACCGACCGCTCATCTAACCTAGAGAACAGACACGATGAACCTCTCAAATAAGAACATCCTCAGGCAAATGCACCGCTGGCTCGGCGTAGTCGCCGGTATTCAACTCCTGCTATGGACTGTCAGCGGACTTTATTTCACCCTCTTACCCATTGAAGAAATCCATGGAGACCACTTACGTAAGGCCCAACCTGCAATTCCTGTTAGCAAACATCAATGGATGTCCCCCGATCAGGCACTCAAATTACATCCGGATCTGCAAGACAAAACGAGTCGCGAAATACGCCTGTCGCACTCAAATGGCAACCCCATCTACCTTATAGGCTCGCTTCGCCTCGATGCCCTGACCGGAGAGAAACTCAACGCTATATCAGAGCAACGGGCCCTTGAAATAGTGCGAGCAGGAACCACTGGCACCATTGCCGATATCAAACTAATTCAGACGGTGGCACCAGACAGCGAATATCGCGGTCGTGAATTACCAGCCTGGCAGGTCAGGATCGAAGAAGAAGACGCTCACTTTTACGTTGGCGCAGGGTCTGGCAATTTACAGGCGGTTCGTACCAATGCCTGGCGCTGGTTTGATCTCCTTTGGGCGTTACATATCATGGACTATGAGAACAGGGACAATTTCAATCATCTATTGGTCCAGGCCCTGGCTGTATTAAGTGTGATCACCGTATTGTCGGGCTTGGCTCTGTTTACGGTAACTCTGCGCAGCCGATCACCTAGCGCGACCTAGCCTATTGGTAAAGCCATTTACCTCCTCAGCTTATAGCGCAGGGGTAAAGCGGTTACTACACCGCTGCCGCAAATTCACTGGAAGGATCTCCTGCAATCCTCGTGTGATACATCACTCTGGCTTCGCGCAGATCCCAGGAACAGGCCCGGTGCAGCAGGCAGCGATTGTCCCAGAGTACTGCATCTCCTGCCTGCCATCGGTGTTGATAGACCCTGGGCGCCTGACAGGAAAATTCAAGCAGATCAGTAAGCAGCCTCTCTGATGCTTCAGCAGACAATCCCTCAATGCCGTAAGCATGTCGGCCAATCACCAGATTCGGCCTGCCTGTTTCAGGGTGAATCTTTACCAGAGGACGCAACGGTGGCTCCTGATTATTAAATCCATAACCAATATAGCTGCCATTTGCAGATGGCCCGAATCCCGCTCTTTTCTGACTGAAGTAGAGCGAATGGTAGGCCTTCAATCCGTTGACCTCCTCTTTCTGTGAAGCAGGTAAAGCATCATAAGCCGCACGCATATCAGCCCAGGCAGTTTCACCGCCCTGAACTGGAACAACGTGGGCAGTAAACACAGCACCGGTAGCCTGCACCGGCATATAAGTGCTGTCCATATGCCAGCCCATATTCCCCTTGAGTACTTTCAGCACCTCATCATCGGGCTGGTCATCGCGAACCTTGCCATCTCGCAACAGGTTTGAGATCGCAGCCAGATCAATCTCAAGCTCACCGAAGTTGCGGGCAAATGTGATCTGCGCCTCATTAGTTAGAAACTGTTCTGGGAAAATCAGCAAACCATATTCAAGCCAGCTTTCATGGATTGCGGACAATAGCGGCTTATCCATCCTGTCCAGGTTGACACCAGTCACAATTGCACCGAAGCTGGCATCCAGGGGTTGTATTTGCATGGGGCAGTCCTCTTTTGCCTAAATTTAACCCTCTTTACAGAAAAGGTAAAACCCAAACAGGGAACCTTCCAATCCACTTTAGCACCCTGATTAACAGCCAGTACTAATTTAATCTCAATGAATGCCAGCTAAAAAAATGACCTTAACCAAATCAGTTCAGCAAAAGGCCGATATCATCGTTGTCGGCGCCGGCCATGCTGGGTTGTGTGCCGCAATTACAGCCGCAGAAAGCGGTGCAGCGGTATTACTTTTAGAAGTATCACCTAAAACTATGCGCGGCGGTAATTCGCGACATACGCGCAACTTAAGAGTCGCTCATCAGGCACCAACCGCCACTCTGGTTGGTGCTTATAGCGAAGCTGAGTATCTGCAGGATCTACTAACGGTCACCTCNGGTAACACCAACCAGGCTCTTGCCAGCATAATGATCACCCAAAGTGAAGCGTTGCTGNCGTGGCTCGGCGCGCACGGCGTGACCTTTCAAAAGGCAATCAGCGGTTCGCTGAATCTGGAAAAAACCAATGCTTTTTTNCTGGGCGGAGGAAAGGCCCTGCTAAACTCGCTTTATCACCAGGCTGANGCGCTTGGTGTTGACATTCGNTATGAGACGGAAGTCCTGCAGCTCGACTTATGCGACGATCGATTCAAGGCGCTATCATGCGACCATCGAGGTCAGCGTACTNATATANCGGCAGATGCTGTAATTCTNACCAGTGGCGGCTTCCAGGCAAATGAGGATTGGATGCGCTCAATCTGGGGNAAGGCAGCTGATAATTTTCTGATCAGGGGAACCCCATACAATAAGGGCTTGCCATTAAAAGACATGATACNCCACAGGGCCAGATTAACCGGTGATGCTANGCAATGCCATGCGGTNGCCATAGATGCCAGNGCACCTAAGTACGATGGCGGAATCGTGAGTCGTCTGGATTGTGTCAGCTACGGCATTGTCGTCAATAACAAAGCGCTACGATTCTATGACGAAGGCGAAGACTACTGGCCGAAACGCTANGCAATCTGGGGAAGACTGGTTGCCCAGCAACCCGAACAGATCGCCTTTGCCATTCTAGACAGCAAGACTGTCGGCCTTTACATGCCTTCCGTGTATCCACCGATTGTTGCCAATGATATAAAAACGCTGGCTGGCCTTCTGGACATTGATCCGCTTGCTTTACAAGCNACCATCAATCATTTTAATNACNGCACCTGCAGCGGCGAGTTNCAGGCAAAGACGCTGGACGGCCTCGCCACCCAGAACATTGAACCCTGCAAGAGTAACTGGGCGCTACCCCTGGACACACCCCCNTACATTGCCTTTCCGCTGAAACCAGGCATTACTTTTACTTACCTGGGGCTTGAGGTTAACTCAACTGCCAATGCAATTGGCCAATCTGGCAAACCATTTCCAAACATTTTTGCAGCCGGTGAAATTATGGCCGGCAATATCTTAGGCCANGGTTATTGCGCCGGCACCGGCATGACTATCGGCGGCGTATTCGGGCGCATTGCCGGCCGGGAGGCCGCATCATGCCTGTAACCGGCGCCGAACATGGGTTGAGCCCAGAAGGCTGCCCAAGACCAGTACAAAACCTCGCCGGTAACAAATGCCTGCTCAGAACCCGGGAACTAGCCTATGAACGAGATTGAAAATCNACTAAATATCGACGTTTCCAGCGTCGATCCTTCGGTAGAAGCCGACAGGACGCTGACCGTCTGCAATGCCTGCAGATACTGTGAAGGCTACTGTCCCGTCTTTAAGGCGATCACTTACCGNAGGGTTTTCGATAATCCGGANCTGGATTATCTNGCGAATCTCTGTCACCAGTGTGGCGCCTGCTATCAGGCCTGTCAGTATGCACCGCCCCACGAATTTGGCATCGATGTGCCTAAAGCACTGAGCCTGCTACGGGCAGAAAATTATGCTCGTTACGCCTGGCCACNGCGNGCAGGCAAACTCTTCCAGAACAATCCAACCTGGCTAAGTCTCATTACCGGGCTATGCATGGCCCTGCTCATGTACCTGAGTAACACATCAGTCAGCATCGATGAAACCACGGNTTCTGGGAATTTCTACAGCATCATCAGTCATTCCGTCATGGTCGCCTTTGCTGGCCTGACATTNGCTTGCGCCAGCATTGCCCTCCTTCTGGGTATGCGCCGTTATTGGCGAACTATCACCAATAAAGCCACCCTGTCCTTCAATCTGGGCGCACTGAATAAAGCCATTCGAGCCAGTCTGAACCTCACTCATCTATCCAAACATAACAATGTTGGATGCCCCGGTGACAGCGAGGAACCATCACCATGGAAGCGATATTCNCATCAGCTGACCCTNTGGGGATTTCTANTGTGTTTTGTCTCGACCTGCATAGCAACTGCTTATCACTACCTNCTGGGTATCNCCGCACCCTACCCATACCAGAGCATCCCTGTTTTAATCGGGACTCTNGGTGGGCTCATGCTACTGTCAGGCACCAGTGGTTTCATTTACCTTAAGTTTAATCAGCGCCGCGCCAGGCAGATGGGTCAATTGCANCTGCAACTGGACNTGACACTGACCACTAGTTTGTGGCTGATTGCNTTATCAGGCCTGCTTTTACTGGNGCTAAGGGAGACTAACGCCATGCCGACNTTACTGCTCGTGCATCTAGGCTTTGTNTTCGGATTTTTTATCACCATGCCCTACAGCAAAATGGTGCACGGCCTGTTCAGAATGCTCTCCCTGACCCTGTTTTACGCCGAAGCCGAGGACGCTGTTGGCGATCCGACAGGTTCCGAATGATTGCTGTCGGCCATTGTCTTTAAGCTTGCCCCTTCAACCCAAGATCTTTAACACACGTCCTTTAACACAAGTCCTTCAACCTGAGTCAAAGCCGTTAGGTCAGGTTGACCGGCTCAAGCGGAGGGCATTTAAAACCACTGAAACTGAAGAAATCGCCATCGCAAAACCCGCTAAAGCTGGATGAATCAATATTCCAAAAACCGGGAAAAGCGCACCAGCAGCGATGGGTATCAACAAAATATTATAACCAAAAGCAAGGCTGAGGTTCTGCCACATGTTTTTAACGACCTGTGTAGACAACTGATGCAGTTGTATTACGCCGTCCAGATTATTATTCAATAAAGTCACATCTGCAGCCTGTATAGAAACATCAGTGCCCTGGCCCATGGCAAAGCTGACATCTGCCACTGACAAAGCCGCAGCATCATTTATCCCGTCACCGACCATGGCAACTTTTTTCCCTTGGGCCTGCAATGTCTGAATAAAAGAAAACTTGTCGTGTGGGGTCATTGCAGCGTGAAAAACGTCCAGGCGTAATTCGGCGGCAATGCGCCGGGCCGCGGCCTCATGGTCACCGGTTAGCATAATGACCTGTAAACCCCTGGACTGGAGGCTGGCAACCACAGACTTGCTCGACTCACGCAACTCATCTTGCAACTGAAAAACGCCTTTTATTTTGCCTTCACTTCCCCAGTAAACTACGGGCCCGTTCACACTCTCTGGTAGTCCTTGCGAGCGCTGCATGCCCAACTCCCGCAAAAAAAGCAAACTCCCCAAGGCGACCTGAGTTGAACCGCGCAAGCCGGTAATACCGCGGCCGACTACTGACTCCACGTCATTGACTGCAACTGCGGTTAACCCTGCCTGCAGGCAGTATCGGCTAACTGCCTTGGCCAAAGGATGATGGGAATGTGTCGACAGGGTATGGCAATCGGCCAAATCTTCCGCGCCGAAGCCTTGCGCATAGTGAACACGCTGTACCACTGGGACTCCCTGGGTGAGTGTCCCCGTCTTATCCACCACAACCGTATCGATCTTGCCTGCAACCTGCAGAGCTGAACTGTCCTGAAGCAGTATTCCCGACTTAGCAGCACGGCCAACACCCACCATAATCGACATCGGAATAGCCAAGCCCAGCGCACAGGGACAGGCAATAATCAGAACGCTGATAGCGTTAATGAAGGCGTATGGCAACAACTCAGGCGTAGCGAGCTGCCACCAGACTACAACGGTCATACCGGCAAGGCTAACTACTACCGGCACGAACCAGGCCGCTATTTCATCTACCAGCCGAGCCATCGGCGGCTTACTATTCTGCGCCTGCCTGACAAGTTCAATCATTTTAGATAGCGTAGTCTGCGCGCCAGTCCGGTCCACGCAGACATCGACCGAGCCTGCTTCCAACATTGAGCCACCGGTCACGCGATCTCCTGTGCCTACCAGTTTAAGGGCAAACTCACCTGTCAACATAGCAAGGTTAATTTCCGCCCCCCCGGAAACAACCAGACCATCCAGGGGGACCGACTCACCTGCCGTTACCCGTAGCGTGTCGCCCGGCGATACCCTTTCGCAGTCTACCGTTTCAATTTCACCCGATGCCAGAAGTCGATGCGCTATCGCTGGCTGGAGACGCAGCAACTGGCTCACTGCAAGCGAGGCTTTACCTCGAGCATTCTGCTCAAAAGCCTTGCCCAGGTTAACAAAACCAATAATGAAAAGAGCAGATTCAAAGTAGTGAAATTGTGCTGCTGAGGGAAACCAGTCCGCTGCCACAATCACAGCGGTAGAATACAGCCAGGCACTACTGGTACCTAGCGAGATCAAAGTATCCATGGTGCTGGCACCGTGTTTCAGTGAATTCAGAGCACCACGATAAAAATGGCCCCCACTGACCCCAATAACGATCAGTACCAGCGCAGAGATCAGCAGCCATGACGGCTTATTAGCAAGGGATGGAAGAATCGGAATAACCATATCCACCATGAAAACGATGCCGGCCGCGAGCGCCAGCCCTGACCTAAACACTGCTGCTGAAAAATCTGACTTTATCCTGCGTTCCTGTTCATCTAGGTCATCGCTGTGTGGTCGCCCCGGATATCCGGCACCAGCCAACGCGTCCAGCAAACTTTGCTGGCCTCCGTGACTCCTCACAAAGGCTGTTCCTCCAGCATAATTAACCACTGCCTGAACCACGTCGGGAGATGCCAGCAAGGCACGTTCAACCGACCGCACGCAACTGGCACAACTCATACCGCTGACATCTAAGTTAAAGCCAGGGACATCACTATATGAAGAGACCGGCTGCTCGGGATCAAACCTTGCTGCTACCTCCGGCGTTAACTGGTAACCCAGATCAAGGATCTGCTGCTGCAAGGCAGCAACGGATACTGCGCCTTTGACACAAAGGCTGTTTTCTTTATGGTCTGCCTTACTCCAGGATACCCCTGCAAGCTCGTCTATGCCGGCCTCTACCTTTCGTTCACAGTTGTGGCAACTCATGCCAAATACCGGAAGCAGTATCTCTGTTGAACTCATTACAACCTCGCTACAAATAATGTCTATGCCAGCCTATTCAAAACTCGGCTAGGTCTGCAGTGCTGCCAGTTGATCCTCAATTAATTCCAGTTCTGCCTCCAGTATTTCAGCATCACTAGACTTTTCCTGTTTTTTCTCATCCAGGCGCCTCAGGATTAATTTCCGAGCAGCCATCAGCTCCTTTGCTTCAATGGCCTTGTCAAACACAATCTCTTCTGCCTGAACCAGATTCTGATCCTTGTGCACCGGAAATCTGCCAGGGATGAGGCGGGTGCTTTCATTCTGCTGGATGTGCCGTGCCACGCTGGGAGACACTATTTCGATCCCCGCCAGGTGCAGCACATCCAGGAGATTTTGGTTTAACCGAGATTTTGATGTAAGAATCAATTGTACGTCATTGAGTAATCCACTCACCTTGTAAGTCACAGCAAAATCCCCCAATAGGGTGATATGCACGAAAGGATCGGTTAAACCTGACTGTTCAGCGGCCTGCAGCATCAAGGGCCTGACGTAACTATGAGACACCTCGTAGCCCAGAGAAAGCGTGGTGTAAACAATACTACC
>NZUN01000158.1 GCA_002697205.1 Gammaproteobacteria bacterium
GCTGTAAAAGCCTTTATAAAGAGATACCCTGCTGTAAAGGCCTTTACAAAGATACGCCCTGCTGTAAAGGCCTTTGCATAGAGACGCCCTTGTTATAATGACCATTGGATAGAAATGCCCGGCAATCGAAATCATCGATTAAAGCGGCTATTAAATTGAGGCCCATGAAGCCAGATGCCCTTCAAACCAGGCACAACTATGGAAGTAAAAGAAACAACTAACCAGACGTCCTGGTGGATATGATGTGTAAGCGTTAAGCCGGCCGCCGTGTCAGGGCTGGGAGATTTCGTCGCCGACTCGCACGGGTGAGTTAGTCTCCAGCACGATTCCATAGGCCATTTTTTTAAAGCTGCGATAGATCATAATCAGACCGACCCGTTCCGAGGGCAACTCAACACGCTCTCCTTTGACTCGGTCCCGAACAACCTGACCTTTCTTATGAACCGCCAAAACAGTCCCGGCAGATAAGCCTTGCGATTCACCTTGGTTAAGCACAACAGCACCATTCTTACCAACCATGCTAAGGCCTTTGCTTATGGCTATAACAACCCCATGTATAGGTTGCTCGGGGGGTTTAGGGTAAAACGAAGGTTGTAATTTCCGTTCTTCCGTCGGCAGTAGGCGATCTGTTACCCTGACGTCCTCTTCTACTGACAATAACTCAAAAGTCGCCAGGTCGCCTTCTCTACTGAGCATCCGGGCCATGCCAACGGCCTGCGCTTCGTAACCTAGAATTTCCCTGCTTTCAATATCCCTATAAATTTGACCTTCCCGAAAAACGCCAAAAACAGTGGTCAAGTCTGGCCAGTTGCCTCGTCCATAAAATTTATCTCCCGGGCCAAATATCAGGCGTTCAGATACCCCTGCCAGAATATAGGGNGCATTAGCCAGAGTGCCTTTTTCAACAATCCTGCCCTGAGCAAACCAACTTGATACATCTTCAAGCGATATTGCAGGAATGCTGCTCACCAGAGNCTCTGTCCTTACTCTNGGTAAAAGCTTTTCAAAGTCATTTCCCCCCGTCCTGTTCACTNTCAGCACTAAGGTTCTGGCATCGTCACCTCTTCTTAAATCCAANCTGGGTTGACCATCAACGAATNTCAGGCTGAGACTATCACCGGGATAGATCAGATGAGGATTTTCTATGTCAGGGTTCAGTTCCCAGATCTGTGGCCAANGCCAGGCTTGCTTGAGGAACAATGNAGCAATATGCCAAAGCGTATCACCTTTTTTTACCATATATCGATCGGGATGATCCGGTCTTAGCAGCTCATCNGCCNGGAGCTGCCCAAAGGTCAAAANTATCATCACAAAAGACCATCTTAAAATCCTAATCATGAGGAGAATCCCTTCCTTAATCGCGCTACAATTGCCCATCGATCAACTCCATCAACTNAACCAGCAGGCCTAACTAGAGTCTCGAAATTATCTTATCAGNACCGCTTCATTAAAACATCAGGACTTTAATACTTGATATGTCTACCCTAGAAATATTGGAATTCCCAGACCCTCGGCTTAGAAAAAAAGCCCTGCCTATCGCCAACGTCACNGCAAAGGAGTACGACCTGGCAAGCCAAATGCTGGCTGCTATGTACAAGGCTCCCGGCATTGGCCTTGCGGCAACCCAGGTCAATATTCACAGGNGACTGATTGTTTGCGANGTATCCGAGANCCAGGATAACCCTCTGATACTGATAAACCCGGTGATACGAGAGTCTTATGGCTGCACCGAAAGCCAGGAGGGCTGCTTATCAATTCCTGGATTCTATGAGACCATAACCAGGTCCAGCGAGATCCTGATTGACACCATAGATCAACATGGCNATCCAATTTCAAAGGAAGCCAATGGCACNCTGGCGATCTGTATACAGCATGAAATGGATCATCTAGAAGGAAAACTGTTTGTTGANTACCTGTCATCGACTAAACGACAGTTGATTCGAAAAAAACTCCTNAAAATCCAGAAGATGAAGGACTAGTAAGTGAACATCCTGTTTGCTGGAACNCCAGATTTTGCAGCCNTTCATCTGCAGGCCCTNGTNAACAGCAGACACACCATAACGGGTGTCATAAGNCAACCTGATAAACCCGGTAAACGCGGCAAACAAAAAAGACCCAGCCCTGTCAAACAANTGGCTGTGCACTACCATTTACCCTTATTTCAACCGCACAAGTTAANCGCCGAATTACTCTATTCGAATGCCGCAGATGTGCTGGTAGTGGTTGCCTATGGGCAAATTCTCGACCAAAGCATATTAGACCTNCCAAGATACGGCGCTATTAATGTCCATGGGTCTGTCCTNCCGAGGTGGCGCGGGGCTGCGCCGGTACAACGCTCCATCATGGCAGGCGACCANAAAACCGGTATTTCAATAATGNCCATGGATGCGGGATTGGATACCGGACCNGTCTACCAAACCAGAGAGGTCAACATTGCCAGCAAGGAAACAGCAGGCACATTNCTCAATANACTGGCNGAACTGGGCCCGGATGCTTTATTGAATACGCTGGACCAACTGGAAACTCAGACAGCCCAGCTAAAACCACAGTCATTGTCTGGTCTGACCTATGCCAAAAAAATCAGCAAAACCGAAGCCAGGCTCAACTGGTACGATTCTGCTGTAAACCTGGAGCGCACTATTCGCGCGCTCAATCCAGACCCCATCGCTTTTNGTATCCTGGATGAGCTCAGGATTCGNATCTGGGAAGCAGAGGTAGACACGACCCATAAACCAANTGAACCAGGCGAGCAGTCAAGCCCTGGTACTATTATTGCCGCAACCAAGCAGGGCCTGACCATCGCCTGTGGAACAGATAACCTAAAGATAACTGGTCTCCAGATACCNGGGGGTAAAGGAACCCTGGTNCGAGGACCGCANATCAGAAACGCACGGGCGAGCCTCTTTAAAACAGGAAACCAATTTCAGACGTTATCGCATGCGTAACCTTAAGAATGAAGTCCNGGCTTTACACGAGGTGGTCATCGAAAAAACCAGCTTTTCCGGTAAAGGCCTGGATGCTCTGGGCAANCAGGTGGTGTTCAGCGTGCTACGTCAATTCTTTGAACTCCAGGCAATCACCCATGAACTCCTGGACAAACCACTTAACCAAAANCATATCGACCTTGAATTACTCATCATGTGCGGNCTTTACGCTGTNGATCACCTTGCTCAGCCCGTACATACCTCAGTCAATGCAGCAGTTGAAACCAGCAAGGCATTTAATAAAGCNTGGGCCAGAGGCCTGGTCAACGCCACCNTNAGGCGATACCTCAGAGACGCTCAAAACATTCGCCATAAGGCATTGACCAGTGATGCCGCNATCAGCAATCATCCAGACTGGTTCACTGCCAGCGTCCAGCAATACTGGCCGGAACATTACCAACACATTATCGACGCCAATAACACGCCAGCACCGATGCACCTGCGTATCAACTGCCAAAAAATTTCACGCGACGACTATATAACAAAACTCAAGGCAGAAGACCTCGGNTGCATCGAAAGCCANNATAGTCCGNACTGTCTGACGCTAATGGAACCCGTACCAGTCGAANGATTACCTGCATTCAAGCAGGGTTTTGTGAGTGTACAGGACGAAGCTGCCCAGCTCGCCANCCTCATCTTTAAGCCAGNCGCAGGAGACCATATTCTAGATGCCTGTGCAGCGCCAGGCAGTAAATCCTGTCACCTGCTCGAGGTCGAACCAGGCATTACGTTAACGTCAATAGATTCTAACTCGGANCGGCTAGCCATGGTCCAGGATAATTTTACNCGTCTGGGGTTGCAGGGAGACATCATTCANCAGGATCTACTACAAATCGANGATGATCAACTGGCCTGTTTCGACAAAATTCTCCTGGATGCGCCCTGTTCAGCAACCGGTGTCATCCGCCGGCATCCTGATATTAAATTACTGCGCCAAGCAAATGATATTGATAAGCTAGTATCTATTCAGCGACAACTACTGGAGAACTGCTGGAGAATGTTGAAACCAGAAGGAAGCCTTGTCTATGTTACATGTTCAATTCTTCCTCAAGAAAATGAACACCTGGTANCCGCGTTCGTTCAGCANCACAGCGATGCCGAAACTATTGACATCCCATTAAGNATCGGCCATCGCCAATCGCNAGGATATCAATTGCTNCCAACAGTAGGGTCCCACGATGGGTTTTATTTCGCNCATNTANAGAAAACCAGCGCGAGCATAATGCTATGAAAATTATCATATTAGGCGCTGGACAGGTCGGCGCTGGGTTAGCAAAGAACNTGGTAAAGGAAGCCAGCGATATTACTGTCGTTGATACCAACGCCAATCGATTACGCGATCTGCAGGACCGCTACGATATTCGAACTGTTACAGGNATGGCCTCTCACCCGGACGTCCTNTATCGTGCCGGTGCCGAAGATGCCGATATGTTAATTGCNGTCACCGATAATGACGAAGTCAATATGGTGGCCTGCCAGGTGGCCTACACGGTATTCCACACNCCAACAAAAATAGCCAGAATTCGCTCTAGAGCCTATTTAACCAGCGGCGGCATATTCAGAGATGATGCAAGCCCAGTGGATCATATCGTTAACCCGGAAGAAATCGTAACCCATGATATTCAGCGTCTCATCGATAACCCTGGAGCATTACAGGTAATAGATTTCGCNAGCGGCCAGGTCAAACTGGTTGGGCTCAAAGCGCACAGTAATAGTCCGATGGTTAACCAGCAGCTTAAAACTCTTCACAANCATATGCCGCTGNTTGAAACTCGCGTAGCTGCCATATTTCGCAAGGATCNCCCTATTATCCCAGAAGGAAGCACCGTTATAGAAGCAGACGATGAGGTCTTTTTTATTGCGGCTGCTGAGCACATTCAAACCGTCACCAGTGAATTACGCCAGAATGAAAAGCCCAATAAGCGAGTCATTATTGCCGGGGGNGGTCAGATAGGTGAGAATTTAGCAATCCAAATTGAAAAAAAATACGGTGTTCGTATTATCGAGCAAAATCGACAACGCTGTGAAGCCCTGGCCGAATCACTTTCCAGGTCGATTGTTCTCAACGGCAANGCATCCGATCGTGAACTGTTACTGGAGGAAAATATTGAAGAGACTGACGTATTCTGTGCTGTTACCAACGATGACGAAGCTAACATCATGTCATCGATGCTGGCAAANAGTCTAGGCGCTCGGAAGGTCATCACGCTGATCAATAATTCTGCTTATACTGATCTCATTCACGAACAGGACATCGACATTGCGGTGTCCCCGCAAATGGCAACCCTTGGCGCNATTCTCACCCATATTCGNCTCGGCGATGTGGTTCAAGTTCANTCGCTGAGGAGAGGGGCAGCCGAAGCGNTAGAAGCGATAGCCCATGGCGACCAGAATTCATCCAAGGTCATAGGTAAAACCCTGGGTGATATCCAACTACCTTCGGGAACCAATATNGGCGCACTGGTCCGAGCTGGCGAAGTTCTCATTGCTTATGATGATATTGTGGTAGAACCTGATGACCACTTCATTCTGTTTCTGGTAGACAAAACAAAAATAAAAGAAGTCGAGGTGCTCTTTCAGGCNCCTTTGAGTTTTTTCTAGCTCATGCAGATCGGCGTTACTTTTCGAATTCTTGGTGCTTTGCTGCTGTTTTTCAGTGCCACCATGCTGCCGCCAATTGCTGTCTCCCTGCTCTACCAGGATGGCGCCTACGAAGTCTTCGTAAAATCNATGGTCACCATCTTCCTATCAGGCGCAACCCTCTGGTTTGTGTTTCGAAACTATCAGAAAGAACTGAANACCCGCGACGGCTTTTTNATTACCGTTCTTTGTTACCTTGCTCTAGGCTGTTTCAGCGCATTGCCATTTTACGATGCTGTACTGCTTGACCTGACACTGGCAGATGCNTTTTTTGAATCNTTCTCTGGATTAACAACCACCGGCNGTACGGTTATAGTCGGCCTCGATCAGCTGCCAGCATCACTGCTCTATTACCGACAGCAACTCCAGTGGCTGGGCGGCATGGGCATCATCGTGCTGGCAGTCGCTATTTTACCTATGCTGGGTATAGGGGGTATGCAATTGTATCGAGCAGAAACGCCCGGTCCCATTAAAGACAGCAAACTGACGCCCAGGATCAAACAAACGGCTATAGCCCTGTGGTCAATATATATCAGTCTGACCGTTATNTGCGCTTTAGCTTACTGGATTGCAGGNATGACATTATTCGATGCCATCTGTCACAGTTTTTCCACCATCGCCATAGGNGGATTCTCAACACATGATGCCAGTATCGGATATTTCGATTCCGCCGCNATTGAAGCCGTTGCCGTTGTTTTTATGCTTATTTCCGGTCTTAATTATGCGCTGCANTTTTTTACGGTAAGAGACCACTCNATTCGCCACTACTTCCAGGACGAAGAAGCTCGTTTTTACCTGGTAATTATTATCATNGCCATCGTGATAACCGCGATAGTCCTGGCGACAACACTCACCAGCGGCGAAACAGCTGTCNGGCAAGCTGTNTTCCAGGTCGTATCAATATTTACGACAACAGGTTTTGCCACAACTCAATTCAGCGAATGGCCAAGTATTTTGCCTTACCTGTTAATACTGGGTGCCTTTGCNGGTGCCTGTGCAGGCTCCACTGGTGGCGGCCTGAAGATTATCCGGGTGTTATTGATATACAAACANGGGCTTCGAGAAATATACCGACTGATACACCCTAATGCTATTTTTCCGATAAAAGTGAGCGGCCGTAAAATGACCGATAATGTCATCGATGCCGTCTGGGGATTCTTCTCAATTTACATCCTGTTGTTCATCGTCCTGCTGCTCNGTCTAATCGCAACTGATCTAGATTTTGTAACCGCCTTTTCAGCTGTCGGGTCCGCCCTGAATAATCTTGGACCCGGACTC
Source organism: Gammaproteobacteria bacterium (assembly GCA_002697205.1). Classification (GTDB taxonomy): domain Bacteria; phylum Pseudomonadota; class Gammaproteobacteria; order Pseudomonadales; family Azotimanducaceae; genus UBA9926. The sequence goes on from NZUN01000158.1 coordinate 6,903, forward strand.
GGTGCAGTGGCAGAGAATTACGCCGAAATCAGTAGTACCGCTAAATTTCTACTCTGTCTCGGGATGGTACTGGGACGACTGGAAATCTTTACCATATTAGTTTTGTTTACCGCTATGTTCTGGCGAAAATAAGCGCCTGTGTCCAGCCAGCAGAAGTGGGACCGCATCTATGCGCAGCAAAATTATCCTGCACCACCAAACCCCTTGTTACAACAATACGCTTTTCTTTTNCCCAATAATGCCACNGTTCTAGATCTCGCTTGCGGTCTGGGTAGTAACAGTCTTTATCTTGCCCAATTGGGATGTCGGCTAACTGCCTGGGATATCTCGCCTGTTGCTCTGCAAAAACTTACCATNGAAGCTGACAGACTTGGCGTTGATATCAATACCGTATGTCTTGATATCAACGCNGCTTCGTTTGACCAGCANCACTTCGACCTGATCATCGTTAATCACTATCTGGACCGCAATCTGGCACCGCCTTTAGTAAGGGCNCTTAACCCAGGAGGGATTCTATTTTATCAAACCTTTGTTCGGACTTCTTTGCCATCGAATAAACGAACNGGCCCAAGAAATCCTGCCTATTTGCTAGCGCAAGGTGAACTNCTNTCACTATTCAGNGATTTACACGCCAGGGTCTTTATCGATCTCCAATCCACTGGCGCTACTGGCCAGGGGCTACGCAATCAATCACTGCTTATTGCTGAAAAAGACTAGTGAAACGCTTCTTTTTCAAATGANTACANNTTTTTTTCNCCTTCAGGACGAAGCTTGAAGCGTTTATATTCCCATTGATATTGCTCGGGGCAGACCCGTACACACGCTTCAACGGTTTTGTTCAGACCCTGCACNGCAGTTTGTTCATCCANGCTTGCGAAGTCCGGATGCGGTTCACTGAAACAAATCTTGAAAAGACCACTGGGCAAACGATAAACCGCNACAGCTAACACCGTTACTTTGGCTCGCTGAGTTAATCGATATGCAAGCCGATCGGTTAAAGCCANAGACCCAAAGAANGCAGCAAATAGTCCGCTTTCCGGTATCTGATCNGGTAATACNGTTACCACCCCGCCTTGACTAAGCGCCCGAAATAATCGACTCAAACCCCGCTTATCGGTTGCCACCATTTCGTTTCCATACTGACTTCGCAAGGCAACAATNGCATCGCTNAAGCTGGTTAACTTCGGTGGTTTATACAGAGCCGTTGTGCCGCCTTTTTGAGAAAGATAAACGTTCANTAATTCCCAGTTTCCCAAGTGCGGCAATAGCAGAAGAGTCCCTTTTGAATCTCTCAGAGCAGCTATCAGCAGGTCTTCGCCTTCGATTTNNGAAATCCAGTNATAGTANGTGCTTACTATCAGCNAGCCAGGNAGCCGGNGTCTCCATCAGAGTTTTACCTGTTGATATCAGGCTACTCAATACCAGTTTTTTCTGNCCTTGCGCAGACAAATGTCCAAAACAAAGACCTATATTAGCCTGGGTNACACGACAAGCCTGAGACCGGGCTAGAAAATGACAATAACCAATCAGCCAACCGACCGCCTGACTCATCTTTCTGGGCTGCAAAGCCAGCAGCTGNANCAAAGTCAATANGAACCTAGAAATCATNAATCGCCCTGCACTCCTGATGCCGAAAACAAGACANGAGATGGTCGTTAACCATCCCGGTAGCTTGCATGAAGGCATAACAAATGGTGGGNCCAACAAAGNTAAACCCATCTTTTTTAAGCTGCTTACTCATCTGAATAGAACGAGCATCTGAGCNAGGTACCTGGNTTAGCGACGTAAACTGATGCTCGATTACCTTGCCGTCAACAAAAGACCAGACGTAGTCNGAAAAGCANCTGCCGTCATCCTGCAATGACNGGAAACACCGTGCATTTGAAACAGCANCGCGAATCTTTGATTGATTCCTTATAATTCCCTTATCCGTTAACAACNCTTGAATTTTNGCCTCGTCGTATCGGGCTATTTTTTCAGGGTTAAAAGCATCCATAACTNNTCGATANTGATCTCGTTTCTTTAAAATAGTAATCCAGCTCAATCCAGCCTGNAATCCTTCCAGTAACAAAAACTCAAATAATAAAGTATCATCATAAAGTGGCACGGCCCACTCTTCATCGTGATATTTTTCGTACATCGGATCGCCGTCTGCCCAACCACATCTTAACTTCATATCGTTAACCCTGTTCAATATTGGTTATACTTACCGACTTTTCAATACAGAGCAATTCCCGGATGGCAAAAACAGATACGTTCCAGGATCTAATTCTTTCGCTTCAACATTTCTGGNCTGNAAAGAACTGTGTGCTNATGCAGCCTTATGACATGGAAGTGGGTGCGGGTACCTTTCATCCAGCCACCTTTTTACGAGCCATTGGTCCTGAGTCTTGGTCNGCAGCTTATGTACAGCCGTGTCGAAGACCCACCGACGGTCGCTACGGAAAGAACCCTAATAGATACCAGTATTACTACCAGTTCCAGGTAGTCATGAAGCCCAANCCAGAAAATTTTCAGGCGCTGTATCTGGAATCTCTACAATATCTGGGTATCGATACCAAGGTGCACGATATTCGTTTNGTCGAGGACAACTGGGAATCTCCGTCTCTGGGNGCATGGGGGCTGGGTTGGGAGGTCTGGATGGACGGCATGGAAATAACCCAATTCACCTATTTTCAACANGTAGCCGGACTGGAATGCTATCCAGTCATGGGTGANATCACTTATGGACTGGAGCGCCTGGCACTTTACCTACAGGGGGTAGAAGATTTCCAACAACTCGTGTGGGCNAAAAATGACAACGGTATCGTGTCNTACGCAGACGTCTTCCATCAATACGAAGTCGAGATGTCGACCTTTAATTTTGATCAGGCAGATATTGAAGGCCTCTTTTCACAATTCGAGTTTTATGCAAGTGAGACCANCAGAATGCTCGATGTTGATCTACCCTTGGCTGCCTATGAATATGTTATNAAGGCTTCGCACACCTTCAATCTNCTGGATGCCCGGCAAGCCATATCGGTTACCGAGCGACAACGCTTTATGTTAAGAGTGAGGACNCTTTCAAGCNCAGTTGGGCAAAGCTATTTCAATGCCAGAAAAGCNTTGGGTTTTCCTCTCGCTGNAGAATCNGCTCGCCAGGCGGCGATGCAGGAGAAAGCCAATGGCAGCTAAACCACTGCTTATAGANNTTGGCATGGAAGAACTGCCACCCAAACAGCTCAAGCCGCTAATGGATGCGCTNGGGCGGNAAGTCGCTACTCANCTGGATGCCNTGCAACTCCCTTTTCAGGACATTGAAACTTTTTCTACNCCNCGCCGATTNGCGGTTAGAGTTAACGCACTAGNNAGTCAACAGGCAGATCAGAACATAGAANGAAAGGGCCCTTCGCTGAGCGCAGCCTACGANAGCCAAGGCAAACCAAGCAAGGCTTTGCTTGGTTTCGCAAAGTCCTGTGGTATAGATGANCTAAGTGCCCTGCAGACGCTCGAAACCAAAAAGGGAAGCTGGGTGNTGTATCGATCCAGCAAGCCAGGTAAAAGCCTGAAGGATTTAATCCAGGCCATATTACATCAATCCACNGCTAAACTACCTATAGCCAAAAAAATGCGCTGGGGGTTTTCAAAAGACGAGTTTNTCAGGCCCGTTCAGTGGCTTCTAATCCTGCATGGAAGCACNATTNTGGCCAGTACCCTGTTTGGNAAAANNTCCGACAGGGTAACCAGCGGGCACCGTTANATGGGCAGAAAGCANCGAGCTATTGACCATGCNCNGAACTATGAAGCGGTTCTAGGCGAAGANAAGGTCGTGGTAAACTNCGAACANCGGCGCAATCAGATTATTNCTCAACTGGAGCTGGCAGCTGCAGATCTAGANGGCATTGTNACCCGAGACGAAGACCTGCTCGATGAAGTCACNGCGCTGGTGGAGTGGCCGGTTGTACTTTCCGGNTCTTTCTCAACTTCTTTTCTTAGNGTTCCGGAAGAAGCGCTGNTCTCGGCAATGCGGGAACACCAGAGATATTTCCACNTCAGAAATTCAAAAGGTGTACTACTTCCGCATTTTCTCACCGTTNCAAATATTGAAAGCCATCATTCGCAGACCATCGTGAANGGTAATGAACGTGTGATTGCACCGCGTTTNGCGGATGCGGCCTTCTTTTACAACAAAGATGTTGCAACATCCAGCGACAGTCGTTTGCAAAANCTNGNTAAGGTCGTTTTCCAACATCAANTNGGTTCTTTTTTAGATAAAGCCAATCGNATATCTGCACTGGCCGGTTTTATTGCGGCTGCAATTGACGTTGATCCAGNNCCTGCNAGACGAGCAGGTTTGCTGGCTAATACAGGTTTGGTCGGCCATATGGTCGGCCAGTTCCCCGATCTACA
>NZUN01000159.1 GCA_002697205.1 Gammaproteobacteria bacterium
CAAAAGTCTCTAAAGCTGTGTCATAGTCGCCTGACTGCATAGACTCAACCGCAAAAACAGATTGAAACTGCGGGTTTTTCGGGTCTTTTGCCAATAAGATTGTTGCCTGGGCAAGGGCTGATTCATTTTTTTGCCGCTTTCTAAGTACCTGAATATAATCGATTCGCACCTGAATATTTTCTGGTGAAAACTCGATAGCACTTTCTAACAAAAACTCTGCATCTTCTAAAACGCCCAAGCGACTCCCTATATCAGCCAGCAGGCGCATCCCTTCAATGTGACGAGGGACTTTTTGCATGAACGCTTTGCACAGTTGTTCAGCTTTGACCAGTTTGCCTTGAGATAACAGATCAGTAACTGCGATGAGCGGTTTTGGTAGTGCCTGCAGAGTTTGCAACTGTTGCTTTAACTGCCCCGTAACCGCCGCTCTGCCCGTAGCTGAAAGAATCTCGATTTGTGCTTTAAAGCTAGCCTCTAGAGCCGGATTGATTTGCACTGCCCTGCTATAGGCGTTCAGTGCTGCGTTGGGATTATGCATGGCTCGATAAACATGGCCGGTTTCTTGATAAGCACGACTGTGATCAGGTATGAGTCTCTTTAACGTATCAAGGGTTTGCAAAGCCAGGGGGTGTTTTTTCAGATAACGCTGACTGACTGCCAACATATATAGTACTTCTTCGTGGTCTGGTCCTGATGCAACTAGATCCAATAGCTGAGATTCAGCTTTGGTAAAATCGCCCGACTGCAGCAATAGCTTAATGTCATTTATCAACGCTTCGCTAGGCTTATCAGCTGATGGTGCTTTATCGGTCAACTTATTTCTCCGTAAAAAACAATGCCCCTCGAAAGGGGCATTTTATGCTCGTTTTTTAACTACTTTAGGCTGTTTAGAAATCGTAGATCATACGCAGTCCCATCGTGCGAGGTCTTGCGTAAGAAACACGTTCTCTATCATTGATGTAGTTACGCGCTAACTCAGCGCGCTCATCTGTGAGGTTGTCAATATAAAGCTCTACCCCCCAACTATCACCGGTCACACCCGCAGTCAGACCCAACATAGTCCAATCCGATATGCGATCACGGTTGATTCGAATGATATCACTGTAGGAAGCAGCTGAGTGCGCAATATGCGGCATAAAGTGGGCTGTCAAACCAGCGCCTGTCTGCCACTCGTAACGGGCTTGCATATTAAACTGAGACTCAGGAGCGAAAGCTAACGTGTCACCCGCCACAACGTCTTTAGACGTTGTTAGCGTATCAGTTATCTCGGTATCCAGAATCGACAAACCAGCGCTGATGGTTAAGCCTTCAACGCCTTCTGGTGCCCAAATCAGATTAGCTTCCAGGCCGGTAACTTCAGCGTTTGCAGCATTATCAGAGAAGAACAAGTTGGCAATACTTGGGTCAAAGATAGTCGTTTGCAAACCATCAATCTGAGCGCTGAACACACTACCATTGAAGCGCATGCGCCCATCCATGATGTCAGCTTTCCAACCAAACTCAATGTTCATCATGTCGTCCGTGCCGAATTGATAAGGGACCGTGTAAAGACCGTCTTGACTGGTGTAGCCACCGGGGCGATTTAAGAAACCAGCTCGGAAACCTTCAGAAATTGTTGCATAGAGCAACAGATCGTTGGTTGGCGTAAAAGATGCGCTTACCTTAAAGATCGTTCCATCGGCTGTGGCATTATCGATACCTGAGGTAGGGTTGTCTCCACCGTAGAGAGTCGCAATATTAGTGCCAAAAACCTGTGCATCCACGCAACCTGGGTTCGCGCTACCACAGAAGTTGAAGAACGAGCCTGCAGCACTGCCATCAAAGTCAATTTCGATATCGTAGTAACGTGCCCCTACGGTTACTGACAGCTGGTCAGTAAAGTCGTAGCTCAACTCGCCGAACACACCCATTTGCTCATCAGTCCGCTGAATATCGTTACGGAAGATCTCACCTGGAGCGTAAGGGTCATTGGTTGACAGGTATCCATCACCATAGGAATAGTTAGGATTTGCGAAACCAGGACCAGAGCCTGCGCCACCCCAGCCCTGAGCTTTTATGCTACCAGGATAAGTAAAGCTAACTCGTTCCTGAAGCGTAGTATCACTGAGAAATACACCAGCAGTCAGACGCACCGCTTTGGTTTGATCCGTTGTGATACGGATCTCATGCGTCGATACCTCTGTTTCTGTGTGGCTAGGCGCAGACATATTAGGCTCATAACAAGTACCTGTCTGATCCCCGTAAGTCACTGAGTAATCACAAATGTAGTAAGGCAGATACTGACCGACAAACATATAATCGGAGTAACCAATAACTTGGTCAGCCGTTCGCTCTGTGTAGGCGCCGGTATAAACTACATCTAAGCCAGCAATACGACCTGTCAGGGTCCAGCTGGTGTTATCAAACTCATCTTCTATCGAGTCATCAACATAGCTTTGAATCTCAAGGTCACCTAAATCGGGATCTGCAAAGAAAACGCCGTCTGCTTCAAGGTTTTGGGTGGTGTGTGAGAGTAAAAGATCCCAATCATCACCTAAGCCGATCAGCGCACTCAATCGTGCACCGGTATATTTAGACTGGTTGAAATTTTCTTCTACGAGATCACTGTTATCGGCTGCAATGAAATTTACATTAGGCAGTTCAACATAGCCGTTACCATCAGAGTCTGTTAAAGCACCACCAGCTTGGAAGCCGGTACGAGCAGAGCTTACAGGGACGCCGTTGGTTCGCATGAATCCTTCAACGCGGAAACGGGCACTTTCTTCTACTGTCCTAGTACCATGGACGTTATCGATATAACCGCCCTTTTCATCACTGTAAACAACGCCTCGCAGGGTAATATTGTCACTGATTGGCAAGTTGTACATAACTTCGAAATTAAAACTGTTTGAGCTCGAATCAGTAATGTTATTGTTGCCTGATTGAGATAAGCCAGCTTTCAACTTTCCGTAAGCACCAGAAGGATCAGGTTTGTTGGTAATTAAACGAACAGTACCTGCCTGAGAACTAGCCCCGAACAGCGTGCCCTGTGGTCCAGCCAGCACCTCAACGCGATTTAAGTCAGCTGCATAAACGTCAAGGTTACGGCCAGGCTGAGCCAGCGGTTGCTCATCAAGATAGAACGCAACGTTGGGCGCTAAACCTGCAACACCGGCAATAGAAATAGCTGGCGTGGTAGAGGCTACACCACGAATATAAATTGTATTCTGACCTGGGCCGCTGCCGCCAGCTGTTACACCAGGCAGTTGGATAAGGTAATCTTCAAAATTCGAAATACCGAGCTGGTCAAGCTTCTCTGACGTTAAAGCAGTAACGGTAACTGGAATGTCCTGTGTGCTGGCTGACGTTTTTGTGGCAGTTACGATGACTTCTTCGATATCCTGAGCTGCCACCAGATTTGCGCCTGTCGCAGCGAAACCAGCTGCGATCACTGATACAACCGCGCGATTTAGTTTTGTTTTGCGAAACATATGTCCCTCCCCAAAAAAAATTTAAAAGTGCTAAAAAGCACTTTAGCATTATCAAACAGTAACAAAAATCGTTCTCGCAACTAATAATAGAAGCCTTAAACTGGCAGGCTTCTATTATTAGTTGCAGTATTGTGAGAACTAAATTAGTTTCAGTGTGACCAACCCTATCATTAAATCAAGTCGTTTTCAGCTAATTCTATTTCTTTTAATCCCGCAGATCGGTTGCATGAACATCACTGTCAATCCGAAACAACACCGATTCACTGAGCCTCAAATTTGAATGAACATCAGTAATCGCAAAACTTCACTGTTCTATAGACCATGAGACCATGGAGTTTGTCCGTTCTATCCGCCTGTAACGATTTAGCGGTACTACTGTATAATCTTTAGCGTTGCTACTGTAAATAAGGTAAAAGCTATGCAAGTTCACCAAACCGAGCAGCCTGCAGCGCATTTTGCGGCCATCGAAAGTCATACCTTGCAACTGGGTAGCCATCAATGTCATTTCCTCGCATGCGGTCCCAAAACCGGGCCACTCATATTTTTTGTGCATGGTTGGCCGGAACTTTCACGCAGTTGGAGACACCAGTTACCGGTCTTTGGCGCACTTGGGTTTCGGGCAGTAGCGCCTGACATGCGCGGCTACGGCAATTCGAGCGTATACAGAAAACACAGCGACTATGCTCAGGAAAAAGTCGTCGGCGATCTTTGCGACCTGCAGGATGCGCTGGGTGGCCAACCCGCAGTTTGGGTGGGACATGACTGGGGCAGTCCCAGCGTATGGAACCTGGCGAGCCACCACCCTGACCGCTGCATTGCCGTGGCAAGCCTGTGCGTGCCCTACGCCAGTCTGGAGCGAGGGCTCGATTATTGCCTGTCCCATGTTGACCGAACAATATACCCGCAGCAGACATTTCCGGCAGGACAGTGGGAGTACATGCGCTTCTACGAAGAGAACTTTGCGATCGCCACTAGACAATTTGAAGCCAACAGCAAGAACGTTGTGCAGTTGTTATTTCGTAAAGGTAATCCCGCTGGCTTTGGCCTGCCAAGTGCCACCGCTTTCACGCGCATTAACCACGGCTGGTTTGGTGATGCACAAAGCGCACCGGAAATGCCACTGGATACCGATGTTGTTACCGATGAAGACATCGCCGTTTACGCAGAGTCACTGGAACGCAACAGCTGGTTTGGGCCGGACTCTTACTACATGAATCACTCATCTAACGCCGATTATGCGGGCTCTGCTGTCAATGGGGGGCGCCTGGCCATGCCGGTGCTGTTTATTGCTGCGCAATACGATTACACCTGCGAAACCATCAACTCGACGCTAGCAGAACCCATGCGCAAAGAGTGCGACAAGCTCACCGAAGCAGTGATTTATTCGGGCCACTGGATGGCACAGGAAAAGCCAGCAGAGGTGAACAGTGTGTTAACTCGATGGTTAAGCGCCGAAGTTGGGCAGTTCTGGCCAGTAGGAAGTCAGTCCTGATCCGACCAAACAAGCAGGCTTGGGCAGATTGTCTTGAGCCGTGGCTGAAAGCTCCTCATGCGGTTACTTTTGCATTTTTGGGAAAATGCGATTTAAGGTAACTTTGCTCAAAGCATGGGCAGACGACGTTCAGGTCATGGACATGTTAGAATTGCTCTGTAAGCTCTACAGAGCGCAAAAGAATGAACACCAGCACTGAAGAACGCAATATCATCAAGACCGTTCTCGAATTTTGTGAGTCAGGCACCACTCAGATGCAGTCGAATGTTATGTTGAATCCTGTCAACAACTACACCGATCCTGATCATGTTAACCTGGAAATCAACACGCTGTTTCGTAATTTCCCGATTATCGTTGGCTACGCTGAACAGTTGAAAGAGGCTGGTCAGTATCTCACTCACAACGAAACCGGCATTCCCATTTTAATTACCCGCAATCGCACCAATGAGGTAAAAGCGTTCATAAATGTATGCAGACATCGTGGCGCAAGGGTTGTAAATGAACCCTGTGGAAAAGCAAATACCGTGTCCTGCCCCTATCATGGTTGGACCTACGATCTGAACGGAAACCTACGAGGCATGCGCCAGCCAGCTGGATTTGATGCCGTAGACAAGAGCACCCATGGCCTGGTCGAATTACCCGCGTTTGAACAGTTCGGCTTGATTTGGGTTCAACCAAAGCCAGGCGATGAGAAAATCGATATTCAGTCCTGGCTCGCCCCTATGGCCGAACAGCTGACTTCTCTGAACCTCGAATCACACACAATGTTTCGGCAGTGGTCGCTGAATCTCGACATGAACTGGCATATCGCGCTAGAAGGTTTTTTAGAAACCTACCATTTTTGTTCGGCACACAAAAATACCGCCTGCGCTTCCTATCTTGATAATCAATCGCCGTTTCTTGACAAGTACCCGCACGTGCGCAATGCCGTTCCACTCACGCGTATCACAAAATTAAAGGAACAAGATCCTGAAACTTGGGATTATCGATCCAACTTCATGACCCAGAATTATATTTTCCCCTGTAACTTCATCCAAGTGATGACCGACCATGTGTACATCCACACGGTTATGCCAACGGGTCCAGACAGCTGCATTTTTAAAAGCGTGATGTTAATCCCTGAACCCGCGTTAACTGAAAAAGCGCAGAAATATTGGCAGGTAAACTACGATGTTGTGAGAAGTGTGTTCGATGAAGACTTTGAGATTGGCGAAGGCATACAAAAAGGGTTTGCTGCAAAAGTGAATACAAATTTTATCTTTGGCCGGTTTGAAGCAGGTCTGCAACTCGCTCAGAAGGCATTGGATGACGCACTCAAGGGCCGGTTGACGGTTCCGCAGCTGCGCTAGAGCATCTTCGTTATTGGATCTGGGCTAAATAGCGCTCGGCCGTAGGTCGCCAATGTCCTGGATAAAGCCGACACTATGGGCAATCGGGTGGATGATTATTTGAACTGCAACCGAGGTCTGCTGGCAATGGACAGGCACGGTTACTGGCACTGTTGACATCAACCCGATCAGAACCAGTGTTTTGATTTTCTTATTAGTGATCTTCCTGCGTTTTATCAACCGAAACGGGTTGGTCACCCATTTCAGGTGAACGCCGAGGTACCGGATTCAAGCTGGAATGACCTGATCCAAGTCCATCATTCGATTGCGCGATTGCGCGTTCTATCTCAAGCATGCCGCGCAGAACGAGTTCTTCACGCCAGGGCTGGCCGATCACCTGCACCGCAACGGGCATGCCTTCTGAGCCTTGGCGGGATCGATGGCAAGCCTTTACTAAGTCTGCATCAATCAGTGGTGGATCGAGCGGAATGTCCCACAGTTCTTCCAGTTCTTTGCCTGTGACTCTGCCTGCCGGGACGACGCCCGCAGGCATGTCGAAGTAATTCCATACCGCTGTGGTCCAAACAGCGGGTGAAAGATTTCGAACTTGTTCAACCGGTGGTGCAGGGAATGCCCATGCCGGACAGATCAGCAGGTCGAGCCCGAGTTGCTTCCAATGCCTGTTCAATGTATCCCGTTGTCGATCCCGGGCGGCAATGATGGCATGGTATTCGGCGATGCTGGTCGCTACCGGCAGGAGGCTTCCGGGGCTTTGCGCGGATGCCGACATGGCGGCAAGGTCCGGATGGATGGTATCAATTGTAGCATCGGTGCTCGTGCTGCTGTAATTACCGGTGCGTTCTTTTTTCGGTTCTGCCGGAGGTGTAGCTTCAGCTCGAATTCCCACTCCATGCTGGGCAAGCAGCACAGGATGCAGATCACTGAAGGGGATCACCGATGACGGATCAAACGGCACAAGATGGTGCCCGGCGGCTCGTAATGCGTCGACTACTCGTTTCGTAGCGCGAACGGTTGTTGGGCAGGGGTTTGGATGGGTATAACCTCCAGTTACGTGATAACCAATCGTTAGTGGCCGGGTTGCGGCCAGGATTTCTTCATTGAATGGGATAGGCGGCATGCGGGTGTCGATGTTCAGCATCGGACTGCCGTCTGCCCAGCAAGCCTTNAGGACCTCGGCAAGGTCCGAAACATTTTTGGCAAGCGGCCCACCGGTTGCGAGAATGCCATAGTCACCCGGGTGGTTTAAGATCGTTCGGCCATCGTCCCAGGCAAAGGAAAANCTTTGTGCCGTCGGTTTTAGGCCAGCTACCCCACAGAANGCAGCTGGACAGCGTACAGNCCCGCCGACATCGGAGCCGATGCCAAAAACCGAGGCGCTGCTGCCAACCGANGCACCTTCACCGGAGCTCGAACCACCTGTTGTTCTGAGCGTGTTCCAGGGGTTTAAGGTATCGCCATAAGCCGGATTGCCGCCACCCCATGTTTCGCCCTGTTGGGTCATATTAGTCTTGGCAATGGGGATTGCCCCAGCGTCTCGCAGGGCCAGAACGGCAACGGCATCATGGCGTGCCCCACCGGATTTTTCCATTCGTTCGCGCAAGGTCTTAAGACCCATGGTCACCGGCAGACCTTTCATGGCGTAGTGATCCTTGATGGTGCAGGGGATACCGTGCAGACGGCCCAGTGTCTTGCCGCCCGATTCAAGCAGGTATTGATCGCAGCGTTTTGCTTCATCAAGCGCTTCGGGAACCCAGCAGGTAAAGCAGTTGGTNGCCGCGTGGATCTGCCTTGCGCGCCGCAGGTAACATTCGACAATCTGCAATGCGCTCACCTCGCCGCGGATTTGGGCTGCNACAAGATGGGTGATGGGTAGGGTGAGGAGTCTCTCGTCAGATAGTGGCATGGTCTTTAACCTTGTTACATGTTGAGGTTCGATTTTGGCTAGTCAGCTCGTCCGGAGTAAGCAATAATACACCCGAGCAAGGCGCTGTGANCGCCCAGCAAAGCGAATTGAGCGGAAATCATCACGACTCCCCGGCCCNTACTACCGTCGCCTGCTCCTCCTTCACCTTTAATAACATCACGGCACCGATAATCATCAGTGAAGCCAAGGAGGCAAAACCAATGCGTTGTGATTCAAAGAGGTCGGTGACTGTGGCGACCAACAAAGGCGCTAAAAATGCGGTGACAGTCGATGACAAAGCAAACAGCCCAAAAAATTGGGTCATCATTTCTGGCGGGGAAATGCGTGCCATCAGGGTTCTGGATGCTGACAACCCTGTNACAAAAAACATGGCGAATACCTGGTTTGTCGCAAAGTAAAAGAGTTCAGGTAATGANGCAAAGTAAGGCGCGTCCCATACGGGCTCCGAGCCCACTTCAATCACATACAAAATGGTGTCTGGGCGCACTGATACGAGTGTTAGCAACACCAGNGCGCTGGTGCCAATGGCAATCTGCAGGGCAAGAATGGANCCAATGCGGTCGTCAAGACGCCCACCCATGTACGCGCCGAACATGGCCGAGGCGCTNGTGCACAAGCCAAAAATAAGCAGTGTGGTTGTGTCCCATCCAAAGGTGCCAGATGCATAGATGCCACCAAATGTAAGCACGCCCACCATGCCGTCAATAAAGAACATCCGGGCGAGCAGGTAGCGCGCNATATTGGAGTAGTGTCTTACATGTCTCAGTGTTTGGAATACGTCCCGCACACCTTCTTTGGCCAACTGCCACATGGGCGATTGTGANGCTTTGCCATCGGGCGTAAATAATAAGATGGGCAGGGTCATCACCAGCATCCATGCACCTGCAATGGGGCCAACGATACGGTNNTGTTCATGGGCTGCCTGGTCAATGCCAAACAANGGNACTTCTGGCAAAAACNCCCAGGGCTGNGTACCGGGCAGTGAAAATGCAACTAGCACAAACAACATCAACATTAATCCACCGACATTACCTAACGAAAAGGCCAGACCGGAGATCACGCCAATCCGGTTCATCGGTGCTATAGAGGGCAACATGGCATTGTGGAATACCTCTGAAATAGTGAAGCAGATTTTGATGANAAACAAAATTGCCAGAGACATGCCAAGACTCAAACCCTGACCTTTTGGCTCGATAAACCACAGNCTAAAGGCGCCNATGGTCATCACCAGTACCGTGCCAACCACCCAGGGCTTGCGGCGACCATCCTTGTCGGCAATTGCGCCCAAAAAAGGGGCGGTTAAGGCCAGTACAAAGCCCGCTGCTGCCGTNATGTAACCAATCAGTGCCTGGCCTTTTACCGGATCATCGACCACTGTATTACTAAAATAAGGATAGAACACGTAGATAATGACCATGATGTAATACGGGTCACGTGCACCCTGCCCAAATGTCCAACTGAAGTAACCAAGGGGACTCGCCGCAGGGGTGCCGGCNAGAGATAAGACTTTACTATTCATACTTGTTGGGTCCCGTATATCAAAATGATGCATNGCGTCTGCATCTTGTGTACNTGCAGCAGCCAAGTTATCACATGTAGAGAGTTCACGCTCTTCGTGCTTCCCGTGTGGCTATTAACAGACAAGGTTGGGTGATGCCATATGGGTTGGTGTCACACCCAAGNCGGGNATTATCTTCTGCCGTTAACTTGGGTCCCGTATTCTTCTGGATATTGTGANCAACGCCCAANCGACTTATAGCGGCGCTTTGGTCGCAGGATCGTAACATTCTGTCGTATTAAGCGAGTAATAACAGCGAAGTTGGGGATAATACGATAGATTGGCTACATGACTCAGCACAGAATCGTTAAGGTATAATTATGCAGTACCGACTTCGCCAGATGCTCCTTGCTCTGGTTTTTAACCTCTCAATGCTCTCTTTTAGTCCGGTTATGGCGGCGTTTACGCTGGATGTTGATGATGATGGCCATCTAGAGCCGCTGACGGACGGGTTGCTCATTATGCGCTATCTGTTTGGGTTCTCTGGAGACGCACTGACCAGAGGGGCTTTAGCTATTGATGCTCGNCGTACTGAGGCAGATCAGCTTGCAACCCACCTGGCGCGGAATGATAACTATCTGGACATCGATAGCGATGCTGCCTTATTGCCTTTGACCGATGGACTCCTGATTATTCGACATTTGTTTGGCTTCCAGGGAGAACCCCTTGTTCAGGGCAGTCTCGGCAGCGCAGCAACGCTAACTTCCAGNGCAGAGATNAAAAGTTACTTCAATACCATTACTGATACAGATGGTGATGGTATTGTCGATAGTCTTGATGATCAGCCGCCGGTGCTAGCAGTTTTAGGCGCCGTGACTGTGAGCTTGACTNTGGGCGAAGACTATCTTGATGCGGGTGTTTCGGCNGTTGATCAGGANGATGGTGATCTCAGCAGCAGTGTGGTGATCTCTGGTCTTGGTGATATCAATACCAGCATGGCGGGCAGTTACCTGGTTTCCTATGAGGTGACCGACAGTGGCGGTAATAGNGTATCGGTGACCCGGACCGTTACGGTTANTGCAGNGGTAGAATNACCCCAATCCTTACTCGTTTTTTCAGATGGCGAAGTTGCAGATACTTGGGATCTGGGTATCGGTGCTTATGATGAGGGGATCAATTACAACACCTGCGAAAATGATGGCGGCGAGAGCTGTCCCAATATCGGTTGGTCAATTGTCGAGGATGCGCAGCGAGGTAATGTTCTCCAGGTGGCTCATTCCTCTGCTGGGAAGGTCGCTGGTTTATATATAAAAACCGCATCACCTGAGGATCTAAGCGCTTATGCAGGCGGTACCATCGAATTTGATGTCAGAATTGACTCAGGTGACCCTGCTATGAATATGAAGATTGACTGCGTCTATCCTTGTACTTCAGATAATTATGAATTGGGGGCCGCGAGTAGTGGCGAGTGGGTCAGCTTTTCCGTTNCCGTCAATGATTTGGTAGCTCAGGGGTTAGATTTAGGGACGATTGACACCGGTATTGTGATTTGGGCAAGCCAGTATACTGATACGGTCTTTCTGCTTGATCAGGTTCGATGGGTAGCCAACCCAGACGGACCTGATGAGGGATCAGGTCTGCAGCCGCCTGGAACTGATTGGGTTAATCCAAATCCCCAGCCGGGCTTTCAGGGTAACGAGAGTTATCCGGGTTATTCATTGGTCTGGCAAGATGAGTTTGAGGGGTCAGAGATCGACACCACTGATTGGAATTATGAAACGGGTGGTGGTGGCTGGGGAAACAATGAATGGCAGTATTATCGATCCCGTAACGCTTATCTGCGTGAAGGGTTACTCGTTATTGAGGCAAGAGAAGAGAATTATGGCGCTAAAAACTATACTTCGGCCAGGTTGACCACTCAGGATAAATTCGAGTTTGTTTATGGACGTGTCGATATTCGAGCAGCGCTGCCGACCGGGCAGGGCCTGTGGCCAGCGCTCTGGATGCTGGGTGAAAACTTCGCCGAAGTGGGATGGCCCAGCAGTGGTGAAATTGACATTATGGAAATGCTTGGACACGAGGACAGTCGTATTTATGGCACAGTCCATTGGAGCAGTAATGGCAATGGCGCTCAATATCCTCTGGGTGGTGCAGGGAAAAAGCTCACAGATGACGAGACCTATCATAATCGTTACCATGTTTTTAGTTTGCTCTGGTCAGAGACCCAGTTGGAGTGGTTGGTCGACGACCAATCCTTCCTGAAGTTCGATATAACCAACGCCGCAGATTTGGCGGCGTTCAGGAAGAAATTCTTTCTGATATTTAACGTTGCAGTGGGTGGTAACTGGCCGGGGTACCCAACTGCTGCGACTCAGTTTCCGCAATTTATGATGGTAGATTACGTGCGGGTGTTTGCCAAAGACTGAAATGATGGGCCTCGAGGTCTTGCTCGAGCGATAGTATAAGACATCGATCCGCTAGTTTATTGGGCTGTTTTGATGCCCGGACGGTTACACTTCAATGGTGTGCTTGAATGGCCTATAGGGAGTTTTGAAGGTAGCGAGAGCCTGTTAAGTTCATTCGATGGGATCGGCGTTGTTGGTTGCAAAGTCTGTTTGAAGTTAGTTTAGCTTTGGCAGGCAAGGTCAACGCAAGCCAATGATGTGCAGTGGATATGACCGGCTGGTAAATCGGTGGGACAGGATGCGCAGAGGCCCATCATGGGGTGTGCTTTATCATTTCTGTGGCCGCTTCCTTGAGAGTGCACTTTTTTCTTTACGATAGTTCCTTTGACCGACCGGAAATCTTCTCCGGTAGCCATAAATGAAATTGTAAAATAGTTCTCTGAACACCTAACTAGTCCGTAAACTTAGTCATATCAGTCGATTTAGAAGTAAATGATTAAATTCCTGGCAATAGTTTTCCGTCTTACCGCATATATCTCCCTGTTCACCGTTTTAGGCTGGAGGTCAAGCTCCAAGACGCAGAAACTATCGCAGTAAAAATCTATTTGGATAATAGAGCAGACCCGTAAAACTCACCTAGGGGAAGTTATGCAACAGCAATTAATGAGTAGTTCTGTGGACTGGAAAGCCTGGTTTTTTAAATGTAATCATTTTGGTGGGTCGCTTGCTCTGGTCGGCTTGTTGATGCTCACTGCCTGTGGTGGCGGTGGCGGTAAGGTTATCACCAAAAACGATTTAGTGGATCCCGGGACAGATGGTGTGCCGCCTACATTGATTAGCGTCACGATTAAGATGTCTAGAGATAAAGATCCCAAGCCAACCGGTACTGTTAAGTTGGGTCAAGCCGTTAGGATCGATATAGAGGCGAGCGAAGCGCTCATGAAGCCCGATATCATGTTTAATAACATGCCCGCAGATGAAATTGGCGGGAAAATCGGTGATTGGTATGCGATTTACAACATGACAGAGGCGGATCCTGAGGGGCTGGTGACCTTTTCGGTCGCGTACGAGGATACCAGTGGTGAGAAGGGTGTCAGCTCTTCTGAGACGACTGATGGCAGTGCAGTAACCTATTGTATAGAAGGTTGTTCAACGGGAGATAGTTCGCTGGCTGGGGAATGGATGCTTGCCGGGGAAGGTGCCGCTGCTGTCGGGCCGACTGCCCTGAGCGCTGAATGGTGGGCTTCGACTTCAGCAAATGGTGGCGGGCCCGCAGATCGTGCCTGCTGGTTTGATGACGTTTTCTATTTTGGTGAAGATGGTTCCTTCCAGAACATCATGGATGGTGAAACCTGGGTTGAGGGCTGGCAGGGCGGTACTGATACCTGTGGTGTCCCTGTTGCACCCCATGATGGGAGCTCGCTCGGAACCTACACTTATAACGAATCTGCTGGAACCTTGGTTATTAATGGTCGAGGTTCGCATCTGGGGTTAGCTAAAGCGGTTAATGGTTCAGAGCTATCAGCGCCAGGAGCTGCGCCGGATTATATTACTTATACGGTCGCGACGCTGGATGGTAACAACATGACCGTTACCCTGGAGACGGGAGCGGGTGTCTGGTGGACATTCAATTTGGTTCGTACCCCAACTTCGCCTTTAGTGGGTAACTGGAAATTAGATGGTGAAGGGGCGGCGTCGGTAGGCCCTGTTGCAGAGAGCGCTGAATGGTGGGCGTCTACCAGTGCAAATGGTGGCGGGCCCGCAGATCGAGCTTGCTGGTTTGACGATGTTTATCAGTTCAATGCCGATGGGTCATTTGCCAATGTAATGGGTGGTGAGACCTGGGTGGAGGCCTGGCAAGGCGGTGCCGATATGTGTGGCCTGCCTGCGGCACCTCATGACGGCAGTCAGAATGCGATCTTTCAATACGATAGCGAAGCCAGCACGCTGAAACTCACTGGCCTGGGTGCGCATATTGGTTTAGCAAAAGCAGCCAATGGGGCGGAATTGTCAGCGCCNGGCCAAGCACCTGGTTCAATCACCTANGACATAACCACCTTAGATGGTGACAATATGACGGTGACCCTGGAGACAGGGGCGGGTGTCTGGTGGACGTTCCGACTCAAACGTGTTTCAAGTTCGCCACTCGTTGGTAACTGGAAGTTGGCAGGTGATGGTGCGGCGTCAGTTGGGCCTGTGCCTGAAAGTTCAGAATGGTGGGCCTCCAATGCTGCAAATGGCGCTGGTCCTGCTGAACGCGGCTGTTGGTTTGATGATATTTACAACTTCTCTTCGACCGGCTCTTTNCAGGGTTTTATGGGTGGCGAGACCTGGGTTGAAGCCTGGCAAGGTGGCAGCGATGCCTGTGAAGCACCAGTGGGTCCGCATGATGGTTCNATTTCCGGATCGTTTGTNTATGACGAAGCTGCAGGTACTTTAACAGTGGNGGGAACCGGCGCCTACCTGGGTCTGGCAAAAGCCGTTAACGGCGAAGAATTAACCGCNCCGGCCGGTGCGCCAGCGTCTGTAACTTATAATGTGATAACTCTGGATAGTGACAACGTGACCTTAGCGGTTGAATCNGGTGCNGGCGTTTGGTGGACTTTTCGACTGATGAAAGTCAAGCAAGCTGCCCTGGCTGGTAAATGGAAGCTTGATGGAGACGGTGCGGCCTCGGTTGGGCCTGTTGCAGAGAGTNCTGAATGGTGGGCATCCACTGCCGCTAATGGGGCAGGTCCGGCAGGTCGAAGCTGTTGGTTCGATGACGTTTATGATTTTGGCAGCGATGGCCTGTTTGCCAATGACATGGGCGAGGAAACCTGGGTTGAAGGCTGGCAGGGCGGTGCTGATTCATGTGCTGNGCCCGTTGGGCCCCATGATGGCAGTGCTGCAGCAGCGTTCGATTATGACGAAGATGCGGGTACCTTGACCATCATCGGTANAGGNGCGCATTTAGGCCTGGCTAAAGTGGTTAACGGTTCTGAGCTAGGCGCGCCTGGCGATGCATCCGATTCTGTAACCTACACAGTCGTGACACTAGATGGTGACAATATGATTGTGACCCTGGAAGCAGGTGCTGGCGTATGGTGGACTTTCCGTCTAGTGCGATCAAAGGCAACATTTTCCGGGAATTGGAAGCTAGCCGGNGAAGGTGCAGCGGCTGTGGGTCCGAATATTGGAAGCGCAGAGTGGTGGTCTTCGACTGCGGCCAATGGTGCTGGGCCAGCGGAGCGATCCTGTTTGTTTGATGACGTGTTTCATTTTGGTGCAGATGGCTCTTTCCAGAACTTTATGGATGGCGCAACCTGGGTTGAAGGCTGGCAGGGCGGCAGTGACGCTTGTGATGTACCNGTATCGCCTCATGATGGGGCATNCGCAGGNAGCTTCANCTACCAGGATGTAGATGGTTCATCGCATCTGGTTATCTCCGGGAGAGGGTCGCATCTAGGACTGGCGAAAGCGNTCAATGGTCAAGAANTGGCGTCTACAGGTGAAACGCCGGATTCTGTTGACTACCTGGTTACTACGTTGGATGGCACTAGCCTAACGGTGTCTATTGAGTCTGGCGCGGGAGTCTGGTGGACTTTCCAGTTGGCTAAGGAATAAGGCTCGCTTATGTTAAGGCAACNGAAAAGCCGCATTCGAGAGAATGCGGCTTTTTGTTTATGCTAGGGTGCTTCTTATATAAAGCTTTAGGTCCAGCGGCACGGTTCCGGTAGAGAANAGGGTAAGNGCTNGGTCTGGTTCTNGTGAAGGAANGCTGAGCTGATTTAAAGCCNGGCCGGGCAATATTTTGCAATAAACGCGTTGTGGTCGGGCAACTGCTTGATAACGAGTTCGACTCTCTGCAACTGGTGTCGCATGAATTGCCGCAATTCATGGTCGCTCATCATGTCGACGATTGGATGATACGATGCTGGTGTAAGCCCCTGCCCAAGCATGACTTGAGTCCAGCTGTTTTCGCCGAAAACATCTCCTTCAGCTTGAAAAACGCGACCGGATTCCTGGAATAAAGATAATCGATGTTGAAGTGAACCAGGGATCGACATGGCGCTGTTACGCCGCCAGAATTCGGTATCCGTGCGCTCGGTGATATGGTAGTGCATGATGATGAAATCGCGAATAAATTCGTATTCATCACTCATCTGCTGATTGAATTCNTGCTGGTCTGGTTGATTGATGCCGCCATAGGGGAACATTTGCATTAATCGTATAATGCCNCGTTGAATCAGGTGAATGCTGGTAGACTCAAGCGGTTCGAGAAAACCTGCGGCCAGGCCCAGAGCAACGACGTTTTTCTTCCAGTGGAAGTGGCGTTGCCCTGTTTTAAAGGGAATGACGCGGGGTTCTATCAGCGTATCGCCCTGGATGTTTGTTANCAGCAGGCTTGTCGCTTGATCGTCGCTCAGGTAGTCACTGGAGTATACCANGCCATTACCTACTCTTGATTGTAATGGTATCCGCCACTGCCAGCCGCAAGCCTGCGCGATTGACCGGGTGTAGGGGATGGGGGGTGANACCGATCTTGTCTGAACTGCAACGGCCCGGTCGCAAGGCAACCATTGAGACCATTCTTGGAAGCCTGTGTTCAGNGTCTTGTCAATGAGTAAGCNTGCAAAACCACTACAGTCAATAAAGAAATCACCCTGCACGGTCTGGCCATTGTCCAGGTGCAGCGACGCTATATCACNGTCCTGCGTTTGTTTCACCTGGATGATTTTCCCTTCGATACGNCNGGCACCAGACTTTTCGGCTAACCGTCTTAAGTAGCNCGCATACCGAGTNGCNTCGATATGGTAAGCATAGTTAAGCCCGTTCTGTTGGAGTAAACCGAATTTTCCGGCTACAGCTGCCATAAGCTCAGGTGAATACNGGCTGTATTCTTCGCTTATACCCAGTGTTTTGGCTTTAAGCCAGAAGTGCTGGAAACCCGCAGCCCAGCANGATTGACCNGTATAACCAAANGCNTGAATGTATTGATGGTCTAGTTGTTTCCAGTTTTCAAAAGCGATGCCGAGTTTGATGGTGCCATGAACTTCTGCCAGAAATTCGGCCTCNTTGATCTGCAGAAGCTGATGCAGGGCAAAAAATGTCGGTATAGTTGCTTCGCCAACGCCTATGGTTCCGATTTGATCTGATTCCACGAGGCTGATATGCAGATTTTTGCCGATTAGCTTGGTCAGAGCTGCAGCAGTCATCCAGCCGGCCGTGCCGCCGCCAACGATCACCACATTTTTGACTGCCTGATTCTTCATAAGGCGCCAGCTCCTGTTCCNGTTAAAGTAATTTTTCTCGNAGGAAATCCTTGAGGCCTTTCGCACTGTGTTGTTCAAGAGGATCAAGAATNCCTCTGGCCTTTGTGGGGATATGATCCACTGTTTTTGGNCCGGCATTAAAAACATAGTGATCAAACAGCTTGTGCCAGGCCTCTCGCTGTTCGGGTGGTAAGTCCCGTAGTGCTAGAATGGCATGTTGAAGCGCGTTTAAAGGTGCACCCAGGTAGCTTGGAGAACTGCGCCACCAGTAGTTGACTAAGACGTTAAAGCTTTCTGTGGCTTCGACATGATGCCACCACATGCTCGGTATAAATAGCGCGTCACCGGCGGACAGATCTGCAATCCGCACTTGTGACAAGGCTTCCTGAAACTTTGGATGAAGTGCTAAATCTGGTTGCTTGAAATCAACCAGGCTGATGGGTTGGCCAGCGGGCGTNAAATCCAGTGGGCCGATGTATAAATTTTCAATTTGATCGGGAGGGAAAAGCTGAAATTGGCGATGACCGGCCACCACGCAAGCTAAATTGGATGGGAAGTCAAAATGTGCTGCTACGCGGGATCGATTACCCAGCCAGATGCTGGCNAGCGGGTTGAGTNGATCCAGGGGTAAATCGTTTTTGTCCCTGAATCCTGGCAGCCAGGCGTCAANATTAGTTGAACCTACATACAAAGTGGGTGATTCANGGACCNGCGCATAGCTGAGAATTTGCTGGATTGCGTCGCTCAGGCGCAATCGCTTGTACTCGAAATTAAAACTGCTGAAATCCTGATTATAAAATATGCGGCCTGCTTCACCGGCTGGCACTGCCATGGCGGTAATAGGCTCACCGTTATCAAAATCCTTTAAATACTGAGCGAGTTCTTGATCTGAGCCTTGTGCAACTGATNCAGCGGGCCAGTCCTTGATTAATCCCTCCAGGACAACGGGTTCCGGGCTGCTTAGAACCTCTTCAGGCAAGCCCTGACTGTGACTGATTTGAATACAGGGTATCTTCAGCATGGTGGTGAGATCGGGATGATCATGGGTTGGCTTAAGGGTAGATTCTGTATCAGCATTAGGGTGTATTTTTCCTGTCAATCAGCGCTCGAAGGCGGGAGAATGACGCAATGGCCATGAAAATAGGCTGTAGATATCCTTCCTTGTTCAGGTGAGCCAGGGCCTGGCCTTCCAGCTCGTACAGTTTTGTCTCATTGATGGTGTAAAAATCCGTCAGNCTCTTTTTTGACCCATTGTTAAAGGTAATATCTAGCGTCAGCGATTCCAGNAGATCGTATTGTAAAAGTGTTTTTGTAAAGTTTTCNTTGTGTTGATGAGCTCGATGAATCTTCTTCAATAACTGAATTGCTTCCTGTAGGAAGTCAGATGGNTTGCCCTCTTCTGAGAACAGGCGCTCGCCTTCTTTGTCGCTCACCCTGGNATGATCCATGTCGATAGAAATGACAGGCAGGGTTTCGTCGGCTGACTTCGGGTCAACAGNCTGGCGGGCGATTAGGAAGGGTTGGCGTCGAATCATCATTGGTAGATAACTTGCATCCCAGTTACCATTATTCAGGAATANATTCTCTNCGGGTTCAAAACCACATANTGCAGCGGCAAAAAATTGGCCAGTCTCGACTTCTTTCAGGAAAAAGATTGGGTAACACGATTGAATATCTCTGAATTCCAGAGGGAAGGTTGGTACATACATTAAACTGTCGCCGTAGCTGGAGTCTTGGGCTGTCACAACGCGAGTTTGCCCATGTTTGGAAGCACTTACGATTTGGAAGTTACTCATGATGTTAGCTCAAGTTTCCTCGGTATGTAGGCTGTTTCATTAAATTTTCTGCAGGCCAAAAGTATTGATTTTGTTAATGAGCTCGCGGTTGGTTGGCAGTGCCGACATTAACTGTGCTGCTTTTGCTATATTTTCCTTAAACAGNGTTNCTGCGAGATTAGCTGCATCTTCCTCAGTTTTTCGCTTTGTATGACTGCTAGTTGTTTCGAATCCCATACCATATAAAACATATTGAAAACTTGCTGAGGGAAACAGATCGTCGACGTGATGACTATCATAGTGCCAGGGGCTGATGTGGCGCCAGAGGGATAGAGATTCCTTGAGACTGTCGGGCACACTTGAAGGTGCCAGGTTGTCTGCCCAGTAAGGTAAAGCCGTTTTTTTGTTTAACACGTAGTGCAGCTTCAGGAATTCAATGATCCGTTCCCAGCGGAACAGAAACCGCTTATTGAACCGGCCCGCTACAAGGTCCATGACGGAACGAGTGGCTGGCAGCTGTTCAGCGATCATGCTTGCNGAAAGTTCCACCAGGACGAGAGCTGAGGCCTCTAACGGNTCGATAAATCCTGCTGACATACCGATGGCGACACAGTTTCGATGCCAGAATTTCTCTCTATGGCCTGGTTCGAAGGTNAGCTTTCGCAGAGAGACTTGTTTTGATTTTGAGGCGGTGGTAATGCTTTCAACATATTTGATAAGCGCATCGCTGGCCTGTTCTTCACTGGTGTGTNCTGACGAGTACACATGACCGACACCCCGTCGGGAGGGTAGGCCTATATCCCAGATCCACCCCGCATCTTGAGCGGTTGAAAGTGTGCAGGATTCAATCGGCGCATCATCNGTTGGGTAAGGGACCTGGGTCGCAAGGGCACTGTTATTAAATAGGATTTGGGATTTATCTTGTAAGGCAATACCGAAGTGTTTGCCGAGTAGAAGCGATTTAGAACCCGTGCAGTCGATAAACAGACCGCCCGCAATGGTGCCCGCACGATCTGTGCTTATGGATTCGATATCCCCATTGTCAGCGCTATTAATTTCCGTAACAGTCGCTTGGATGTGTTTAACGCCGAGTANGTCAATGCAATGGCGCTTTAAGAATGCTGCTAGATTCGTGGCATCAAGATGATACCCATAATTGACGTTGAAAGCGTATTCTGGTGTTGTAATTTGTTTGGGTGCTAATCGTTTTGAAAAGAGTTGGGGTTGTGGGCACACGGCTTCAGAGAAGGAGGGGCGTTCAGCCCGAGCCAGCCAATGTGGTGCAAGATTTGTGTCGGCATATCGATACGGTGCTGTGAAAGGATGTGCATAGGTGTCACCNTCNCCNGTNGNCCAATNNTTNAAAAAAGTNCCNTGNTTGAANCTGGCNTCACANNTCGTTAANAANNCNGTTTCGCTGATACCNATNTTCTGGAGGGTGNTTCTCATGGANGGCCAGGTACCTTCACCAACGCCGATGGTGCTGATATCAGGGGATTCAATGAGGGTCAGTTCGAAAGGGCGATGGTTGGTTGATTTTGAGATGCAGTGTTCCGCGGCAATAATACCGGCNGTGAGCCAGCCTGCTGTACCACCGCCAACAACAACAACCCTGTTAATTGGATCATTCATAATCTGAACGTAGATCTGTTCTGATTCGATGTTTTGGGCTGCAATTGAGGCATAGGGCTGTCATAACAGATTGATAATGAGAACACATAAGTTAATTGACGCAACGCTGATCTATTGTAAAAGCTTATCGACCCATATGACACAAAAAAGGAGCCGCTTACATGAAGCGGCTCCTTTTGCGATGGATGCACTTGGGTCGTTTGTTTACCTGAAGCTATAACGAAGCCCAATGTCGTATCTTGCGCCACCTTGCACTGCCTGAAGTACCTGGTCCTCGGTTAAGCCATAGACNTGAACCGTGGACTCAGTCACATTCTGTCCAGAGAAATAAACCGTCAGTTTTTCACTTACATTATAGGTGATGCCAACATCAAGTTGACCATAGGCCTTAACATTAGTTGGATTGGTTAAGGTTCCTTGGCCCTGGCCGGCACCTGCCAGGAA
This sequence comes from Gammaproteobacteria bacterium, assembly GCA_002697205.1. Classification (GTDB taxonomy): domain Bacteria; phylum Pseudomonadota; class Gammaproteobacteria; order Pseudomonadales; family Azotimanducaceae; genus UBA9926. Next base: position 21,245 of record NZUN01000159.1, read on the forward strand.
GTCATCCCGCCAGTTATAGGCGAGGCGGACCTGAAGGNCATTCTTATCATAGAAACCGATCAGGTTGGCAGAATCACTGAGGCCGTTTAAGACGAACTGCCCTTCTAATGAGTTTGTATTATCGTAACCAACGTCAGCACTGGCGAAGGTTGCATTGGCGATAAATCCATAACCTGAATCGCCGAAGTTGTGCTGTAGATTAACNTCGACACCATCGACCTTAGCTTTCTTCTGATTTATCGGACGGGTCAGTGTCCAAACAATTGAGGGGTCTCCCTCGACGCCTAGAATGGTATCGCCGTCGACNGCAGGNTNNTCCTGGTAGTTATCNAGGATATANTGGCCNACNGCNGTGTAGTTGTCCGGGCTAAGGCCGCTATCAGTGATGGCCTGATCCCAGAGTTCACCGCCNATAATGTTNGGNATTTCAAACAAGGTATCTTCTTCTAAACCAGAGCCAATGAAGTTCTCAACNTCTTTTTCAAAATAACCCACGGAGAAGTAATTGCTGTCNCCGTAATACCACTCCAGCGAGACATCGATGTTNGCNGATTGNATNGGTACCAGNCCNGGGTTGCCCGCCGAAGCCTGAGCATTGACGCCCGGGTANTACTGGGTGCTGCTNGCTGTGAGNCCNCCTTTNATATCATTGTAGCTCGGNCGNGTGATGGTTTCGCTGTAAGAGGCGCGAAGTATGACATCCTGCATCACTTCAATATCAAAATCGATACTAGGTAGAACCTGATCATATTGACCTTTGAAATCTTCAAAGCCCGAGATGGCATCACCACCTGAACCGGTTGCTTCNGTGATGTAGAGTTCGTTGCCAGCNTTTGACCANCGAGANCCATCNTAGAGGATTGAAAATGCGGCGGATGTTACGTCTGTTTCTTCGTAACGAATGCCAGCGTGAAAGTTAGCCGGCATGTCGCCCAGGTCTCCNCTCCAGTTGAGCCGAACGTATGCNGCGATCGATTCTTCGAGGGTTCTGATGTCATTGGGCCATTCGGTTGATGCACAGTAACCGGTTCCGCAATCGCCAGTCGCTTCATAGGCAGCGCCNCTGGCNGCATAATCGGCTTCGCCTGCNGCCTGNAGATCTGCAAGATCTGCTGTAAAGAANTCTGTTTGCAAGCGCGGATCATTGCCCCCGGANAGCTNATCGAATTGNCCTTCAATNNTNGATCNNACCACAATATCNGCNANATCGCCNGGNTCNGTNATNCCNCCCCAGTTGTTNAGCTGGATAAAATTGGAGACTGCGCGGTTGTCTACTTTGCTGACCTGAACGCCAAAATCGATGCTCGAGCTTTCAATGAAATCCCAGGTGCCANTGAATTTGGCCTGGTCAATATTCATCCNGGCGGCGTCATTATTGAAAACGCTGCCAGTAATGATCATATCATTGGCGTACATTGGGCGATCTTCCTCACCNCCTGAGTTCAGGTTTAGNGCCATTATCGGTATATCGGATCCTGTGATAATGGATTGGCCGACCTTATTAAAGGTCGCGATAGTGATCANTGAGGATGTCCCGTTCGCNCCATTTGCGCCGGTTTCGGCGCTCGAATCATGGTAGTCAAAGGCAAGGCTAAGGCTATCGCTGAGCTGCCACTNAAGGTTGAAGCCCATAGACTCATTAAAATTGATTCGGCCATCTTCACCGGTACCCATGGCAAAGTCAGCGTTATTGACAACCTCGCTATAGTAGACCGGGCTGGCAATAGGGCCATTGGTCCATTCACTGGATTGCGATACCGCAGCCGTGTTCGAAAACCAGGCGGAAAGATCACTGTAGGACCGCTCCAGGGTNTATTCCGAGCGGATGTAATCAAGNGTTGCGATAATGTTGTCTGTGGGTGCGACCTGGAAAACCAATTGCCCATTGCGTCGCTCGGATTCGTATTCGGCTATATTATAGGCCATGGATTGCGGCAAAGAATAAGACTCGCCGGCAGTCTGCGGGCGGTTGATCTGGTTTTCATCATTGGCCAGCTTGGCACCCGTTGAGCCGTTAGGGAGAATATCGTCCCCTGGNCGAGTATACCAACCACCGACGCTTGCGGCGTTGACACCGTTGTTACGCGTTTGGTTGGTGGCAGTAATAGCNATNCCGATAGTNNCNTCNGCGAAGCTATCCATATAAATACCGGAAAACTCGGGCGTGTTGTCCTGCCCCGTTCGTGTTGAGGTATCGCTTACCGATTTGAACGCGAAGCTTGCAGCCGGTTCAGCCATCAATGGTTTTGGTGTTGAGATATTGATGGTCGAGCCAACGCCACCGGAAGGGACATCGGCGCGGCCGGTTTTATAGATNTGGACGCCAGCAACGCCCTCGGATGCAAGGTCGCCAAAATCAAAAGATCGACTCGCACCATTGTGGGTTGGCATCTGGCGTCCATTCAACGTAACAAGGTTATACTCAGGACCNAANCCCCGAACAGTAACCTGGCTTCCTTCTCCTCGGCTTCGTGAAATAGAGACCCCGGTGATCCGTTGCAGGGATTCAGCGAGGTTGGCATCGGGAAATTTACCCATCTCTTCAGCTGAGATTGCATCAACGACACCCATGGCATTTCGTTTGATATCCATGGAACGCCGAAGGCTGCCCTTGATACCCGTTACAACCACTTCTTCCATCACTGCGTCATCGNCAACTGTGGTGTCTGCGGCATAGACTGGCGTAACATTTCCGGCAATTGCCAACGCGACGCTGCTACAAAGTATTTTTCGTTTGAATACCATGTTGTTTTAACCCCCTCTGTGGAACTTATCCCGTTTCGAGATTCACTTTGTTTGAATGTCTTTGGATAGACATCTTCACTAGGAGATGCTAACGCCTCAAATTTTGAAACTCATTGTTTTTGAGACTAACAGGTCAAATATGCGATAACGGGGACGCCGAACAGGTAATTATCATTAATTCTAGTCCTTTTAACGAAAATATATTGAGTTTCGTCTTTTTATANTNCTGCCGGGTAGCATGGTCTGGCAGGTTAGTCATCGAGACCCTGATTTAATTAAAGAAGGTAAGGGGCTTTGCNGGGTTAGTTTCTATATTGATGTGAGATTTGTGGGTATGTCAGGACGCAAGTACTCNCGCCAGGTTAGTTGAATCTTCTGCTATNNGGTCTGCTAACCACGGCATGGCTGACTTGTTGGTTCAGGCTTCAGGGCAGGGATAAGCCGTTGGCCAGCTCAACAAAATTCGGAAGAACCTGAATAAACATCAGGATTTTTGACTTGCAATAGAGTCGTGAAAAGGGNNATGCGCAAAAAAAGAGTTGACAACGTTGTCATNTAAGCATAAAACAGGTGATGACAGCGTTGCCATTTCTATTTTGTGCAAGGCGGCGATTACTTTTAGGATAAGGATCGAGAGGGTTAAACATGTCTAGTAACTTTATATTCAATACCCCTAGCGAGATAAATGCGGCATCAATGCTTTCTGTGGTCGTAGGATGTAGTGGGAATAGAACGGCAGTACAACTGAACCGAATGCTGAGCGATGTAGAACATTTGGAGGTTGTGGCAAATTGCACAGAAGGCCGTGAGGCGCTNCAAGCTTGTCTGGACTACCGGCCTGACCTGGTTTTCCTGGATATTCAGATTCCGGGCTTGAGTGCAATTAATGTGGCTGCCAGTTTGCAGGCTAAGAAAATGCCAAGAATCGTGTTTGTTACCGAGGCAGCTTCCTGTAGAGGAAAGACGGAAGAGCTGCTTGCATTCGATTACAACTTAAAGCCTCTNGATGACCAGAGCTTAAATCAAACCATCAATAGAACCATGCAGAAGAAATCCTGCGTGCAGAGGCGTTTTAGTGTCGTTGGGAAAGATGCGACAGACCATAGAGTCGGGCCTCTTGAACCCGCCCGATTTATGGGCACCCGCCTTGAGTCTCGTGAGAATAGGAACAGGCACAAGTTACTAGTAAGAGATTCTGGTGTTGTCAAATGGGTACCATTTGATGATATTGAATGGGTTGATGCTGCTGGCGATTATATGTGTGTTCATGCAAAAGGTGAGACTTTGGTAATACGAAGTACCCTGAGAGAGTTGATGGGCAAGTTAGATGATACAATATTTGCTCGAATTCACCGATCTACCATTGTTAATGTTGAAAAAATTGTTAGTTTAACCGCGTTGCCCAAGGGTGCCGGAATGCTGAAATTGTCNGTAGGGAAATCACTCAAAGTCAGTCGNAATTATCGCGATTCTGTTCGAGGATTGTTTGAATAAACGAGGTTAGCATTGTACCTGGCTTTGTTTCCTTGACCCTGATCTCACGGGCGTTGCTGCCCTGGNAAAAGGCAGATGTTATAAATAACCGGGTGCACTACTTTGCGANCTGTTAACNACTATATNGANTNCGATNTTGTTACTTAAATACCATNTTGAGAGGTGTTTTGAAGGCGATGCTTAGGGTGCACAAATTCTTTATCCTCAGTAGCTTGATNAGTTTACTAGTCGCTTGTCATGATCTAAGTCAANCTTCCCGATCCGAGACGATGCCAGNGCCATCTGCTGCTGAACTGTTCGGCAACCCTGATTATCCGGGGTTCTCCTACGGTGGGTATCGTGGAAAAAGCAGAGAGATGGTGCCAACCAAAATGGAATTGGCAGACGATATGAAAATATTGTCTGCTATGGGTNTCAAAATTATACGGACTTATAACACGTCTGCGTATCCTCAGGCNGCAAGACTGCTTGCAGCAATACGGGATTTAAAGCGTCAGGACCCGGATTTTGAGATGTACGTCATGCTCGGTGCNTGGATTGAATCTGAAAACGCCTGGACNAGCAAAGTTAATCATCACAGGGGTCATAGTAGAAACAATTCATCGGAGATCGCGGCAGCGGTAGCNCTGGCTATCGAATACGCTGACATTGTTAAAGCTATCGCAGTCGGAAATGAAGCAATGGTGCAATGGGCCGTGCAGTATTTCGTTACCCCAGCCATTATTCTTAAATGGGTCAATTATCTGCAGANGCTAAAACAATCCGATAAGTTGCCGGCAGATCTCTGGATTACCAGTTCGGATAACTATGAATCATGGGGTGGGGGAGCNAAACACTACCAGACGAAGGATTTGGCAGCGTTGATTGAAGCGGTTGATTTTGTNTCTCTGCATACCTACCCNTTTCATGAATCCTATTACAATCCTGATGATTGGGGTGTTCTAAGAGAAGAGGAAAATCTAACTGAACGTGAGGTGATAAAAGCTTCAATGCTACGCGCGGCGCAATCCGCGATGTCGCAATATCAGAGTACGGTTGACTATGTTCAGAGCCTGGGTCTTGATAAGCCAGTACATATAGGTGAAACAGGTTGGTCCTCACACTCAGGCGGGGTTTATGGTGCCAGTGGCTCGAGGGCGGCTGACGAATTGAAAGAAAAACTGTATTACCAGTACATCCGCGATTGGACCAATTCGGCTGGTATTACCTGTTTTTATTTTGAGGCCTTTGATGAGCAATGGAAGAATGAGGATGATGCATCACACTCTGAAAACCACTTCGGCCTCTTTTCTATCAACAATGAAGCCAAGTACGCATTATGGGACGAGGTTGACCAGGGTCTTTTTGATGGTTTAACCAGAAATGGAGATCCGATTATCAAGAGTTACAATGGCCATGAACACGCCTTGATGCTGGATGTGCTGAGGCCGCCTTTGAAGCGTGAAATGGNTAACCGGAAGATTAAAACTGTNAATAGAGAGTCTGTTGCGGGGCGGGCTGTTACCGCTAACTCTTATGTTGTGCTCCATGATGCGATGCTGCCTGCTGAGCATAACAGTGTGACCTACCCGAGTAACGAGCTGAAACTCAACGCCTGGGAAGGGACCAGTAGGATTGAAATGAGCGCTCTGGGTATCATTGAGGTCGCCACTGGAACTGGTAAGTGGTGGGGCGGCGGAATCGAGATTCAGGGNGGTACGGGCGAAAACCTGTCCAATTTCAGCTCCGGGCATCTTCATTTTGATATACGAGGAGATGCTTCTNCTACTTTCAATATTGGCTTCCAGACNGGTGTTTTTTTGGCTGGGACACAGACTAATAATTTTGTTTCATTTGGTGCACACAGTAACAATGTATTGAGCAAACAATGGACTCGNCATTCGGTGCCGGTGGTCGAGCTGAATCGTGGAGCTGACNTAACTGATGTGACCTCGGTTTTATATCTTTGGAGCGATGCTCGAAAGAGCCAGCAGCATATCGATCTGAAGAATATTTATTATACCCAGGATTAATGTCAGAAACCTGATTTGTACTGGAATACGCTAGAACTATGTTTCGGTTTAATACTGGCAGCGTTCCGGCTTCCTCGAGGACATCACCTGTGTTTCTAAGAATAACCGCGATAATGGCTATATGGGCTGATGTAGGTTATGGATTGAAGTGGTTCGGCTATGACCGGCAAGACCTCTGGCTATTACTGGCTTCGGCGCTATTNATAGCTTTTGGATTGGGTTGGTCTTTAAATTTGGCNTGGCAAGCGGCTCTCGCCGGTGAGNGAGCTACTTAATGGGANTGGNTTTGATANNGGCCTGGCTAGTANNCAGCTTGAAAAGGCTCTCTACCTTATGAGAATCTTCGATGCAGTTGTACCGATGATCTGTTTCGCAAAGGCTATCTGCATTNTCTATCATTATCCGATTACNCAAAGCCGGGCCGAGCAGATTCGAGTAGTACTTGAGGGTAGANGAGGCGCGGCCTAAATATATGGTTTTATTGAGTTATAATCAGGTTTCCAAGTAAACATCTCAGATAAGGAGTAGCAGCAAATGGCGCCGGGGATACGGTCCGATAAAAGCAGAGCTAATATTTTTGACGTCGCTGAACTTGCCGGCGTTTCAATCAAAACAGTTTCCCGAGTTGTGAACAAGGAACCGAACGTTCAGAGGAGCACTCGAGAAAAAGTGGAGAGTGCTATTCACGCATTGGCCTATAGGCCGAATGCCGCTGCGCGAGGGTTGTCGGGTAAACGTTCGTATGTCATTGGTTTGGTTTATGAGAACCCACGCGAGTTCAGTTACATGAAGGACGTTTTAAATGGTGCCCTGGAAGCATGTGAAACGGGCGGATACTCCTTGCTCCTTCGTCCCTTGAAGTTACCCAATNAGTCTCTTGCAGATGACATTCGGCAGTTTGTGCTACAGACNCGGTTAGATGGGATGGTGTTAACCGCGCCTATTTGTGATTATTCCACGGTCACCTCTTTATTGACAGAAATGAAGATCCCCTGTGCACTGATCTCACCTACCGAGCGCAGAGAAGACAGACTGAGCATTGCCTGCAATGATGAAGAGGCAAGTGCGTCGCTTACCCAAATCCTGATATCGCAAGGCCACAAGAGTATAGGCTTTATTAAAGGGCATCCAGACCATAGTGCCACGAATAACCGGTTTCAAGGCTACTGCAGGGCACTCGAAGAAAACAAGATTAGGTTTTCCGAGAAGATGGTCCGGCAAGGCTATTTCAGTTTCGAGTCTGGAAAGGANTGNGCAAAAAATCTGATGGAACTGGGGAATCGACCCTCNGCGATTATTGCCAGTAACGATGATATGGCGGCGGGTGTGATCTTTGAAGCCCATGAAAAAGGCTTGAAAATCCCCAGTGAACTATCAGTGGTTGGATTTGATGATACGCCGATTGCAACCCAGATATGGCCTCCCCTGACNACGGTGAGGCAACCCATCGTGGAAATGTCCAGAACGCTCACAAACCTTTTGATTGTTGAATTGCANAGTCGACATCGCCAATTGTCGCCNGCTCCGTTTAGTTGTGAAATGGTTATCAGAAGCTCGTCCGGTCCTCGATAAATCTGCCTCAAATAACAAATCTGCAGGAAAGTGNGTCNCCAANTTNCCTAGTTGCCAAGGCCAGTATCAACCCGAANGGNTCATTTTCTTTTTTGNGNTAAAATAAATTGACAACGCTGTCATATTNCAGTTATATTTANCTCGCGCGTGAATACTCNGTGGCTAGCTAGGTCTGGAAGTTCATAGAACTAGGGTAGCAGCAGTTATTTTTTTTAACCGNCAGGCCTTAATTTAATACAAGGTCTTTTCAGGCTCTGGATAGTTAAGGTGCACACCTGATGCGGGTTCTATCCCAGGCAGGTAAGTTTGGAAAGAGGAGAACTTCATTAATGAATTCCTTGGAAATCTGGCCGGATACTAAAGTTTCAATTGGTAATTCTGAAGGCATAGAACACGATGTGAAGCAGATTCTTTCTGTTATGAGCCTCGAGCAGAAAGTCGGTCAGATCATACAGGCAGACATCAGATATATTACACCCGATGAGGCAGCAGAGTATTTTATTGGGTCGGTACTAAGTGGCGGTGGCGCTCCTCCCAATGAAGACCAATATGCCAGTCTTCTAGATTGGGTCAGTCTTGCTGATCAGTACCATCATGCCTCTGTTAAAGGCGGTTCACCGATACCGATTATTTGGGGCGTGGATGCAGTGCACGGTCATAATAATCTCTACGGGGCGACTTTGTTCCCGCACAATATAGGTATTGGAGCGACTCGAGACCTCGAACTTGTCAGGCGTATAGCAGAGGCGTCAGCGGTAGAATTAGCAATCAGTGGCATTAAGTGGAGCTTTGCGCCAACGCTTGCCGTTGCCCGAGACGATCGGTGGGGGAGAACCTATGAGAGTTATTCTGAAGACCCGGATTTAGTAGCGAGATATGCAGCGCCNAATATTGAAGGTTACCAGGGGTTGCCGGGGACTTCAGGGTTTCTAGCCAACGGCAAAGTGCTTGCGACTGCTAAACACTTCCTTGGAGATGGNGGAACNGCTGGCGGGATCGATCAGGGCAACACTGAATGCGACGAAGCGACTTTATTTGCCTTGCATGGGAAGCCTTATGTNGATGCTCTGAGGGCAGGGGCGCAGATCGTCATGGCATCTTTCAGTAGCTGGAATGGCTTAAAACTTCATGGCCATCATTATCTGCTCGAAGTTGTACTTAAATCTAAAATGGGCTTTGATGGCTTCGTGATCAGTGATTGGAATGGTCATGGTCAATTACCGGTGGCGTCGAACGAGTATGGAGTGATCGCTGTTAACTCCGGCATTGATATGTTGATGGCACCCGAAGGCTGGCGCCAGCTATGGCACGATACGGTTGAACACGTCAAGCAAGGTCTCATTTCCCTGGATAGACTAGATGATGCTGTCAGACGGATCCTGCGGGTAAAGTTACGTGCCGGGATTCGCNTCGATTGCAAACCCTCTAGCAACGAATATTCTAATCGCAACGAAATACTGGGCTGCGATGCACACCGAAACCTGGCACGAGAAGCAGTACGTAAATCTATGGTCTTGCTGAAAAATAAGGCCGGTAGTCTGCCGCTGTCAGGTACAGGACGGTATCTATTGCTCGGTGCTGGGGGTGACAATATTCCGATGCAGTGCGGTGGATGGTCCCTAACTTGGCAGGGCGACAACACGGAAAATGCGGATTTTCCTCATGGCCAATCGNTGGCTGAAGCGTTTCGCGCACNTCTGGAGGCTAAAGGAGGGCAGTTAACTTGTCGTCAATCATTAGATGATGACATAGATACAGCTGATTTCGATGCCATTATAATGGCCTTTGGAGAGCGCCCTTATGCTGAAGGCCATGGTGACCGCATTCATCTTAGCTATTCGTCAAATGATACTGAAGCANTGGAAATCCTGAAGCAGNTNAAGTCAACGGGGCGACCAGTCATTAGCATTTTCCTAACCGGCCGACCCTTATGGNTAAACCCAGAATTGAATTGCTCTGATGGATTCGTTGTCGCCTGGCTTCCAGGTACTGAAGCTGGGGGTGTCAGTGATCTGATTTTTTCAGAAGGGCAGTTTGATTTTCAGGGTAANTTACCTTTTTCATGGCCCGCAGAACCCTATCAGTCCCCACTTAATATAGGTGATAGCGATTACGAACCCCTTTTCCCCTATGGCTATGGNCTGAGTCTAAATGACAANTGCCCGCTATCAGACGATCTGTCTGAAGTAGATCCAACGCANGACCTGCATCATGGCANAGGCTTACCTATTTTTAGCTTGGGCCCAATAGCACCATTTCAGATCTTCGCAGGGGATGAACAGGACTGGCGAGTGCCTGTCAATCAGAGATCCTTTAGGTCAAGAGACGGCGTTGTAGCGGTGCGTATTGTAGATTGGCAACGACAGGAAGATTCGCGCAGGATAAGCTGGTCCGGAGGCCCTGGGCAGGTCTTTTTCGNNACCAATGAACCGCTGGACTGCTCCGTTTATTTTAGTGAGAGCGCGTCATTGGTTTTTTCTGCTTGCCTCCATCAGAAGCCGCAACGACTGGTCAAAATGCGGCTGGATAGTGGTTATCCCGAAGGTGTAGAAATCGATATCACCGGTATTATGGCTAATCTACCGCTTGAAGNCTGGCAGACAGTTAGAATACCGCTTAAAGGTTTGTCCGGTGATGGTCTCGATGTGACCAAGATCAGCACGCCGTTTTTATTATTAACAGATGGCTTGTTCGACCTGTCCATNGCNGAAATCAGTATTGAACTTTGAATCTGGTATTTTTAACCGCNTAGGAGAATNTAATTTTCTGTTTGCTGCGGCGTCTTTTTTCATTCATCGCTAGGTGCCTTAAATCGAGTTGCCCTCAGACTGTGCTTTATTTTGCCCAGATGAGTTAGCAANTTTGGTCCTAGTTTTAAGGTCACACCCGTTGCCAGGACATCGAGAATGACTAGGTGGACAATCCGAGAAGTCATGGGCATATATTCGTCGGTGTTCTCTGGGACGTCAGCATTGAGTGTGATACTGCAGACCTGGGCCAAAGGTGAGTCTGAAGGGGTCAGTCCAATGACTGNTGAACCATTGTTTCTGGCTATGTCGGCAACAGCAACCAATTCTTTGGTACGGCCTGTATGAGAAATAATAAAGAAGGTATCGTCAGCGTCTCCAGCTGAGGCAAGCATACGCTGCATCAATATATCGTCCTGACAGCTCACCGGTATATCGAAGCGGAAGAATTTGTTTTCCGCGTCTTTGGCGACCGNAGCCGATGCCCCCAGGCCAAAAAAATGGATCTGTTTGGTTTCGGTAAGCAGAGTGACTACTTCTTCTATCTGAGTGGCATCAATCTGGTCCCTCATTCTGACCAGATCATTGATAGCGCAATCGAAAATTTTTGGGGTGTAGGTCGTTACATCGTCGCTGGCTTGCACCTCTTTATTCATAAAACGCAGGCCACTGACCAGGGACTGTGCCAGTTTGAGTTTGAAATCGGGGAATCCAGCTGTGGCAAATCGTTTGCAGAAGCGGTTTACGCTGGGCTCGCTGACATTCGCCCATCTTGCCAGTGTGGCAATGCTGGCCCGGGTTACACGGTCCGGATCATCGAGGATAGCGCTGGCAACCTTGTGTTCTGACTTGTTCAAGTCGTTCAAACCTTCCCTTATGACATTAATGAGGTTGTGAGAATGCATGGATTGACTTTCCTTTTCTGATTGCACAAGACCCTTTACGTTCAGGGTGCCCAGTATATTGTCAGGGGGGTGNGGTCCTGCTTGATGATCGCGGTAACAGGCAGGCTAAGCATGTCGCCGTCTTGACTAGCCCGCCTGAATACAGNGNGTTTTGTTTTGCCTCTGAAAAACAGTATCAACTGATGACTGTTTAACAGTCGAGCCAGGGTCAAGCTGATTCTTGCGTGATTGCTGAGTANCGGTGTGACAGCGATGCTCGCTTCCTGGCTGGCTAAGTCGAGTCCTGACTGTAAGGCTTGCGAGCCTGGAAATAGTGAAGCGATATGGCCATCGTCTCCCATTCCCAGCAAGGTTACGTCGAAGGTGGGCTGTTGAGAAANTTGCTTGTTTGCTGTCTGGGCTGCTGCACTGACAGTGGCACCACTTTGTTTCAGTGGCAGAAAGGAAGCTTTGCTGGCCAGGTTAATGAGCAGGTTGTCTTTTACCAGTTTTGCATTACTGTCGGTATGCGAGTCTTCGACCCAACGTTCNTCGCTTAGGGTGACNATAACTTTTGACCAGGGTAATGGAACTATCGATAGTTGGTTAAACAGGGCNACGGGTGTGCTGCCACCTGGGACAACAAGACTGGCCTGGCCCTGGTTGGCGATAGCCTGCTTAAGCAGACCAGTTATTTTGTCGGTTAATGCTGCGTGTAGAGGCTTTGGGCTTGGAAATGTGTTGAACTGCATNGCTAATTTTCGTACCAGCTACGCTGNTCTTTCTCGATAAGGATTTCAGCTCTGGATGGACCCGAAGACCCCGCTGCATAAGGCTTAGTTTCTAGTGCTCTNTCTTTCCAGGCCTCGATAAGGTCATCACACCATTTCCAGGAGGCGTCAATTTCTTCTCGGCTAACAAACAACCATTGATCCCCTTTTATAACCTCCAGNAGTAGGCGCTCGTAAGCATCCGGTATTCTTGTGTCACCGGTGGAGTCGAAGAAATCGAGATTAAGCGTTCGTTTTTCCAAGCTAAGTCGATCCTTTAGGCTCTGCTTCTTGGATACCATTTCAAGCTGNATTCCTTCATTGGGCTGCAATCTGATGACCAGCCGATTGTTTGCGTCATTTTTATGATCCGGGAATATAGCGTGAGGGTGGTTTTTATAGGTAATAACAACCTGGGTTACTTTTTCCTCAAGACGTTTCCCCGTTCTCAGATAAAAGGGCACACCAGCCCAGCGCCAGTTGTCAATAAATGCCTTTAGTGCCACATAGGTTTCAGTATTGCTGGTGGTATTGCTACAGTCTTCTTCTTCTGTATAACCTACCACTGGGGTACCGGCNATCCANCCGGCAGAATATTGTCCACGAACCGCCTGTTCGGTNATGTTTGATGCATTTATCGGGCTCAGGGCACGCAGAATTTTTACTTTTTCAGCTCGGATTTCATCAGCTTGAAGNGAGTTTGGTGGTTCCATTGCGACCATACACAACAGTTGNAGAAGATGGTTCTGAACCATGTCCCTGAGCTGACCAACCTGGTCGTAGTAACCCCATCGNCCTTCTATGCCAATGGTTTCTGCAGCAGTGATCTGGATATGATCGATACAGCTATTATCCCACTGAGAATTAATCATGCGATTGGCGAAACGCAGCGCAAGCAGGTTTTGCACGGTCTCCTTGCCCAGGTAATGATCAATTCGGTAAATGTTACTTTCTGAAAAAAACNGGGCAACATTGTTGTTAACTGATTTNGAGCTTTGCTGATTGTGGCCGATGGGTTTTTCAAGAACGATTCTGGCATGTTCGTCNAGGCAACCTGCTTTATCCAGATTCTGGCTGATCGAGCCAAACAGGTTCGGCGGTGTGGCCAGGTAATAGATAATGGTGCGGTCCGGATTTATCCAGTTTGCCAGCGCGGAAAACTGCGACTGTTCCGAAAAATCAACATTGATGTAGTCTAGCCGTTGGCTGAATCTGTGCCAGGTTGCATCGCTAGATGAGGCTCTCTCCAGAATGGGTTGTAAGGTTTGCCGGGTCTGCTCGATAAATCCACTNGTATCGAGATCGTCTCTGGCCACTGCGGCAATCTGAACGCTGTCGGCTAGAAGGCCAGCTTGGTCTAGCCAGAACAACGCGGGAAACAGTTTACGGTTAGCAAGGTCTCCTCTGGCGCCAAAAATAACAAGATCAATTTGTGTGCTCATTAATAGGCTCTCGTAGGCTGGTGATTCATCAGAGAAGAAGCCGTGGCAAGAGCGGTTTTCAACAGCTGCTCAATATCAGACCANTTTTNCTGCTTTATCAGTGACGGATTCACCATCCAGGACCCGCCGATTGATAGCACATTGGGCAGNNTGAGGTAATCGCCCATATTATTNANGGTGATGCCGCCNGTTGCGCAGAATCGAACNTCACGAAACGGCCCNNACAGCGCTTTGAGGGTTCGAATGCCGCCCAGGGATTCNGCAGGAAAGAACTTGAAGGTCTTATAACCCAGCTGTAATCCGAGCATGATTTCGCTGGCTGATGAGATACCGGGNAGNAGAGGCAANGGTGATTNNNTAGCGCATTTCAAGAGATCTGGCGTTATCCCCGGAGATACCATGAAATCGCATCCCAGCGCTTCAGCCTGGCTGATCTGGCGAGTANTGCAGATGGTNCCAGCACCGATTATCAGATCCGGNAATTGCTTANGTATAAGCTCGATCCCGGTAGGGGCNCAGNCNGTCCTCAGGGTTATTTCGATGGTTTTGAAACCCGNTGAAATCAGACATTGAGCCAGTGGCACAGCATCTTCCTCACGGTGCAGAGTAATCACNGGTATNATGGGGTTATGGGTTAACAGATCNTGCATTGCTTGTTACCTTTTTTTATGGAGGCACATTGACGCGCCGAAAAGCCCCAGGTTGTTTTTTGTCACCAGAAAGGTCGGGATGTTACTGAGATAAGTTCGGAATCGACCCTTGTCTTCGAATCGTTGTCTGAAATGACTGGCAACAAACAGTTGTTCAAACCTGGGAATGACGCCCCCTGCTATATAGACGCCACCTTGTGCACCGTAGGTGAGCGCCAGATTACCCGCGGTTGCACCCATGATCGCGGAGAACAGGTCAAGCACCTGCAGGGCTTTCTTGTCTTTACCATTCAGTGCAGCATTTACGATTTGTGCAGGTTCGGTAAAGCGCTGCTTGTCGTCTCTGCCTTCAACTAGGGCCTGATAGATGTTGATTAGACCTGGGCCTGATAATAGTCTTTCCAGGCTGACCCGGTCGAATTCCTTCTGCAGGTATTTTTCTATGCGCACTTGCAGGTCACCCAGGGGTGCAAAATCGGCATGACCTCCCTCAGTTTCAATTATCTGGTAGTTGCACGAATCTGGAATAAGGGCTGCCATCCCCAGGCCCGTTCCCGCTCCCAGTACAGCGACTGGTTTGCCCTGTTGCGCTTTGCCACCCCCGATTTGAATTACATCAGTTTCAGTTATTGCATGAACGCCATGAGCCATGGCAGCAAAATCATTGATGATGGTTACGCTCTCACACTTCAAAGCAGACTGTAGCTCATGCCTTGTAAAATGCCAGGGGCAATTGGTTATAGACACGGGGTCTAAATTGGCAGGACAGGCGACTGCGAAACAGGCATTAGCGGGAGGATGGTGCCAGCCTGTTGCCAAGATTATATGTTCCATCAAGGTTTCGATTAACGACAAAAACACTGGCTGCTGTTGAACTGTATATTGGAACTCGAACAGGTTTTCGGTCTTTCCAGCCATTAAGACCGCAAAGCGAGCATTGGTTCCGCCGATGTCAGCGACCAGATTCCAGGAAGGTGGCATTAACCAGTGCTCGCAAATAGGTACGATGCGCCCTGATCGGCTGAGCTGATGCTGGCTCGATTCAGTGAAAACAACTCCCGACCGCAGCCAACTATATCCGGATTAGTTCGCCTACAGGGTTGACGCTTGTTTAATTCCTCCATATCACCGAGAAATTCGATTTCACCGTTGATGGCATCGACTCTTAGGCTGTCACCATTACGGAGTTTAGCAAGGCTGCCGCCGTGTTCCGCCTCTGGCACCAGGTGGACTACTGCAGGAACCTTGCCAGAGGCACCAGACATCCTGCCATCGGTCACCAGTGCAACCTGAAAACCTCTGTCCTGTATCGAACTTAGCAGGGGCGTGAGCTTATGAAGTTCAGGCATACCATTGGCCTTGGGTCCCTGAAATCTGACCACGACGACAATGTCCCTGTCTAGAGCGCCCGATTGAAACAGCGGTTCCAGGTCATCCTGATTGTCGATAATCAGAGCCGGCGCTTCTACTACTAGATGTTTCTCAGCAACAGCAGCTACTTTTATGATGCCCTTACCAAGGTTTCCGGCTAACAGCCTCAACCCGCCTTCGCTGGCAAAAGGCTGTGCCACGGTAGTTAATACATCCTGGTCAAGCGAGGTTAACGCTGAATCCCGCCAAACCAGTTTATTGTTCTGTAGACCAGGTTCTTGGCTGAAGCTGTTGAAATCCTGGCCCCAAATGGTCATCGCTTCACCGTGCATCAAGCCCGCGTCGAGTAATCCTCGGAAGAGCGTGCCGGTACCACCGGCTGCATGGAAGTGATTAATATCGGCTTGACCATTTGGATAAACGCGGCACAGTAGCGGCACTGCCCTCGATAGATCTGCGATGTCGTTCCAAGTGAGCTGCAATCCAGCAGCCCGGGCAATTGCAATGAGGTGAATGGTGTGGTTAGTGGATCCACCAGTTGCGAGCAGAGCGACAATTGCATTGACGATGGCTCGCTCATCAATGACTCTGCCGATGGGTCGATAGTTGCTGCCCTGGGCAGAAATTCTGGCCAGCTGGTGGCCAGCTTCAGCTGTAAGTTGTGTACGTAGGGGATTATCGGGATTGATAAAGGAGCTTCCTGGTAGTTGCATGCCGAGTGCTTCCAGGATCACCTGATTGCTGTTAGCCGTACCGTAGAAAGTACAGGTGCCGGGGCTGTGGTATGACGCCAGTTCTGCTTGAAGTAAAGCATCTCGGTCGATCTCACCACGCGCAAAACGCTCTCGAGTGCGTTGTTTCTCCTTGTTAGCTAGGCCTGATTTCATCGGGCCGGCGGGAACAAATATGGTTGGCAGGTAACCAAAGGCCAGGCAACCGATTAGAAGCCCCGGCACAATCTTGTCACAGATCCCTAACGCTAGAACGCCATCGAACATCTGATGGGACAGTGAAACAGCAGTACATTGTGCGATAAGATCTCGGCTAAGCAGGCTTAATTCCATGCCGGTTTGGCCTTGAGTAACACCATCACACATGGCAGGGACGCCGCCCGCAACCTGGCCGGTACAGCCCATCTCACGCAATGCCAGTTTCAGCTGTTCAGGATAGTCTTGGTAGGGCTGATGAGAGGACAGCATATCGTTATAGGCGGTTATGATAGCCATATTCCCTGATTCCATGATCCTGAGCTGCTGCTTGTCTTCGGGTGCGCAGGAAGCAACTCCATGGGCCAGATTACCGCAGCTCAATTGACTGCGATTAGGTTGATTGTCCCTGTCTTGCTCTATCTGCTTGAGGTACGCCGTTCGCAGGGGCTTGCTTCGCTTGGTTATGTTTTCGGTTACTGCTCTGATCTGTAGATTGATTTGAGTCACGAGATGTCTTCACAAAAAAATATAATTGTAACAAAATTACATAATTAAGTAAATAATATCGATTTTTTAATATAATTATGTAATTTTACTACATTATGGGGTCGATTCATTTTGGCTCTGGATAGTGTAAAACTAGTTATTTTCAGCCGTTTGGTTGCTTTGGTAAAATAAGCAGTCAGGGGAATGAAACTAGTGTAGTTTGTACCTGGTTGAAGGGGAGTTTCACCGCTAAAGGCATGTAGATATGTTGATGAGAGTCGTTATGTACGCCCATGTGGGACAGATTTCGTGAAATAAAACATTTGCAAGGGACTGTCATTGCAAAAGACCAAAACTAACATTCCATCGCTAGGGAAAACGATATGAGCAAGAAGGTGAACCTGGCCTGGGCAATGAGTCGGCAGCATCTAAGCGTCTGCCAGAGCTAATCTGTACGTAGTTCTTGTCCACACATAAGGCCGAATTTCAAAACAATTAAATAGCATTCCTAAGAAAAAACCGTGAGTTGGGTTTTTGCGAAAGTACTGAGCCGAACGTGAACCAAATTCTGTGTTCACTTCACCACGTTTAGGCCGTTTTTCTTTAGTGGTAAGCCTTGCAAATGATGGCAATTAGTCTTTCCCTGAATAAAACCGGCTAAGACCATTTAATTAGAGGTTGATTTTGGGACTAAAGTTGACAGTTCCGTAAACCAGTTTTCAACAACAGTCAAAGTTGTTTGATCAGAATAGGCGCTATCAGAAAACTGCAGACTATCATTGTCGGAAGTCGACAGTATGATAAAATTGTCTGTGGCGGGGTTGTAGACATAGGCTGGAAAGGTGAGATGGTTTTCGACAATCGTGTGCTCAAAAAGAAACTCGGGCTCGCTCAGATTTAAGAAAGTTTTTGATTCAGACGAAACTTCCTCATATTCCACTTTGAAGAAGCTATTACCGCTTCTGAAGAAAATTTCATCGCTAGAACCAGACCAGATCGGGCTTACTGCATCAATTGCGCTAATCTGCCATTTGCCAAGGTCTGTATCGGGGTATGGTCTTATATAAATCTGGTTTGAGCCAGACTCATTACTCACGTAAGAAATCAATCTACCATCTCGCGACGTTGCTGCACGGGCCCACCAGACTGGCTCCGTATTGGGCGAGACTTTTAGCTGCTTTATATCCATCTCCACATTTTCATAGTTGCTTAAGTCCAGCGACCAGAGTGCCGCTTGCCCTATCTGTAAAGCTCTGCTGAAGAAAATTAATCGATTATCAGTAACGGACAAAGATTGTAACTGATAACTATCAAAATTAGAGGGATCCCTGTAAACCTCAAAAGCCTGAGCGGATCCGTCTGAACGGACTGTCCAAATACCTCTTAGGTTTTGAGTTGTAGATACGTTGTTGAATAATAATGTGGCTGCGTCGGGGCTCCATCGAGCTCGATTGGAAGTGCCATCGAATGTTCTACGGCCAGCCACTTCTCGATCAAAATTCCACACCCAGATATCTGATTGTGAGTTCTTATAAGCGGTGTACGATAATTGCGAATTATCCGGCGAGATTGCCAGTTGTCCGATTCTGCCAGAAATATCGATAGTTTCTATTAAATCACCGGAACGGGACACTACATTCATATCCAAATCTGCGGTAGCAACTGCCACATCGGTGCCTTGCAAATAAACTAAGCGTCCATTTTTGGAGAAAGAGTAAGCAGCACTTCCAAGGATACCATTGGTCTGGATATCTTCGATAACTCTCTTCTCATTGCCGGCAATCTGTAAGTTGTCTAGTTCAAAAGGCACTGCCCATAGGGATGAGTCTCTAACAAAAACAATATGGCCAGTCTCCTCGACAAATCTGCCATTGAAGGCGTTGGTAATTAGCTCTTGAGAAGTTCCGTTTTCTTTATCGTAAAGCAAAAGAATAGAATCGGAATCAGCCACTTCTGACGAGGAAGAAACGAGGATCGTTTTTTCATCAGGTAATACGTGGGGCCACCTATAAACACGGGAAGCATCTTGCTTATCGAAAGCGTATACCATTGATTCTTCTTTTGACA
>NZUN01000160.1 GCA_002697205.1 Gammaproteobacteria bacterium
AGCATTGAATCCCTGGACGTTTTCCTTTCGGAGAGCCTGTTTACACTACCGCAGATATCCCAGGTGCGATCCAACATTGCACTGCGTGAACTAAAATTTACGACAGCCTTACCGCTTTCTTGAGGAACACAAAAGGGGTGTAGGTATCTTTAGCGGCCCAAGCGGGCCCGTTAGTGCCCCTTGTTCAGCCCCATAATTGAGACGATAAGCCAATTGTCCTATCGTTTTATACACCGTTTTATTACCCAGGTTTGGCGGTTACGGTACGAGGTGCGAAAGGGCGAGCAGAGCTATTGGCCACGTCTTACCATGACTACGAGCGTCAAATCTATGCTCAAATGATGAAATTATTCGGATCATCAGGATTCAATCCGCTGCGCGAAGTCACTGGTATCATCCTCAATCGCTGGGGGCATGCTTACTCAGTGCCTTACCCAGGTTTTTATGGTGGAAAAGGTGGAATTGCACCTCGTGACGTAATCCGAAAAGGCTATGGCCGTATCGCATTTGGCCACTCCGAGCTAGATGGCCTGCAGCACTATGGTCCGGCAGCAGATGAGGGCAGACGCGCTTTCAACCAGGTAATGATCTAATTGGAATCTAACAAAGATTCGTACCTGCGGTTGGTCAGCTTATTGAGAAAGGCCAGAATGGCATCCACTGATTGGAAGTTGTGCGCCGGCATGACCAGCCACGACATGACCGAGACCCTGAACCTTTTTGTTAAAGGCTGTTTGCTTATAAAGTTAACTTGTGCCGAATTGGCTATCGGCCTCTCTGATCAATGGGTGAGTAAAGCTGTATGATGGGGGCCAGCCGTGCTAGATGTAGAGTTAGATTTAAGGCACAATCGGCACTGATTCTGTTGACCAGTTAGTTTCAATATCGGCTAGTAACGGCTAAAGAAAGCTAATTTACGACCAGAGGCTTTTTTATCTCAATGTGGCGAATGGCCGGTGGAAACTGGATTTAGAAGTAATCGAGGGATGATAAGACAGTATTCGATGGTGATTAATCTGTTTTTCTTTGGGTCTTATTAATGAAAAAAAGGGGGGGTGCAATGAGCTTACCAGCATCAGGCGAAAACGAGATTCCAAGCTGTCATGGCGGGTTGGAAAATCTTGATTCGGAATACGACTATGACTTGCTTGAAATGGAAGGCAGTATACCTGCTGATATTAAAGGCACGTTTTTTCGAAATGGTCCGGGTCGGCAGAAAATCGGCTCGACAGCATACGGTCATTGGTTTGATGGTGACGGCATGCTATGTGCGTTTACCTTTAATGAGGGCAGGGCACATTTTCGTAATCGCTACGTGCGAACGCCCAAATACCTGGATGAAACCGCTGCGCAGAAAGTGCTTTACCGGGGATTTGGCACTCAGATTGAAGGCGGCCTGTTTGCTAATCTATTCAAGATGCCAGCCAATCCGGCAAATACCAGCGGCATCTACCACGGCGGCCATCTGCTCGCGCTAAACGAAGGGGGTAAACCCTGGGCTTTAAAACCAGGCTCTCTGGAGACCCTCGGCGAATTTACTTATGAAGGTGAACTGGAACCCTCGATGGTGTTCAGTGCCCATGGCAAGGTGCATCCGAGCACCGGAGATTACATTAATTATGGTGCGGGCATATCTGGCTTTGGCCTTAAGGGTCCCAAGCCTTGCATTAATATGTATCGCATTAACTCAGCAGGAAAATTGTTCAGGAAGGGGCAGATTCCCCTTGAAAATTTTCCGTTCTGTCATGATTTTGCTTTGTCAGACAAATACGCGATCTTCTTTCTTGGTTCCATTGTATTTGGCAATATGCTGCCGGTAATCCTGGGTTCAAGGACGATTTCGGAACAGGTAAGATTTGACGATGATATAGCCATGCAGATTGTCGTAGTTGATCTCAATACGTTCAAGGAAGTAAAGCGCTTTGAAACTACGCCCGGTGCCATTATTCATTTTGGTAACGCTTTCGAGCAAGGTGATGAGGTCATTGTCGATGGCATGTTTCAGGATAACTTTGAAGCCAATGATACTTTAGCTGATGTTTTCAATAAGACCGGGCGATTCGGTGGTGGGTGGTATAGGCGATATCGTCTCAATATGAAAACTGGCGATCTGCACACCGAACAGATCAGTGACGTGGAATCTGAATTCCCAACCTTCAATAACGAGTTCCTGGGAACCAAGAATAATGTGACCTATACCGCTTGCTCAGTGGACAATGGTGCCAATAGCTTCTTTAACGCAATTTCAAGGGTTTCCTTTGATGGTCAAGCCGATGTGGTCACCTTGCCGCCCGGGTTTTATGGATCGGAGCCTTTGTTTGTACCGAAGTCAAATGCCAAGAAAGAAGATGATGGCTACTTGATGGAAGTGGTTTACAACGGCTTTGAGCACAACAGTGAGCTGCTCATCTTTCGAGCTGATGACATCTCTGATCAGGTTTGTTCATTGAAATTGAAACATCATGTCCCGCACCAATTCCACGGGTTTTATACGCCAGAGGTATTCGCGTGATGAAAGCTCCAGCACCGTAATCAGGGTGTGGGCGGTGCATCCCGGGTTGCCTGAATATCCGGCTACAGCGAAATGAACTTACCTATTGGCCCTGAACTCCCTCAGCTTTTGTAGTCTGGTCGTTTGCCTGTGGTCCCGGGGTGTTGTACCGGACCAGCGCCGGAAGGCTCTGCTGAACGTTGCCGGATCGGTATAACCGAGCCGGCGTGATATCGTTGCAATAGGTAGGTTGCTGTGGTCCAGTAGCCGCTTTGCAAGCTTCTTGCAGCGCAAATCCACTAGCTCCTTGAATCGGAAACCTTCTTTTTTGAGTCTCCGATGCAGTGTTGCAGTCGATATATTCATTATCCCGGCAATTAACTCTGCCCTCACCCCCTGGTCGAGTATTTGATCGGTAATCAGTTGTGTTACCGATTCAGTGAAAGTGGTGGCGGAGTCTAACTGTGCCAGGGTATGCGAGATGTGATCCTCTAGAATGGGGAACAGATGCGGATCGTGCCCTTCATGCCAATACTGCAAATCCTCTCGTGATATGACCAGGCTATTTGATTCTGCGTTGAACAGCACCGGGGATTTAAAGATGCGATGGGGTAGCGTAGGGGTAGCTTGAGGTTTGTCGTGCTCAAAGCTTACCTGCACCAGTTTGCATTTATTTCTGCTGAGGAGCTTCATATAGCGCCAGATCAGGCCGATCGAGAATTCACTGTCCTGCCGCTTGGGTGATATTGTCTCGTCGATTATGCGATATCGCACCTGGACAAGATCATCAACGTAGGCAATATCGATTCTGGAAGAGTTCTGAATGGCATCCAGATAACGTGCCAGGCTTTGCAGGGCCGTTTCCAGTTTGCCAGAACTCAGGAACAGGTAGCCCACTGCGCCGAGAGCATCTGGGCCAGCTCGCTGAGAAATTTTCAGGCCGAGCCATGGGTCACCAAGTGTCTGAGCTAGCCATTCAAATATCTGGACGAAAACCAGGAGACTGATATGGCCATGAAAATCATGTAATTCCTCAGTGTTAATACCAAACTGCTTCAGTCCCTGATTAAACACAGCCCGGTGGTCACTAAGATCGTTATAGATCGATAATAAGACTGATGTTGAGATAATGGGGTCAGAAGTTGGTGAAAGCATTTCAACTGGCACTATAAGGGGGATTTTGTAGCTAAAACTCTATTATATGCACTTAAAAGTCAAGTAAATGCATTTTGAATTTGACATACTGTATTCGTAGGGATTCTTTGCATTTTGCTGTTGGGGGCTCAGAATACCTTGAATAAAAAGAATCTCAGAGATTCACACGACAAGGATTTACACTATAAGAAGTTACAGGGAGAGTAATTATGCTTAGATTAATCAGTGCCCTATTGATGTTGGGTACAGTGTTGATGCCCGTGGCATCTTTTTCGCAGGTTATTGAAGAGATCATTGTAACTGCGCAAAAACGCGAACAGGGTGTTAATGATGTAGGTATCACGGTTAACGCGTTTACGGGTGAGCAACTTAAAGACAGGGGGTTTAAGACCGCCGAAGATATGGCGATGTTCACGCCGGGCTTAACTGTCAATGAAACTGCGGCTACCGGGGTACCGCTTTATACTATTCGTGGCGTCGGTTATCAGGATTATTCCACCGCAGCCTCTTCGACCGTAGGCCTGTATTTCGATGGGGTTGCCATACCTTATACTGTAATGAGCCGCGGTCTGATGTTTGATGTTGAACGAGTCGAGGTTCTTAAAGGACCACAGGGCGATCTTTATGGTCGTAATACCACAGCCGGTCAGATCAATTTCGTTAGCAGAAAGCCGACAGATGAATTTGAAGCAGGCCTTACAGCAGGTTTGGGTAGCTACGGGACTTTTGACCTGGAAGGATATACCAGTGGGTCCTTGGGTGACTCAGCGCGTGGCAGGCTTGCCATCAGGACCGTCCAATCCGGTGAAGGCTGGCAGAAGAGCACAACCCGGGATGATGAACTCGGCGAACTGGACACCATGGCCCTAAGAGCAATGCTTGATATAGACCTCAGTGATAACACAAGTGTGATGTTGAATCTGCATTATGTGGACGATCAGTCGGAGAACCGGGCAAATACCGCTTATAACGGAACGGTAATCGGCCTGGCTGAATTTGGAACGCCGTATTCGCCCCTGGGGGACTATGTTTTTGGTGCTAATGCGGGTGAGACCCCGCCTTGGTATTCCACGGGAGAAAATGACGCAGCGGATTGGACTAATAGCTATACCAGCGCCCAGACAGGAAGAACCTTTGATCTCAGACCCCAACGTGATAATCAGCTGTTTGGTTTATCAGCGACCATTACCTGGGATATGGGTAATACATTGCTGACTTCAATTACCGGCTTTGATCAGTTTGACAGAGTAGAGTCCAATGACTGGGATGGCGGGTTTTACAATGACTCAAGCAACATCAACACAACCGATCTGTCAACGTTCTCTCAGGAGCTTCGATTGTCAGGTGGTGACGATGACCTTAACTGGATTGTTGGTGTGTACTTCTCAACTGACGAGATGGATGAGTATTACCACTACTTCATGTCTGATTCTCTCTATGGTTTTGCCTCTGCTGACTGGGGCCTGGCCACGCCATTCGCGGTCGCGCCAATTATGGAGCTTGATACAAAATACAATCAGGAAACGGATTCCGCTGCCGTATTCGGTCATGTAGAATGGCGGCTCAGCGAAGCCTGGCGACTGACACTGGGTGCTCGTTATACCAGTGAAGAGCGGACCTGGACAGGCTGCACCTTTGTTGCCGATGATGGCACCCTCGCTGGATTTATGAATTTCGCATTCGGTACGTCCATGGGCGTGGGTGACTGTGCGACCATTGACGATGACCCAGATTCGCCCACTAATATCCTTTCTATGCTCATAGCAGGGACTCCGGATGCAGCATTCAGTGTATTCAGCGATACCATTGAAACCGATCGTTTGATGGGTAAGGTTACGCTGGATTACTCAGTCAATGACGATGTACTGATCTATGGGACGGTGTCGAATGGCTTCAAGTCGGGCGGCTTTAACGGCGCAAATTCTAATGGTACCCGCCAATTGCAACCGATCCGGGAAGAGATCCTGACAGCCTATGAAGCTGGAATCAAGGCAACTTTGGCCGAGGGTCGAATGCAATTTAATGCCGCTGCCTTCTTCTATGACTACAAAGATAAACAGGAGCAGGATGCTGCCGTGACTTTTGTGGGGAACATCTCCGGCCTCGCTAATGTTGATAAGTCCGAAATAATGGGTGCTGAAGTTGATGTCCAGTGGGCTCCTGCTGATGGCTGGATGGTCCAGTTGGGTGTGGCCTTGCTTGATACGGAAATAAAAGAGTGGATGGCAATAGATCGGGACCTCAGTGCATGGCCGACTATTGTTCGAAAAGATGTTTCTGGCGGTGAACTGGCGATGTCTCCTCATATGCAATTTAATGGCCAGATTGCCAGACAATGGGCCGTTGGCGACAGTAAGGTAATGGACCTGGCAGTTGACTACAGCTATACCGATTCAACTACGGGAGGTAGCCAGCCTTCTGATGCAACAGAAGCCTACCATGTTGCCAATCTCAGGTTCGGTTATGGCTCTGATGATGGACAGTGGCGAGTGTTACTCTGGGGTAGGAATATCACTGACGAGTATTATTATCCTGCTGCTTATTTAGGCGGTAATGGACCGTGGATTCGAGCCAATGGGATGCCGCGTACCTGGGGTGTATCGCTGGATTATAAAATCGGTGCATACTGATTTGCCGACCTTTGTTGCTTTTAGCAGGGAGACTGGATGGTGAATCCAGCGATATCATGCAGCGCCGCTGCGGGCACCCTACTGATTCTCGNGCTATCGGGNTGCCAGCAGCAAGCCGCCGAACTGGTTCTACAGGGTGGCATGATATACACCATCANGGCAGATCAGCCAATAGNTGAGGCTATCGTGGTATCCGCAGGCAAGATCGTTTTTGTCGGAGATGAAGCGACTGCTGCTACTTATATNGGATCGGATACAGAGGTTGTAGACCTCGAAGGACGTTTGCTGTTACCGGGCCTGATTGATGCGCATCTGCATCCGCTGGGGGGCGCAGTTAAGGAACTGTACCAGTGTAACTTCCCGTTTTCTGCAGACCCCGANCTAGTCCGGGAAACGATTGCAGATTGTGTTGAAAACAGNCCGGAGGCTGTATGGATTACGGGCGGTCAGTGGGACAGTGGCTTTTTTGAGCGTTTTGAGATGTTATCGCCAAGGTCATTCCTTGATGAAGTCTCAGGTGATGCCGCGATCCTTCTCAGCGATGACAGCGGCCACAATGCCTGGGTCAATTCCAAAGCGCTNGAACTCGCNANAGTATTTGCTGNTACGCCCGATCCGACTGGCGGTACNATTGTGCGTGNGCAAGATGGCACGCCCAATGGTATCCTGCTGGAAACAGCTCACGAANCTGNTTTTTTCTGTTGTTCCCAGATATTCGGATAAACAGTTCNTCGAAGCAGCGCGCTGGTTTTCTGACTACGCNAATGCCTACGGAATTACCGCTGCTAAAGCGGCGGCGATTGAAGAAGANGAAATGGCTGGANTGGTCAGTGCTGATANNNCAGGNGAGCTAAATGTCCACATGGCTACCAGTATTCGCACGCCCTANGGGCATCGCAGCA
Organism: Gammaproteobacteria bacterium; assembly: GCA_002697205.1. Lineage (GTDB taxonomy): Bacteria > Pseudomonadota > Gammaproteobacteria > Pseudomonadales > Azotimanducaceae > UBA9926. The sequence continues at coordinate 7,179 of NZUN01000160.1, forward strand.
NACCTTTGGACTATGACGAAATAGATCGGATTCGCAATCGTTATGCATCCGAGCATGTTCATACTGANTTCGTCAAGATTTTCCTGGACGGCGTCCCCACGCCAGCCAGAACAGCGGCGATGCTTGNTCCTTATCTTCCTGATGAGGCCCACGGTAATAANTTTAGCGGGGGTGNTTTGCACGTCGGGCTTGAAACACTGGCCAATGATCTCATTGAACTTGATAAGCGGGGTTATACGGTNAAGATGCACGCTGCGGGAGATAGATCCGTACAGGTAGGACTCAATGCNATNGAGATTNCCCGCCAGACGCTGGGTAACAGCGAAAAGCGCCATGAGCTCGCCCATGCNGGNTTTATNCATGCCAGANGATATTCCCCGGTTTGCTCAACTCAATGCCGTAGCTGATCTCTGTCCGATTCTCTGGCATCCCTCACCNATTATCGATGCGGTTGTTTCNGCAGTAGGCGAGCGGGGTCAGCAATACTGGCCTACAAGAGATTTGCTGGATGCTAAAGCGCCGATTCTNGCNGGTTCTGATTGGCCATCTGCAGTGCCTAANGCCAATCCCTGGCCTGGCGTGGAAGCGTTTGTTACACGTCGCGACCCNAGNGGAAATNCTAAAGGCTCGCTTTGGCCGGAGCAGGCGATTTTGCTTGAAGANGCCATTGANATTTATACTATNCANGGAGCGCGAGCCATGAAAATGGAAGATCGCATTGGTAGTCTTGAGGTGGGTAAGCTGGCTGATNTCATTGTNCTGGANCGAAATATTTTTGAGATTCCTATTGATGAGGTGGCTGACACAAAAATTCATCGAACTTACTTTGAAGGTAANCTCGTTTATAAAAGTAACTAANCAGGTCGNAACACCGGAGAAACACAAAATGAAAATTCANTATCTGCTGGTAATGGTCACAATAGCACTGGCGGCATGCGATNNAGCCAANGAAGCNTNACGNCCNGTATCCGCTGATGCGGTTTATACCAATGCCAGAATCTATAAGGTTGATGCGGTTAACAGTTGGGCCAGCGCCATGGCGGTANGTAATGGCAAGATCATTGCTGTTGGCAGCGATGAAGATATCGCNGCGCACATTNGTGAGGATACCCGTGTGAATGANATGGCCGGNNGGATGATGATGCCGGGTATCCACGACACNCATATTCACCCNTATGATGGCGGTATCGGTAAGACTGTGCAGTGCAGTTTCCTTACNGCCGTTCTTGATGAAGCCCTGAAGGCNTTGCAAGANTGCCTGGCCGACATTCCCGAAGGTCAGTGGCTTCGTGGTGGCCAGTGGAATGATGGGCTGTTCATTGGTACCACAAAAGCCCCGAAGNATATTCTCGATGAGATTGCGCCCAATCATCCTGTTTTNCTGATGGATTGGTCAGTGCACAATGCCTGGCTTAATTCCAGCGCCCTGGAGCTGCTTGGCATTGATGATGAGACCCCGGACCCGAGTGGTGGTGTTATTGTCAGGGACCTTCAGACCGGCGANGCTACTGGCATACTGCTGGATAATGCGGCCTATGAACCGCGCAGGAGTNTGCCTGCTTACAGTTTGCAGCAAAGGTCCGATGCGCTGGCCTGGAGCATCAAGCAGATAATGAGTTATGGCNTTACCACCTTTAAAGCTGCGCTGGTAACCACCGAGAACATGGANGCCTATGCTGATCTGCAAGCCAAAGGCGCGATACCCTTTAATATTAAAACCAGTTTGTCGTGGAAGAGTGCCTGGGCCAATTCGCATGAGGATGAACTCGCCCTTATAGATGCGCGGGCAGNCTTTGNNTCCGACCGCATTGATACTGNTTTTGCAAAGATAATGCTGGATGGTATTCCGCCAACCTATACCGCAGCCATGCTTGAGCCTTATCTACCCAGCGAGGCTTTCGGCGACCGGTGGCGTGGTAAATTAATGTTNGAACCTGAACAACTTGGCGCTGATCTGATTGAATTGGACAGCAGGGGCCTNACNGTCAAGATCCATGCAACCGGTGATCGCTCCGCCCGGGCGGCATTGGATGCCATTGAAGTTGCCCGGATGAAAAACGGTGATAGCGGCCTGATTCATGAAGTCTCCCATGCGGAATTGATTCACCCAGACGATATCCCCCGGTTTGTCGAGTTGAATGTAGCTGCAGAGATGTGCCCGATTCTATGGCACCCGATCCCGGGTCTAGATTGGGAANCCTGGCTTGGCCCTGAACGAAAAGTATGGCCAGTCCGAAATCTGGTGGAGTCCGGCGCACTCGTCGTTTATGGTTCTGATTGGCCTGTGGTAGCAACACCTAATCCCTGGCCAGGTATAGAGTCGATGGTAACCCGCGCCGACCCCAGTGGCCTTAGTGATGCCACCCTATGGGCGGACCAATCGGTGGATCTGGAAACGACTATTCGAATCTTTACGCACAATGGTGCGATTGCCAATAAAGTGGGTGACACATCGGGTTCTCTTGAGGTGGGTAAAGACGCGGATTTTATCCTGCTGGATCGTAATATTTTTGATGTGCCCATCACGGAAGTGGGTGAAACTAAAGTACTGTTATCCGTCGTCGGCGGTAACGAAGTTGTTAACAACCAGTCGATGTGAATTATTCTAGGGTCATTGTTGGCAATGCTGGTTAGTGTATTTTCTGGGATAGCAGGCACTGGCTGATCCAGATAGGAATGACCTCGGCTCGCCAGGGACAGCAGAAATTCCTTGACCCTTTGCAGCGCTGCAAGGGTCACACCCTGCTTGTTGATAACATTGCGGATGTCGCAGAGTGACTCGGAAACGACCTCTTGTCTCTGAAGACTGAGTGCGTTCACTATTTCCTCCTACAGTTGAAGACGAGGTGTTGAAAGCCGGTAAATGCCCACTGATGTGAACATTGTCAGTTTAACTCACTCGGCTTCTGGCTGCCTGGGAAGGCCTGGACCGCTGTGTTGATGGTTTAGGAGAGAAACTCCTGATTCGATTGCGACTGTGGTTTACCGGTGTGCTGGACTGGCCATTACTATTGGCCTGACTCGATTGGCTGTGGTGCTCTGTTTTCAACTGCGAGCGGTTTTTTTCTGAGCGGTTCCTGGGGCGGGCCTTATTATTACTCCGATTAATCCGTGCTGGCGCTGGTGAGGAAAATGAACGTGATTCAGCGAGATGCTGAGATGGTTCGAAGCCTTCAATTTCATGTCGTTGTAAATGCATTTTTATGCAACGTTCAATATCCCTGAGTTGCTTAATCTCGTCTGCTGATACTAATGACACGGCGCTGCCCTTTATGCCAGCGCGACCGGTTCTACCGATTCTATGGACGTAATCTTCCGCTACATTTGGCAGATCAAAATTAACCACTAAGGGAAGCTGGATAATATCTATGCCTCGCGCCGCTATATCGGTCGCCACTAAAATATCTGTTTCGTGATTTTTGAAGGCGGCTAAAGCCCGGGTACGAGCACCCTGGGTTTTATTCCCGTGTATTGCGTCAGAGCGTATGCCTGCCTTGGTCAGTGCCTTGACCAGTCGATTTGCACCGTGTTTCGTTCTCGTGAAAACCAATACCTGGCGCCAACTCTGTTTTTTAATGAGATGGATCAGGAGAGATGATTTCGTATTCTTATCAACAGGGTGAATTTTCTGGCTAACTGTTTCTATGGTGGTATTTCGAGGCGCCACGTCGATTTCCAGAGGCTTATTTAACATGCTTCTGGCGAGTTTTCTGATTTCATTTGAAAAGGTTGCGGAGAATAACAGGGTACGCTTGGTCGCCGGAATTAGCGCTTGAATTCGCTTGATATCGGGAATGAATCCCATATCGAGCATGCGGTCTGCTTCATCGAGTACCAAAGTACTGACTTTGCTTAGATTTATCACTTTTTGCTGCACTAGATCAAGCAGTCTACCAGGTGTGGCGACCAGAATATCAGTACCGCGTCTGAGTTGATGGATTTGTGGGTTGATCTTGACGCCACCAAAAACGACCACTGATTTAATCTGCAGGTATTTGCCATAAGTCAATACGCTGTCCTGGATCTGAGCCGCCAATTCTCTGGTCGGGGTTATGATGAGAACGCGGACTTGTGCTTTATTATTGTTTCTGTTTTCGGTTAGCTGTTGTAGCAAAGGCAGTACAAAAGCGGCTGTTTTTCCGGTCCCGGTCTGGGCTGATGCCATGACGTCGTGGTTGGTCAGTGCTGCAGGTATTGCTTTTTCCTGAATAGCTGTGGTTTTGCTGTAGCCTTTTTCGCTGATGGCACGAAGTAGCTCCGGTAATAAGCCGAGTTGGCTGAATTGCATGGTTAGTTCCTATGAGCGAATAATTTCATCGCAGAATTTATATTAAAAAGACGCACGCCAAATTATTTACGTGGATCTGTGGTCCATATTGTCGGGAGCGACATGCTGAAATTGACTCTCTGGGGAGGAATTGCAGGGTTATACCGTGCATACAACTAAAGATGGCGCGATCAGATGGATCTGATGTCGCGGACTTTAAGAGGTTGTGCAAGAGATTGCAAGTCTTCTAAAGAATTAATTTCAACACCTGGCACCCGCTTTGAGCAGTTACGTCAGGGCGTAGTCGGGATGAGGCCTGCCAGTCTGCCGATTTTTGGATGCTCATAGATTCATTAACTTGTTGCGCCAGGTCAGGACCTTGGGGGAAGATACCCTCTACAAAGTAAAAGGAGCGTATTGTGAAAGCAGCCGTATTTCATGGCCCAAGAGATGTTCGCTTTGAGCGTATAGACAGGCCCGTTCTGAAAGAGGGAGAGGCGCTGTTACAGGTTAGAGCCTGTGGTATCTGTGGGTCAGACCTTCATACCTATCGTCACGGTATGTTCCTGCAACTGGGCAATCCGCTTGAGTCTGGCAGGGTTCTGGGGCACGAGTTCAGCGGTGAGATCATAGAAATAGGTGGTGATGTCAGCGGTGTTAGCGTCGGTGACCGGGTGGTTTCAGTGGGTGTGGGCGCTAATGCTGAATTTATCAAGCTAACGCCCATGATGATTGACTCCCTGGTCCCTTTTGATGAATCGGTGAGCTTTGTTGAAGCTGCTACAACAGAACCACTGGCAACTTCCTTGCATGCAGCCAGGCTGGGTGAAGCAAAGGATGGCGAAACCCATGTTATTATGGGTGCGGGCATCATTGGGCTTGGTATATTGCAGTGCATTAAAGCCAGTTCATCTGCCAGCGTCATCCTGGTTGATTTATCAAGCAGACGGCTTGCCAAAGCCAAAGAATTGGGCGCAGATGTCACCATAAATGCCGGTGACAAGAATGCGGTAGACGAAGTGCTTGCGCTCACAGGATCGACCCGGTTGAACGTGGTGGAAGCGGTGCAGGGTAATGTCGATGCGGTCTACGACTGTGCTGGTTTTGGTAAGAACTATAAAGGTATCAGCGTTCTGGAACAGGCGATGTCCATGGTCAAACAAAACGGCAAGGTTGTTGTCGTTGCTGTTTTTGAACAGGATGTGACCATCGACTATAACATGGTGGTTCGTAAAGGCATCAGAGTTGTCGGTTCCTGGGCGTGGAATCGAGAAGAGTTTATAGACGCTTTTCACCTTATAAGCAGTGGCAAGGTTGATCGTAAACCGCTGGTGAGCCACACTTTTAAGTTGGAACAGGCGAGTGAGGCATACGAAACGCAGTTACTGGCAGAAGAAGCCATAAAGGTTGTTTTTACGCCCTGAGACCATTGTCGGTCAGGAAGATTGTCTCTTTCCCGGGTGGGATTTGAAGTTGTAGCCGTTGCCGGGAAAGTGCCATTGCTGTTAACGCCCTGGATCAGTCTGGATTGCTATTACATGACAGCAGTAACCTGGGATATAGGTTGAACGCTTCCTGTCATTCATTCGGCCAGACTGCCTGGCGTTTTTCGTTGAATGCCCGGCCGCCTTCTTGTCTATCCTGGGAATTCATCACCCGGGTTTGTATCCAGTCCGTTATCTGGTCCACGGCACTGTAATCAAGGGACGCAGCTCGCACCATTGATTCTTTCATACCCTGCACGGCAACTGGACTCAGTTCGCAGATTCTCTGGGCCATTCTTTCGGCTTCTTTCATCAGTTGGTCAGCTTCAACAATTTTGTTAATCATGCCAATCTGGAAGGCTCGTTCAGCGCTAATCCGATCTGCCATTAGCAGTAACTCAGAGGCTATTGCCCAGGGCATTATCTTTGGAAACCAGCCACAGGGAATAGTTGCTATCCCCCATTGGGGTTCTGGTAACCAGAACGAGGTATCTGCTGTTGCTATTCTGATATCGGCATCCAATGCGATCCACATCCCATAGCCGACCACATGACTGTGTAGTGCCGCAATGATAGGTTTGAATACTCTCTGGGTCTGGCTTATATCAGGGAACTCACCCGTGTACTGGTAACTGTCAGGTGCTCCGCCGGAGAGATCGGCACCGGCGCTGAAACAGCGACCATTGCCGGACAGGATTGCGACCCGAAGCACAGGGTCATCGCGGAAATCAGCCCAGATTGTGCCGAGTTCTTCATGCAGTTGCTGATCCATGGCGTTGAGTTTGTCCGGACGGTTTAAGGTCACATATGCAATAGCATCTTTTTTTTCGTAGATTACGGTTTCTAGTTCCATATCTGTCTTACCGTTGTCAGGGTCTGCTGAGTTTATCAAGAAAAAGTAAGCTGGGAGTAGTCTGTTAAATTTCTGCCTGGCCTGGCTGCTAGTCACCGGATGTGGAGACCAGATATTTATAAACAGGCAGTCTTCGACTCCACGCACAGTCCCTTGCCAGTTTTGACCGTGGCGTTCTCAAACCCTGCTATTGAGTAAAGTTGTCTAACGGGGAGATCGTGTTTTTTCCTGTGCTATTTGAGCAACGCAGCATTTTGCTTGAAATACACCAGTGGGTCTGTGTAGTCGACGCTGCCGTAC
>NZUN01000006.1 GCA_002697205.1 Gammaproteobacteria bacterium
ACGGTAACCTCCAGCGAAAGCAGTACGGGATGAAACCGCTCATTGGAACTAACCCACTTTAATGCTTTGCCCGCCATCTACTGGCAGATTAACGCCGGTAATGAAGCTTGCCTCTTCACTGACCAGAAATAAAGCGGCATGGGCCACATCCCAGGCAGAGCCCATTTTTCCACCCAGGGGCACCCTGGCATCTCTTTCGGCAATAACCTGTTCTCTGGGCACTCCGCGCAGCGCAGAATAGCCCTCTATCGCCATAGGTGTATTCATCAGACCCGGTAAAATACAGTTTGCCCGGATACCAAAACGAGCGTTAGCACTGGCAATCTGCTGGGTCAAAGCAACGACCCCGGCTTTTGAGGTTTTGTAGGCCAGCATACTAGTCGCTGCAATAGCCGCGACTGAAGAGATATTAATCACTACCCCCGACTGCTGGTCCCGCATGACTGGAATGCAATACTTGGCTGTCAAAAACATGCTTTTCAGATTAACGTTCATGATTCTATCCCAGTTTTCCTCGCTGAGATGGGTCACGCCACGATCTCCCGCGCCAATACCCACATTATTATGCAGAATATCTACACGGCCAAAATAGGCCTGGCACTGCTCAGCCATCTCCTTGCAGGCTTTTGCATCGGTTACATCCATGCTCTTGGTCAGGCAATCACCGCCTTCGGTCCGAATCAGATCGGCAGTTTCCTCAACGCTGACATCGTCTCTATCCACCAACATCACTTTTGCACCCTGCCGGGCAAATAACATGGCAGTCGCACGGCCATTGCCAATGGTTGTCCCCGCCGTCTGGCCCGCACCAGTGACAATGGCTACTTTATTTTCAAGTCTCACAATTCTTCTCCTTCACAAGGTTTATTATGAATGCCTTCATCATCGCACAAAAACCCATTTAGCCTTTGTAGGCAAAAACTAACCGCCATAATCATCGCTCAGTAGCCAAGAATGCCGAAAATTACTGTTACACTGGCTACGCACGAACTATATGGAAATTGCAGCGGATGGAGCTAATTCAGAACATCAACAGTTTTCTGTGGAACGACAATGTGCTCTATGTTGTTCTGGCAGCAGGAGTCCTTTTTACGACCTGGAGCGGCTTTTGTCAGTACCGGGCCCTGACCCATGGTTTACCGGTTACCCTGGGGCGTTACGATAACCCCAGTGACCCCGGTGCTATTAACCATTTCCAGGCACTTTCTACAGCAATGTCATCAACGGTTGGCCTGGGCAATATAGGCGGCGTCGCCATCGCAATTTCCCTTGGCGGCCCCGGGGCATTATTCTGGATGTGGGTTGTTGGTGTTTTCGGGATGGCGCTCAAGGTGACCGAGGTGACCCTGGCAATGATGTATCGCAACCTGGACGACCCGACCAACCCCAGGGGCGGGCCCATGTGGGTTTCTAAACGTGCTTTCGCAGAGCTAGGTCTTCCCAGGCTAGGACTTCTGATCGGTTCTCTATATTGCCTGGCAACGATTATTGGTTCGTTCACTGGCGGTAATATGTTCCAGGCTTGGAATGTAGCCGACGTAACCCATACGTTTTTTGGTTGGCCGAGACTGCTAGTCGGGGCGATACTGTCTATCACGGTTGCCTTAGTAATCATCGGCGGCATTAAGCGAATCGGCAAGGTTACATCGATCATCGTACCCGTTATGTGCATCATGTATCTCATCGCAGGCGCCTACGTTCTGGTGCTGAATCTAGCGTCGCTGCCTTCTATTTTTTCTATGATAATCGCGTCTGCGTTCAATCCAACCCAGGCAAGTGGTGCTTTCGTCGGTGGTACTATGGGCTCTGCAATGCTGTGGGGCATGAAACGAGCTTTATATTCTTCTGAGGCCGGGCTGGGCTCCTCTGCTATAGCCCACAGCGCAGCAAAAACTAACGAACCTGTTCGAGAAGGCATCGTTGCTGGCCTGGAGCCTTTCATAGACACCTTGGTTGTGTGCACCATCACTGGCCTGATCATTCTGTCTTCGGGTGTCTGGAATCGGTCAGCGGACGGACTAATCAATGAATTGCCTGAATTCGAAGAAATTTCAACCACGCAATGGCAGCTTCCGCCTGTTCCCATCGCTAATTTTTCCTCAGAACAGAACATCACCCCCGTGTTTATCGCTGTCACCATCAATGATGGCGAATTAATTCGAGTTCACGGAGAAATCGTCGCTGATGCTGAGGGACATAGGGCCCTTTTTAATAACGTATTCAGCCTTCACCCGCCCAGCTTTAGAGATAATGGCGTTTTCAAATCCTACAATGGCGCCACCCTGACAGCGCATGCCTTTAATCAGACCCACGATTGGTTAGGGATCTACCTGGTGACAATAGCAGCCTGGTTTTTTGCGATTTCGACCATCATTGCACAAGGTTACTACGGCGAGCAGGCAGTCTATTTTCTGTTTAAAGGTAAGGGAATTTTCAGCTTTAAATTAACCTATTGCTTTGCTACCTTTGTCGCCACTTTTGGTTTTATTACCACTGACAGACAACTCGATGCGGTGACAACTACGGGAACGGGGCTGGTTCTAATCAGCGGTCTATCAATCACCCTGCTATTCGGTTACAAAGCCATAAAAGAATATCATCGCTACATACAAAGACTGTCTGCCGGTGATTTCGACAATTCTGAGCCACAGGAATAAAACAATTGAACCGATAAATACCCGACCAGCAGATTTCTATCCACTCCTGAAAGTGCTGCTTGGTTAGCTATTCTTAACGACAAACCCAATTCATTAAGGCTACTGCAAATGATAGAACATCACATCGATATCAAAACTCAGCACGGAGATATGAATACCTTTATTACCCACCCGGAAGAAAACGGCCCCTTCCCGACCGTTTTGTTTTACATGGACGCCCCAGGTAAAAGAGAAGAACTGCACGATATGGCCCGACGAATAGCCACTACCGGTTACTGCGTGATGTTACCCAACCTCTACTACCGCAAAACCAGAGAATTCCTCTTTGAGAGAACGGAATCCGGCATGGAGACAATGTTTGAGATGACCCGGCACCTGTCTCTGGAGCTGATACTGGCAGACACACAGGCTTTGCTGGACTACGCAGACCAGTTTGAGCATGCAGATGCATCTCGGGTCGGCGCGGTGGGTTACTGCATGAGTGGGCCTTTCGTTTTCAAGGCAGCGGCTGTGTACACTGACCGCATTCAATGCGCTGCCTCCATCTACGGTGCTAACCTTGTCACAACCCGATCCGATTCCCCTCACCTGAGTGCCGAACATATTACTGGCGAGATGTATTTTGCCTGTGCCGAAATGGATCCTTACGCGCCAAAAGAAACCATAGAACAATTACTGCTTCAGCTCGAACAAACTAATATCAATTATCGACTTGAGTGGTACCCAGGCGCGGAACACGGTTTCGCTTTCCCAGGCAGGGGCGATATTTACCACAAAGCAAGCGCAGAACGCCACTGGGAGCGGCTGCACGCATTATTTGATAGAAATTTATCGCATTGATACGTCAAACGGTAAGCAGAAACCCACGCCAGGATATAGTTTTTGACACAAAGCAGGTGACTGCAGAGACTTCTATTGGCTAGCTGATATAGCGTAAAATTGCGTGCATAGATTCCAATAAGAAGAATCATGTTATGCAAGCCCAACCTAGTGAAGCCCCTTGGGAGAGTTTTAAGTTACACCATCTGTCACCGGCAATCGGTACAGAAATTCATGGCATTAATCTCAGCCGGTTTCTTTCAACCGAAATAATCAACTGGTTAACAGCGTTACTGGTGGAACGAAAAGTCCTGTTCTTTAGAGATCAGGCCCTCACTGCAGAACAGCATATCGCTTTTGCGGCCCGATTCGGTGAACTTGAAATACATCCGTTTACCAAGAATAACGTCCAACATCCAGAAATCATTCAGCTCAACAATGACCAACAGCATCCTCCAAAAATCAACAAATGGCACTCTGATGTCACCTGGCGCAAAGAGCCCTCTCTGGGATCGATTCTTCTCGCACGAGAGGTCCCAGAGGTGGGTGGTGATACACTATTCGCCAACATGGAACTCGCCTACGAAAAACTCGAAAACAGCACTAAAAACAAGATCAAAGCCAGCCTGGCCTGCCATGACAATCAGGTATTCCTGGATAACATGCGAGCCAGCGGCATTGACGAAGAAACGATTTCAGCCACTGCATCGTCTTACCCACCGGTAAAGCATCCTGCTGTCCGTACGCATCCCGTTAGCGGCCGAAAGGCCCTGTACGTGAATCAAATATTTACCAGAAGCATTGACTGTCTTGATCCCGACCAATCTAAAAAGTTACTCAGAGCGCTTTTCCTCACAGCGTCGAATCCCGATATACAATGTCGTTTCCACTGGAGAAAAAATTCTGTGGCATTCTGGGATAATCGCGCTGCGCAGCACTACGCAGTTGCAGATTACTGGCCCGCCATCAGGAAGATGGATCGTGTTACTATCCAGGGTGACGCACCCTATTAATTGCATTAGAGCGCGTCTCCAGTCACCTCAGTTAATTTAATTCTAGAAACATTCGTGCAAACAAGAAAGAACCACGAAACCAAAAAAAGGAATAGCCTGATGCCAGATTCCTCTCTGAGCCTGTCTTCTAGATACCTGTGGTACGTGGTTTTTATCTTCACCCTGGCCTCGACTTTCTCGATTATTGACAGGCAAATACTTAATGTCATGGTGGGGCCACTTAAACGGGACCTGGGCGGCATTAGCGACACCCAGATATCATTGATAATGGGCTTCGCATTTGCGCTGTTTTATACGCTAATGTCCTATCCCGCCGGCAGGATGGCTGACCGCTTCAATCGAGTCAACCTAATGACCGCAGGCATAGCAGGCTGGAGCGTCATGACCATGCTGTGCGGTACAGCCAACCATTACTGGCACTTATTTATTGCCAGAATGGGCGTAGGTATTGGCGAGGCCACACTTGGGCCTGCGTCCAATTCAGCCCTGGCAGATTACTTCCCGGCTGATCGCCTACCCCTTGCTATTGGTATAGTCGCTTCTGCTCCGTTCATTGGCCAGGGGCTCGCGAACATAGCCGGAGGCCCCCTTATTGATTACCTAGAGTCAACACCCAACCTGGTGATTCCTATCCTGGGAGAGGTTTACTCCTGGCAAATGGTGCTTATCACTGTAGGCGCCCCGGGTCTGTTAGTCGCCCTGGCCATGTGGTTTCTCCATGAACCAGACAGAAAGGGAAAACAATTCGAATCACCCAGGTCTGTGCCCTTTCCGGAAGTCTGGCAATTTATCAAAAGCCGACAACGATTTTTTTTCCTGGTATTCCTTGCCTACCTGTGCCTGGCAACCCAGGGCTGGTCATTATTTTCCTGGCTGGTTGAGTACTTCGTCCGCAATCACGGCTGGTCCAGGACCGAAATTGGGCTATCGTATGGTTTTATTGCCTTGTTTTTCGGGATCGCCGGTAGCGTCAGCGGCGGGCTATTCGCTGGCTGGCTTATCAGAAGGGGAAATGCAGATGCCACACTGCGTGTTGTATTAGCCAGCACCATAGTGCTTCTACCACTTGCTGGCACGCTAACCCTGGTTGCAAATGCTTATACAGCGCTGGCTTTGTTGATCCCGGTAACCTTTTGCATGGCAGTACCGCCTGGCTTAATCATTGCAACGCTGCAAATGATTTCACCAAATGAACTAAGAGGTCAGATGGTCGCTTTTTACCTAATCGCTGTTAATTTTCTATCTTATAGTTTTGCGCCATCGCTCCCAGCAATATGTAGTGATTATCTGTTTGCAAGCGAGCTTGCGCTCGGTAAATCAATTTCTTTGCTCGCAGTAATCAATTACAGCGTAGCGATAACCTGCTTAATACTTGGCCTGAAGTACTATCGCCATGCCCTTGAAAGAGCAAAAGCCTGGCAAATTCACTAATATTGATAACTGGTACTGTCAATTTCGCCTTACATCACGAAAAGGCCCGGTGTCAGAACGAGGCTCTTTAGGCATGCCCAGCACTCTTTCGGAGATGATATTACGCTGAATTTCGTCGGTGCCGCCAGCAATTGAAACAGCCGGTGTAGACATCAGGATTTCTGCTATTAACCCTTCCAGAGGTGCATCCGCACCTTCCAGCATCGCATCGGCACCGGCAATCAGGGTATGGACTCGAGCAGCCAGCTTGGCTACATTACTTGCCGCTAACTTGCCCAGGCTCCCTTCTGGGCCCTGCTTTCTTCCAGCTTGCTGCGCCGCCCTGGCTCGCTTCGCTGTCCACTGCGCCGATCGAGCCATGATGATCAATTTTGCTAATTCCTGTACAACAGCGGGGTCATTAACTCGCCCGGTTTCTATGGCTCTGGGTAATACCAGGTCAACCCTGCCGGCTCGCTGCGGATACCACTTATAAGGTTCCATTACCGTTTCAATCTCGACTTGCTCTTGTTGGTAAATTCGCCCCGTACGCCGAGCTTTGATATCCATAGCGATCCCAGGTGACCTTAATCCGTCAGCCCCCCTGCGTTCATGAGCCAATGTGGTCAGTGCTACCTGCCAACCTGAGCCCAAACTACCCACCTGGTGTCGAGTTTCCACATGGGCATCTGTCATAAATACTTCATTAAAAGACGCGTGATGATTCATCTGCCGTAGCGGCGACACCCGAACCCCAGGCTGGTGCATATCAATGACAAAATAGGTCAAGCCTCTATGTTTAGGTTCGTCCCAATCGGTTCTAGCCAAGAGCAATCCCCAATCCGCATGATGCGCACTGGTCGTCCAGACCTTCTGGCCGTTAACAATCCAGCGATCACCATCCTTGTCTGCCCGGGTTATCGCACCTGCCAGATCAGACCCACTACCGGGTTCGCTGAACAATTGACACCAGTTTTCCTGGCCAGTGAGGATGCCGCGAAGAAACTGTTTTTTTTGTTCATCCGTACCGTGCTCAAGCAGAGTAGCGGCAGCCAGCATTCGTATACCGGATTTGGCAACACCCACCACATCAAGTGAGGCCAGCGCCTGCTCAACCACAGCAGACTCGGCCGAATTCATATCCCTGCCAAACCACTGTTTGGGCCACTGCGGGACGCCCCAGCCAGAGTCTGCCAGCAGGTTTCGCCAAGCAACTAGATCCCTATCAGGATCCCAGGTTTCCTGCAGCCAAGTTCGAGCCTGTTCGGCGATTTCAGTTAGGTCCTGTGAGGTCATAATTGTCCTCCTGATTCACTAACCAACTCCTTGACAAGCCGCGCTCGGTGCCAGACAGGGTCGCCTAGTAATACCTCCGAGGACTTCGCTCTTTTAAACCACAGATGAGTGTCATTTTCCCAGGTAAAACCGATCCCTCCATGAAGCTGAATGGTTTCCAGCGCAGCTAATAAATACACCTCGCTCGCTTCTGCTTTGGCAATGCTTGCATTCACGGCTAATGTGCCCGTATCTCTACCCGCTGATTCAGCGGCAAAATAGGCCGCGGATTTGGCTAACTCCACTGCCAGAAGAAGGTCGGTACAGCGGTGCTTGATAGCCTGAAACGAGCCGATGGTACGTCCAAACTGGACCCGTAACCGGGTGTAATCCAAAGTGTCTTGCAGCAATTTCTCCGCACCACCAACCATTTCATTGGCCAGCGCTACGGCCGCCAGGTCAAGCACCATCTGTAACTTTCGACCGGCCTGCCCATAAGGCCCAATTAGCTCAGCCGGAGTCTGATCTAGTTGCAGCTCTGCCTGTTTCCTGGTGCGGTCCATCACGCTCAGACCGCGCCGTGACAATCCGGGCGCATCGGCCGAGACGGCAAAAATCGACAACCCGGCAAGCCCACTGGTTCCAGGCAGACGAGCAACCACAAGTAACAGGTCTGCTTGGCATCCAGAAACAACAAATCGCTTGTTGCCAGTCAGGCGATAGCCCTCGTCACCATCATCGGCAGCGGCAACACAGGTCTGAACTGAGGTCAGCAAATCAGAATTACTGCTTTCAGTAACCGCCAGTGCGGCAATCATGTCGCCGCTGGCGATTTGTGGCAACCAGCGCAATTTCTGATCCTCGCTGGCAATCAAATCAATTGCGGTTACTGCCATCACTGCACTTGAAAAAAAAGGACCACAGTACAGTGCCCGGCCCATTTCCTCCATGGCGATACCCATTTCCATCATGCCAAAACCAGAACCGCCATACTGCTCAGGAACAATCAGGCCCTGCAGGCCTAATTCACCGTTTAATCGCTGCCAGACTTGCTGGTCATAGCCGCTTTCAGTTTCCATTAAACTGCGAACCGAAGTGACAGCAGAGGTGTCTTTCAAGAATCGACGCAGACTTTCTCTGAATTGTTGGTGCTCATCGGTAAACTGGAACTGTATATCCGTTACAGTGTTCATTGTTATTCAACCTGTGCTAAATATGTTCTGGGGTACTTCCATTCCTCTAAATTTAACATCGCGCGCCCAGCTAGAACGATTCCTACATGACCAGTATACTTAGGTTGTCGCCAAAACAAACTAGCTATCAGATTAGGTGAATCACATGACTTCATTCCCAATTAGTACCGACCAGATCAGCATTCAGTGGCTGAGCAAAGTACTCAATTGCGAAGTTTCAAATTTCCACATCGAACCCCTGGGCGAAGGCATTGGTATCATTGGCCTGGTGACCCGGTTGACCCTCGAAGGACAAAACTGTCCAAAAACACTTATCGCTAAGTTTCAGTCACCCTCTGCCGACAATCGAGCAATAGCTCACCTTTTTAAAATGTACGAACGAGAGTATCAATTCTATAGCCAGGTGCTAGAGCAGGTCCCTGTACGGGCGCCCCTGTGTTATCACGCTTCCTTTGATCCGGAAACCAAGGCATTTATCCTCTTACTTGAGGACCTGCTGGGTTACCGACTAGGAGATCAAGTAAAAGGCTGTACCGTAACAGAATGTGAACAGGTCGTGAATGCCATGGTAGACCTGCACAGTTCCACCTGGCAACCGGACCATCTCAATGAGATAAATTATCATAATACTGACTTCCAGATACAAGGCATGATCGATGGATTCACTGCTGGTTGGCCAGTCGTGACTAAAAGTTTCTCTCACCTCCTCACCCAGGAAACGGCCCTGAAGGGAAGCGGCCTTTCTGAAAACATAAAGCCCCTGCTTGAGCAGATAATGGATGGCCCTGTTTGTATTGCCCATGGCGATATGCGTTTGGATAACCTGTTTTTCGGACAGGATCATGTTGCTCTGGTGGATTTTCAAGCGCTATGTAAGTCCGCGCCAGAACACGATCTGGCTTACTTCTTAAGCCAAAGCCCGAGCCAGGCGATCCTGGACGACCGCGACTGGGTAGCTTACTATCACAGGCAACTGACCGGTAAAGGCATCAGCTACGACTTACAGCTCTGTCGTGATCGTTTTCAACGATGCACACTCTACTTTTTATGCTATGCCGTTATAATCTGCAGTGCTCTGGATATGGCCAATGAGCGCGGTAGACTACTTGGCGAAACCCTCCTAGGCAATGCATTAAACTCCATCAATACTCTGGATGGTTTCAGTTTACTAAAATAAGGAATAGTAATGAATTTAGAAGGAAAGGTTGCTGCTGTAACCGGTGGCTCTGCAGGTATAGGCCGAGGTATAGCCGAAGCGTATTTGGCGGAAGGGGCAGCGGTTGCCATCATGGCTCGAAATGCAACAAAAGCACAAAAAACCCTGGATGAAGTAGGCGCTGCAGAGCGGCTCATATTCATCCAGGGTGATGCCATGCAACAGGACGACGTGGAAAATTTTGTGGACAAAACAGCCGCTCATTTTGGCCAACTGGATATCCTGGTCAACAATGCAGGCGGGGCCGGTGACCTTCAACCTACAGTTGATCTAAGCGATGAAGCCTTTGATGAAGCAATGAAGTGGAACGTCTATTCTACTTTCTGGGGAACAAGGCGTGCACTGAAATTAATGATTCCACAAAATTCCGGCAGGATCATCAATATATCTTCCATTGAGGGGAAACACGGCAAGCCAGTATTAACAGCCTATACAGCTGCAAAACACGCAGTTAACGGCATGACAAAATCAACGGCGCGTGAGGTCGGCACCCAGGGAATTACGGTTAACGCAATCTGCCCTGGTCTTATTATCACCGATATTGTCAAAGAAAATGGCCCCAATACTGCGGAAGCAATGGGTATGAGTTTTGATGAGATGATCGCGCTCTTCTCTCAGGAATCAGCTATCCAACGACCAAATACAGTTGAGGAGGTCGCTGCCATGGCAGTTCTCCTGGCTAGCGACGCGGGTGCAGGCATTACCGGTGCGTTACTCAGCGTCGACGGTGGCTCAGCACAATACTGATAACGATAGATAAGTAGGTTAATGGCTCAGGATAGATAGATCAGGACAGGTTCCACATCAATTGGGGTCGTCAAGATAACTCTTTAACTGATCTGATCTTGTAGGATGTCTCAATTTTCTCAATGCCTTCGCCTCAATCTGTCGGATTCGTTCCCGAGTCACGTCAAATTGCTTGCCCACCTCTTCCAGAGTGTGATCGGTATTCATATCTATTCCGAAGCGCATTCGAAGTACCTTTGCTTCGCGTGCAGTCAACCCGGATAAAATATTTCGAGTGGCATCGCGCAATCCTTCTTCAGTGGCCACTTCTACCGGAGAACCAACCGGCCCGGCTTCTCCTAAATTGGAATCCGTGTCTAAAAAATCACCCAGATGGGAATCATCATCATCGCCGATCGGTGTTTCTGTAGAAATGGGCTCTTTGGCGATCTTTAATACGCGCCGGACCTTTTCTTCAGGCATCTCCATTCTTTCGCCAAGTTCCTCAGGCGTTGGCTCCCGTCCCATTTCCTGCAGCATCTGCCTGGAAATTCGAGAGAGTTTATTGATCGTTTCAATCATATGAACTGGAATTCGAATGGTCCTGGCCTGGTCGGCAATAGATCGAGTAATCGCCTGGCGAATCCACCAGGTAGCGTAAGTTGAAAATTTATAACCACGCCTATATTCAAACTTATCAACAGCCTTCATCAGACCAATATTGCCTTCCTGGATCAGGTCAAGAAACTGCAGGCCTCGATTGGTGTACTTCTTGGCGATGGAAATCACCAATCGCAGGTTTGCTTCAACCATATCTTTTTTCGCACGACCCGCCTTCGCTTCACCAATGGACAGGTGGCGATTGATATCCTTGATTTCAAAAGCAGTCAGTTGGCTTTTCTGCGCCACTGAACGGATTCGCTTCTGCGTTCGAACAATTTCAACTTCTACATTGGCAAGTCTGCTAAAGCCTGCCTTAATCTGTTCTGACACCCAATTCAGGTCTTCTTCCTGCCCGATAAACGACTGTAGAAAGTCCTTTCGAGTCATTCCGCCCTGGCGCAGGCAAATTGCCAGAATCTGACGTTCAAGGCGACGAATTTCCTGATGCGGTCCGCGCACGGTGTTGACCACCCTCTCGTATACCTTGGGAATAAATTTGAAGAACTGAAATGCGTTGCCCAGAGCCGCCAACTCCTTTGTAACAGCTTTGGATGTTCGACCATTTCTCTTAATTGACCGATGTGTTTTTTTCAATTGAGATCGTAATATGCTGAAGCGTTCCTGGGCTAATTCAGCATCAGGTCCAGTATTTTCTTCCCTGGCATCTTCTTTTTTTGCTTCACCAGGCACCACTTGCGCAGCTGGCGTCACAAATTCAGCAGGGTCTAAAAATCCTAATAGTAGATCTGTTAACTGACCCTCTTCTGCTTGAGTATCATCAAAACGATCCAAAACAAATTCGGGTATGCCAGGAAATTTTGCTGAGGCCTCGAGCACGTCTTTGATCCCTTCTTCAATACGTTTGGCAATGACAATTTCACCCTCTCGGGTTAATAATTCGACTGTCCCCATTTCGCGCATGTACATTCGAACAGGATCTGATGTTCGGCCTGTTTCATTTTCAACAGCCACCAAGACCGCCGCAGCTTCCTCTGCCGCAAGGTCATCGGTGGTATCCCCTTCAGTCATCAGATCATCACTCTCAGGCGCAACTTCATGAACAGGAATGCCCATGTCATTTATCATGCCAATGATATCTTCAATCTGCTCGGGATCAGAAATATCATCGGGCAGGTGATCATTTACCTCAGCGTAGGTTAAGTAACCTTGATCACGACCCTTAGTGATCAAACTCTTCAGTCTTGATTGTTGTTGCGCTAGCCCACTGCTGGCCATGACACCCCTCAATTATGCTTCCACCGATACAGCAACACATTATATCGAGGCGGGTTCGCCTTATCCAGATGGTATTACCGTTAAGACAGACCCTTATAACCTCTGATTCATAGCCTCAATAAAACTGTTACTCAGGACTCGGCAGTAGGGAAACTTTGTCGAACCAACTGACGTTCTGAAGCCGTCAATTCCGATGGGTTCTTATTGAGTAATCCCTCAATTCTCAGTTTCTTAGTTTCGCTTTGCTGCAGCTTCAGTTTCTGCTGTATCAGTCCAACAAATTCATCACGAAGCTGGGATGCCCCCAATATGGGTTTGTAATCAAAGGCCTGCCGAATCTGTCGCTGCTGATGTTTATCGGAAAACAGGCTCATGATCTGGCCAGGATTGGTCAATCCATCCGAGGAAATTCTCAGCGCTATCTGCGCCAACAGATTATCCTGGCTACGGCCCAGTAATATTTCATATTCACTACTGTTGAATTCCAAAGCCAGGTCTGGCTGGAGCACCAACAGTGCCAGTGCCAGATCAACGGATTCACTAATCTCCTCGTGATCTGCCAATCCAGGCTCTGCTACAGGCTGAGGATCCATAGCCGGCGCTGCATACTTTGCTGTGACAGCCTGCAGTCGTTCCTTATCCAAACCCGTTTTTAGGGCCAGTTCATCGATCATCAAATGCCTGAATACGCCTTCCTGCATATTATTTAGATACGACATGGCCAGTTTACTCAACGCTGCCTTGCCGGAAATCGTATCAATATCATTGTTCTTCGAAACCAGATCCTGCTGGATTTTACGGAAGAACCAATCCACAAAGGTATCGGCCTGCTGCAGCCGTTTCACAAAACCTTCGCTACCTTCGCTTCTCACCAGAGAGTCGGGATCTTCCCCATCAGGTAGAAACAGAAATTTGGCGCTGCGGCCATCACTCAGTAAAGGCAATACGATCAGCAAAGCTTTCCAGGCGGCATTTCGGCCAGCCAGATCTCCGTCAAAGCAAAAGATAATTTCCGATACCTGCCGGAACAAGCGCTCAACATGTTCGATCGTTGTTGCGGTACCCAGCGTGGCCACAGCAAAATGGATACCATGCTGGGCTAAAGCAACAACATCCATATAACCTTCTACCACTAGAATTCGATCTAGTTTTGCCTGGCTCTTCCTGGCCTCGTAGAGCCCATAGAGTTCACGGCCCTTGTGGAAGACTGTGGTTTCGGGAGAGTTAAGATACTTGGGTTTGCCATCACCAATAATACGCCCACCAAATGCTATGGTTCTACCTCGCAGATCTCGAATGGGAAAAATAATTCGATCTCTGAAACGATCATATCGTTTCTTTTCCTCCGGCTGGTCTATTAGCAAACCAGCGTCGATCATGAGGGACACATCTTCATCGGACAGAGCCAACGCTTTTAACAAATTGTCCCAGCCTGGTGGCGCAAAACCGAGGCCAAAATCTCTGGCAATTGGTCCGGACAGGCCTCTGTTTTTTAAGTAGCCTACTGCTTTCGCTCTCTGTCCGTGACTACGCAGCTGCAATCGATAAAAATCTGCGGCCTTTTCAAGTTGAAGCAATACCGATTTTCTACGTTGGCTCTCTTCTGAAGACTGTCGCTGCCTGTCATCCGGGACACTTAACCCTAATCGCGCCGCCAATGCTTCCACCGAGCTAATGAAATCCAGCCGTTCGAACTCCATTAGAAACGTCAATGCACTACCAGATGCCTGGCACCCAAAACAATAATAAAACTGTTTATCCTGGCTAACGCTAAATGAGGGGGACTTCTCCTGATGAAACGGACACAGACCTGAGTAATTCTGGCCTGTTTTCTTAAGCGTAACCCGACTTTCAATAATCTCAACAATATCGGTACGGGCAAGAAGGTCGTCAATAAAAGCTGAGGGGATCACCGTCTTAGTATTGTCATCTGTTTGTGATCTAGCATCGCACCGACGTTCATGACAAGCAAGTGCGTTCTTGGAATTAAGCCAGCTTTTGTTTTACCTGGGCTCCTACCTGACCCATGTCTGCCCGGCCCTGAAGCTCGGCTTTGAGATGCGCCATTACCTTGCCCATCTGCTTCACAGAAGTTGCTTCTGTGTCTGCTATTGCCTGGTCAATCAACGCCTCTACCTCGCTTTCAGAGAGCGCTTTAGGAAGATAATCGGCTATCAGATCAAGTTCAAACTGTTCCTGTTCTGCCAGGTCGGCTCTACCTGCCGCCTGATACTGGGCGAATGAATCGCGCCGCTGTTTAACCATTTTAGTCAGGATAGTTAGCACAGCAGCATCATCGACTTCACAACGGTCATCGACTTCTTTTCTTTTGATTTCAGACATGATGAGCCGCAGCGCCCCTAATTTCTGTTTGTCCCGGGCACGCATGGCATCCTTCACCGCTTCCTGCAACTGCAACTTTGTGGTGCTGGCCATAATTTTTGCTGCGCTAATGAAGACTTTCTAGTACAGACGCTCTAATTTTCGAGATTCGCGCTGGACTTTCTTAGCATAGCGCTTTACTGCTGCAGCAGCTTTTCTCTTTCGTATTGAGGTAGGTTTCTCGTAAAACTCCCGCTTTCTCACTTCTGCCAACACGCCTGCTTTTTCGCAGGATCGCTTGAATCGTCTTAAGGCGATATCGAAAGGTTCATTTTCTTTGACTTTAACAAATGGCATAGCTATTCAATGTCTGTATTTATGAGAAGGCGCAATTCTAACGATATCGTTGGCAAAAAGCAAAGACTGTCACAACCAGACCAATGCCCTTTCAACCTATTACACTAACCCTACCTCACTATATGCAGGGAGAGGTATTCGATTGCGATTAGCGGTACAATTTTCATCTTTTCACTCCAACTAGAGCCAGCAGCCATGCGCGTATTAGGTATCGAAACTTCCTGCGATGAAACAGGCGTTGCTGTCTATGACTCCGAACACGGGCTCCTAGCTGATTTACTCTACAGCCAAGTTGAGCTTCATAAACAGTATGGCGGTGTAGTGCCGGAACTGGCTTCCAGGGATCACATCCGAAAATGTCTGCCCATGATTGACCTGGCACTAAAGGAGTCAAATACCCGCTTTGAAGACCTTGATGGAATTGCTTATACCGAAGGACCTGGACTGGTCGGCGCCCTGCTGGTTGGCGCAAGCATTGCGCGGTCTCTGGCTCTGGCTTTAGGCATTCCTGCCATTGGCATTCATCACATGGAAGGGCATCTGCTGGCATCTCAGTTGACCAGTAAACCACCGGAATACCCATTTGTAGCACTCCTGATATCCGGTGGACACACCCAGCTTATGGCGTGTTACCAGCCAGGCAGCTACGAATTACTGGGTGAATCGATAGATGACGCAGCAGGAGAAGCTTTTGATAAAACAGCGAAAATGCTGGGCTTAAGATACCCCGGTGGCCCGGAAATAGAAAAACTGGCAGTAAAAGGTTCTGCCGACCGCTACACCTTTCCCAGACCCATGACCAGCAAACCAGGGTTGGACTTCAGCTTCAGTGGACTCAAGACTTTTACAAGAAACACCCTTGCTGGGATCGAGCAACCTTCGGATCAAGATAAGGCAGATATTGCGCGTGCTTTTCAGGACGCTGCCATTGATACCATCAAAATCAAATGTGAACGGGCCCTTGTAAGCACTCGACTTCCTAGTCTGGTGATTGCTGGTGGTGTCAGTGCCAACCAGTCACTACGCAGCAGCCTTGCTCAACTTACCATACAACACAATACAGCACTGTTTTATCCAGAGCTCCGTTTCTGCACCGATAACGGCGCCATGATCGCCTTTGCCGGTATACTGCGATTGAGCAGCGCGAAGGGTAACAATCACAGTATTCAAGTCAGACCGAGGTGGCCCATGACCGAACTCAAAAAGATCACGATATGATCGACGTCATAGCAATAGAGTCTCTTCAGGTAGACACCATCATTGGTGTTTATCCTCGAGAGCGCAAGATAAAACAGACCATTTTGGTGGACCTGGAACTACACAAAGACCTTTCCCAGTCAGCCAGCAGCGATCAGTTAGAACACACCCTGGACTATGATCAACTCAGCAGAGACCTGGCCGAATTTATAAGCAAAAGCTCATTTAAACTAATCGAGGCACTGGCATCCGGGATTGCTGATTATGTAATGACCCATTATGGCGTTGCTGGTCTACGAATCACTGTTCACAAACCAGGGGCGATTGCGCTCGCTAAAAGTGTCAGCGTCACACTGCAAAGAGGACAACTGCCAAATCAGATCAACGCCCAACCTTCACGCAGGCCATAACAAAATAGCTAGGCCCCTGCTTAGCCAGGGACTATCCTGGATTGACCCGGCTAAACTGAGGATTCAGGCAAACCAGCCCAACTGGAGAATCCAAAAAGACAATAGCCTGAAACTTACCTTGACCGCTATCAAGTTCACCTAGCTACAATTATAATAAACACAGAATTTTCGATCAGTAACACACCATGGATAGTGCAACGCTCTCAATAATTAAAGTCCTGGCGCCGTTTAATTCCATGACGGAGCAGCAGTTTGATGCGGTTATGGCTGAAGGCAAAGTAACCCAAAAAGCGCGCGGTACGCTGATCTTCAAACGATCAACTGCTGACGATTATCTTTATTGGCTGATTGAGGGCTCTATCAATTTATTGGATGCCAACTTCAATACATCTGTCTGTCGAGCCGGTGATCAGCAGGCAAGCGACGCGATGGACGGTTGCTCACCTCACCGAGTCTCAGCCGTCTGCAATGAAGACAGCCTGATACTGGCTGTCAATAGGGCAAGCCTGAACACCATTGTAGAAAATAGAGAAGAAAGTGATAGCAATGATGAAACTAAAGACTGGATGAGTGCACTGCTGTCCACGCCGCTATTTGAGTTCATACCGCCAAAAAATATTCAGTCATTATTTAAACATTTTGAGCAGGTCGACCATCAAAAAGGAGACATTGTTATTCGACAGAACGACCCAGGAGATTATTTCTACGCAATTCGCTCCGGTCGAGTCAAAGTCGTGTTGGAAAAAGATGGTGCCAACATACGGATCGCAGAACTGGGAATCGGTGATACATTCGGGCAGGATGCTCTGGTCAGCGACGACTTAAGGAATGCCACCGTAACCACGTTATCAGCCTGCACCTTGATGCGTCTGGCTGAACCGGAATTTGAAGAACTGCTGATGGAACCGGTCATTGAATACGTCGACCAAACGGACATCGAAGAGATAAGCAAACTAACCGGTGCAAAACCGGTAATCATCGATCTGCGGCCACTTGACAATAGCAATCAATCGAAGTATCCGGGAAGCATAAACATACCACTACTGCTGCTCAGGAAAAACATAACCCAATTGTCAAAAGATAATGTCTTCATCATGGTAGGCCAAAAAACACCCAAAATTGCTGAACTTGGCGCCTACCTCATGAATGAACGAGGCTTTACCGCTTACGTTCTGGCCTCAGATTAGGGCTAAGTGATGAGGAATCTCACACCAGTCGATAAATGGTTGTTGAACCTGGATGAAGCAATTCGTTCGACCACCGGTAATCTGCCCGCCAGCGACGAAAACCGATCTTGGCAAAACGACGATCAACCGACCCTGTCAACACAGCAGAAACGCCTTTCATCACGACTGATGCGGGTCAATCACTGTGGCGAGGTCTGCGCACAAGCCCTCTACAGTGGGCAATCAATCACCTCAAAAAGCCTCGCCACCAGAAATCACATGCTAGCCGCCGCTGAAGATGAGCGTAAACACCTGATCTGGTGCCAGAACCGGCTCACCGAGCTTGACTCTCATGTGAGTTATCTCAACCCGATATGGTTTGCAACTTCTTTTCTCACTGGCATGGTAACAGGTTTGATGGGCGACTCAATCAACCTTGGTTTCGTGGCGGCAACCGAGGAGGAAGTCTGCAAGCATTTGGATAAACACATTGAGCTGCTACCCAATCAAGACCGCAGGTCCAGAGAAATTCTTGGCGCAATGCGCGATGATGAACAGCGTCACCATCAGGATGCACTGTCTCTGGGTGGCCTGCGTTATCCATCTCCCATAAGAAGGATCATGACCGCAATTTCCGGGCTGATGACGAAGACCACCTACTGGTTGTGAATCTCATCTCGGTAACAGAACGGTTTTACCAGCGACTACCTTATTCCTGCTGGGCTATGGGTGGATGGTAAATAATCTGAACTTTGACTCCCGATGGGTCCCTGCAATAGAAACTTTTAGCACCGTCCCTGTGGATTCGCGGAACTGTCAGCAGGGTGATCTTGTTCTCGGCAAGAAACTCATACCACCTATCAATACTATTGATATCATTCACAAAAAAACCAATATGATCCAGATTGCTCAATCCTTTTGCTGTCTCAGCTCGATGCAACGCTAAATTGTCGTTACCACTGGTGAGATACACATTATCCTGATCCGGTCGCCATTCAACTTCCATACCCAGCAATTCCACATAGAAAGCTTCCGTCTTTTCGAACTCATCGACGAATAAGGCAACATGCCGCATGCCATTGGTTTTTCCCGGTCTGGTATT
The DNA here is from genome assembly GCA_002697205.1 of Gammaproteobacteria bacterium. Taxonomy (GTDB): domain Bacteria; phylum Pseudomonadota; class Gammaproteobacteria; order Pseudomonadales; family Azotimanducaceae; genus UBA9926. Next base: position 18,763 of record NZUN01000006.1, read on the forward strand.
CATGTCAATTGCCGAATTTCATGATCATAACTAATCGTCACGCCCCCAGCTTCCAGCATCATCGAGGCAGAACAATATTTTTCAGAAGACAATTTTATAGCCCTTTCAACCTGTGCTTGCTTGAGATCAATACCTGTAACAACGAAATGCAGATGTATGCTGGTAAAGACTGCGGGTATCGAGTCAGCACGGGTAGCTTTAACTTCTGCCACACAATCAGTAACCTGCTGCCTGCTCTTGTCCAGGATATGGATGACATCGTAGCTGGTACAACCAGCGAGCCCCAAAAGCATTAATTCCATAGGCCTAAAGCCAATATTTCGGCCGCCGGTTTGCTCGGGTCCATCCATAACAACGGTGTGCCCGCTTGCCGACTCGGCCAGAAACATCTTTCTACCTAACCACTTAACACTTCCTTCCATCTAAGAGATTCCCCGTACCGATTCGCTGATCTCACACTATTCCTGTTCGAACTGCCTGATGCTAACAAAATTCAACCTGTAACATAATCCACGTCGATATCTTACACTGTTATATTCTAAATCAATCCATCAGAATGTAGAGAACCTTGTCCAAGGCTAAGATGACGATACCGCCTAAAAAGGAGACTGATACTGACAGCTTTAATGTGAAAAATTTGATTTAGTTCGCATGAGGCAACCTCAGACCCGCCTCCTATTCCACCAGGCAAGTAACATGATGATCATAACGATTAGTATGCTGCCGTAAGCCATGATCTGGATTCAGGAGGTAACGAGGGAACCAAAGCTCAGAAAATCAGGTTGAACTGTCTGCCAAAATACCCACTCAGACCCCAAGGTTGTAGCCAGCGATTGATTACCTGAAGAAAAGACGATGATAGTGTCACCTTGTTAGGATCAAACTCCCCCGCCGGAAGCCGCCAACCATTCAGCGTCGAATAGGTTACCAGCACCAACCAGGTGAACAGAGGTGACCAAGACACCAATAAGCTTCAGATAGTACAACCAGCATTCTTTGATTTGTTTAGTCATGGCTTATTCACATCAGGGCATTATTCATGGCCAGAGGTCTTGCAGCAACATCCTGCAAGCAACACGACACGACACAATTACGGATTCATATCACCTCATGGCAGGTGCCGTTCCAAAAGAATAGGAATTCTAAACCACAGTTCCAAGATTTCTAAAATGTCCTGAAATCCCCTAAACGCGCACAGTAGGCGCACCCCTAGCCTAGTCGGGCCTCCGCAGACAAGTAGACTTATGAACAAAAGAAAGGTAAAGAGTCTACATGGATAGTTATCGTGAAATTGAAAATCTGATTTACAAGTATGCAGAGCTGATTGATTCAGGAAACCTGGAAGGTATGGCACAACTTTTTTGTTATGCCGATTTTATTGGACCCGACGGGAAACTGGTTAGCCATGGTGCTGAAGAATTTCTTGCTTTGCAGCGCCGAGCCGTCAACATCGACTCAAACACCAACACACCCCATACAAAACACATCACTACCAACGTTATCATTGAGGTTGATGAATCCTTGGATAAGGCAACCGCCAGATCGTATTTTACAGTGTTGCAATCAACTGAAAATTTTGCTTTACAACCTATCATAGCGGGTCGTTATAAGGATAGTTTCGAGCGCGCTAATGGCCACTGGCGTTTCCGGCGGCGACAATCGATACCCGATCTCATTGGCGATTTATCAAAACATTTATTATTTGATCTTAAGCACTCTGACACTTAACCTGCCTTGATTAGCTGAAGGGCGCAGTGAAGCATCTTAGACAATAGAAATTACATAACGCATTTTTCCAAAACTTCAAAAGTGTCCTAATCAAGAGTTTATTCGATTAAAAGTCTTTTTAATCAGCTTTTCGGCCAAGGGCATCAATCGGATTTAAGGCCATCAGCATAAAGTAATAATAAATTTGAGAAGGTGGAATTATGACTATCGGTTGCTTAAATAATTACCCTCGTTTAGCCCTACACCAATAGATGAAATGAGAAACCTTAGTAGAATCTTATCATGCAATAAAAACAACCTGAGTCTTTTGATTAAGCGTGATGATTGCACAGGGCTCGCTTTCGGTGGTAACAAAGTTCGACAATTAGAATTCTACTTAGGAGAGGCGGCTGCCCAAGGTGAGGATACTATTTTAATCACAGGCGCTGTTCAATCCAATTTCGTAGGTTTAGCCACAGCCGCAGCGCGCACAGCGAGCATGGAATGCCATATTCAACTAGAGAACCGGGTTCAGAACACATCTGAGCTGTATAGTCAGTCAGCAATGTCCTGCAAGATAAATTACTGGGGTCAACCCTTCACTTTTGGCCAGAAGGCGAGGACGACCAGGGGCAGACCGCAGCTTAGAAGAAATCGCACAGCGTTTACGAACCAATGGCAGAATCAAGCTTCACCATTGATGAAATTATTGTGACCTCTGGTAGTGGCGCAACCCATGCCGGCTTACTTTTTGGTTTGCGCTCATCCGGCTCCATTATTCCGGTGAAAGGTATTTGTGTTCGTCGCTCAAAAGATCTTCAATACCAGCGCATTGTGATGCACTGCGCAGCCATCGCCAAAGACCTTAAAATAACCAACCCTATGTGTAATGATGATCTTGAGCTTTCAGACGATAATCTTGGACCCTGTTTATACGGGACGCGCCATGGCGGGCTTTATTCAGCTTGCCCGTCAAACTAATCAAGAAAAACCTTGTCGTTTATTCACACTGGCGCTTTTGTAGCTGCCTTTGCAAACGGAACAGGTGGTTTGGCCGATGACTTGATTCTAAATGCATTTTAGCTGCACATCATGGGGCCAATAAGCCCTTTTCTCGNGACTCTAAAGAAATAGCTCCACGAGCTTTTCTCCCGGTTNGTCAAAACGCATAAANGCTTCTCCTACCAGNAAACAGTGCACTTGGTGACGCTGCATTTTTACAACGTCAGCGCGTTCACGAATGCCACTTTCCGTGACAACCAGCGCATTTTTAGGCACTCGGTTAATCAATTCCAGAGTGGTNTCTAAACTCACNTGGAAGGTATGCAGATTACGATTATTGATACCCACCAGTTCAGGACTCAGCTCAAGTACCTGTTCCAACTCAACCGCATCATGCACTTCGATCANGACATCCAAACCCAGTTCCTGAGCAAGCTGGTAATAATCAGACATCTGTGTGGAATCCAGAATAGCTGCAATCAGCAATATGCAGTCAGCACCAAGAACCAAAGATTCATGGACCTGGTATTCATCTATTATGAAATCTTTTCTTAGTACCGGCAGCGCGACAGCGGCTTTTATATCCGACAAATAGCTGTCCCGACCCTGAAAGAAGGCTTCATCGGTCANACACGAGATGCAGGTTGCACCAAATTTTTCATAGGATTTGGCTATTTCAGNCACACTAAAATCTGCCCGGATAAGACCTTTAGAGGGAGATGCTTTCTTGATCTCGGCAATTACCGCAGGCCTGCCCTTGGCCAGGTCATCAACTAAAGCGCGAACAAAGCCTCTGAGAGGTTCAGTAGGGCCAATTTCCTGGAGATGTAATATCGATTGCTGTTTTTTCCTCAAGGCAACGTGGGTGCGTTTTTCGGCAACNATATTTTCCAGAATAGTTGGCACACTCATAATTCAGAATCAGCAACTTCAACGGTGAAATCCACAAAAAATTTCATCTTTTCAGCCGCCAGCCCTGATGCAATTACATCTTGAGCCATTTGTACGCCAGCATTGAGGTCTGAAGTGAGTCCNGCTACATAGATNGCCGCCCCGGCATTTAAGGACACCATATTGGTCGCGGCTTCATCTTGCTGATTCAGGGCAGCATTAACCAAGNTGAGGCTCTGCGCACTATTTTCCACTCTGAGCGGTTCCAGAGAAGATGCATGCATACCAAAGTCTTCAGGCTTCACCTGATAACTTTTNTACTCGCCATGATTCATTTCGACAATCTGAGTTGAGGCTGCAATACTTATTTCGTCCAGGCCATCATTTGAATGCACCAGCATTACATGCTCACTGGCTAGTTCACACAGCACTTCCGCCAGCGGTCTGAGCCAGTTTTGGCTGAACACACCCATCACCTGTCGCTTGGCACCCGCNGGATTTGTCAGCGGCCCGAGAACATTAAAAAGCGTTCGAATCTTTAATTCCTGCCGAGGACCTACGGCGTGCCGCATAGCCTGATGATGATTAGCAGCAAACAAGAATCCCAGACCTACCGTGTCAATACACCTTGCAACCTGTTCTGGATTTAAATCAATCCTAGCGCCAGCTGCTTCAAGCAGGTCAGCGCTTCCGCTATTNCCGGTTGCCCTCCTATTACCGTGTTTAGCCACTTTAGCACCTGCTGCTGCAACGACGAAAGCACTGGCCGTTGACACATTAAACTTGCGTGAGCCCGAGCCTCCGGTGCCACAGGTNTCAACTAAGCGCTCATGATGGACGGGCACCTGCAGCGCCAGCTCTCTCATTACTGTCGCAGCAGCAGCAACTTCAGTGACCGTCTCTCCTTTCATCATCAATGCAGTCAAGGCAGACCCAATCTGNGCAGGCGTTGCTTTACCGGTCATAATTTGGCGCATGAGCTCGGTCATTTCTNATGCTGTTAAATTTTGCCTATCCGTCAATTTGGATAACAAAAACGTTATTTCCATTTGCTTACTCCTGATCCAAAAAATTCTGAAGGAGGTCGTGACCATGCTCGCTCAGAATCGATTCTGGGTGGAACTGTACGCCTTCAACAGGATANATTTTATGACGAACCCCCATGATCTGCTCCATACTACCATCTTCATTTTCGGTCCAACTGGTCACTTCTAGTTGATCAGTAAGGGTCTTTTTAGCTATCACCAATGAATGATAACGGGTTGCAGTGAACGGGTTGGGTAAATGTCGAAAAACACCGTTTTTACTATGATGAATCAAGGATGTTTTGCCATGCATCACAGCGCTTGCTGCCTCNATCTTACANCCNTAAACCTGACCAATACTCTGATGCCCCAGGCAGATTCCTAAAATAGGAACCCTGCCCTGAAAATGACGTATTACATCCANAGAAATACCTGCTTCATTTGGCGTACATGGGCCCGGGGAAATCACGATTCTTGCCGGTGAAAGCTGCTCTATCTCCTGCAGAGTAATCTCATCATTGCGAAATACCTGAACCTGCTCTCCCAGCATCGCCAAGTACTGTACAATGTTATAAGTAAACGAATCGTAATTATCAATCATCAACAACATAAGCTACGCCAATCTGTATTAACATTTATCTTTGACCCTGCCTGCTTCCGGGACCCTCTAGCGAAAGTTCCANGCCAGACTCGGCAATAGCCGCCGCTTTTATGACAGACATTGCTTTAGCCATGGTCTCTGTCCACTCCTGCTGGGCNATTGAGTCTGCGACCACACCGGCGCCTGCCTGAATATGGAGGCGACCATCCTTTAGAACGGCGGTTCGTATGGCAATTGCGGTATCCATATTTCCGTTCCAGGAAAAATAGCCCACAGCCCCGCCAAAGATTCCTCTCTTAACCGGTTCCAGTTCATCAATAATCTCTAAAGCTCTGACTTTTGGTGCGCCACTTAATGTACCCACTGGCAGAGTCGCTCTGAGCAGATCCATTGCTGACAATTCATCACGCAATTCACCGTCTACATTTGAAGCCATATGCATCACATGAGCGTAACGTTCAACCACCATCATCTCGGACACCTTCACTGTGCCAGTCTTGGCAACTCTACCAATATCATTCCTACCTAGATCAATCAGCATCAGATGTTCTGCAATTTCCTTTGGATCATTCAGCAATTCTTCTTCCATCAACTGATCTTGATCAGNGCTGAGGCCCCTTGGCCTGGTTCCGGCCAAAGGTCTCACNGTCGCTTCCCGATTCTCTAATCGGGCCAGAATTTCTGGCGAGGATGACACTATCTGCACGCTTTCCAGATCCATGAAATACATATAGGGGGATGGATTCATAGCTCGTAGAGATCGATAAAGATTGAGNGGCTCTGCTTCAAACCCACAAGACATTCCTTGCGACAAGACGACCTGCATNACATCTCCTGCCAGAATATAATCCTTAATTTTTTCGACGTCAGCCTTAAATCTTTCTTCCCCGTAGGAAGAAACAAAATCCTCGTCATAAAGAGCAGGCGCNATCGCCGGTGATGTGAATTCATCCGGGATGGGATCCCGCAAGGCCGCTTGCATCACATCGAGACGCTCGCATGCCTGTTCATAGGCATTTTCTTCCAGACCCTGGGCGTGGGTGACCAGATGCATTCTGCCTTTAATATTATCAAATACAATCAGCTCGTTTGACACCATCAANAGTATATCGGCAGTGCCTATTTTATCTGGAGGAGCCATCCCAGCGAGGTGCTTTTCTACATACCGGACCGTGTCATAACCAAAATAGCCTNCCAAACCACCGGTATAGNCTGGCAAACCTGGTAACTCGGGATAAGCAAATTGCTGCTGGTACTTTTCAATGAAATCCAACGGATCAGANGTGATCAGTTTCTCTACAATTTCACCATTTTCCTCAACGATGGTTTCTTCCCCATAGACTTTTATAACTCGATTGGCTGGAAGACCAATTATCGAATATCGCGACCACTTCTCGCCACCTTGNTTAGCGCTCTCCAGCAGATAGCTGTATGGACCTCGGGCGACTTTAACGTAACAGGACAGTGGCGTTTCAAAATCCGCCACAAGCTCTCGGGTCACCGGAATATGATAATGGCCCTGCCGGATAAAATTATCGAAGTAATCTGGATTTGTCATTCATTTTTTCTTAAATACTATGCNCTTTTTCAGCCAGCAGTCTGNCCAGTTGCAAGAGAATTACAATACNCGGAGTTGCCCTGATCATCGACATCAAGCCCNCACATTATTGATCTCGTTATGGGCCTGTAGCCCATTTTAGACTCAGAACCCGTTTTAAACACTTTGCTGGCTGGTGCATACAAGTCAATCAATAGGAGACGACGCGTCTATTGGCAGGGAAAACCATTAACCCCCCAGTTGCTGGCGCATCTTGTCCAGTGTTTCCNTGTAATTACTTGAACCAAAAACAGCCGATCCTGCAACGAAAGTATCTGCTCCCGAATCTGCTATGGCAGCGATGTTCTCTATTTTAACNCCACCNTCAACTTCAAGACGGATATCCCTGCCACTGTGATCAATTAGACCGCGGACCAGCCTTAATTTANGGTGNGTNGNATCAATAAAGGTCTGACCACCAAATCCCGGATTAATCGACATAATAAGAATCATATCNAGTTTATCCAGNACATGATCAAGACAGTGAATCGANGTGGCTGGATTCAACACCAGACCACATTTCAGCCCAGCCGAACGGATAAGTTCCAGCGACCTGTCAANGTGATCACTGGCTTCAGGATGAAAAGTGATATAGCTGGCGCCAGCANTGGCAAATTCACCAATTAAATGATCNACGGGCTTAACCATCAGGTGCACATCAACTGGCGCGGTTACACCATAGTCACGTAGGGCCCGNCAAACCATNGGACCAAAAGTCAGATTGGGCACATAATGATTATCCATCACATCGAAATGAATAAGNTCTGCGCCTGCTTCGAGTACAAGGGTGACTTCCTCGCCCAGTCGAGCCAGGTCCGCCGATAAAATCGAGGGTGCTATCCAGGGTGTTTTCATTATTAAGTTTCCAAATGCGGCTGGCGAAGTTTACAGGATAGCTTCACATACACCTAGCTTCGAGTGAGTAACAAGCTTTCCAGCGACCTGAGTCGAGAGGGTGTGCCTATATCCGACCAGATTCCACNGTATANCTGACCACTCAGTCTGCCACCTGCTGCCGCTGAACGCAGCACGTCCCGCAGCGGAAAAACTCGGCTGCTNAGCGCTGACAATAACTCAGGGTGTAGAACACTGATACCCGAAAAAGTATACCTTTCACCGCCATTGCCGATGAGATTATCAGTTATCGAGAAATCACCTGCCGGATGATGTTCTGGGTTTGGAACAAGAATCAAGTGCCCTAAACAATGACCGAGGTCGATTTTTTTCAGTACATCAAAGGGAAAATCACAGTAGATGTCTGAACTGATGACTGCAAATGCTTTTCCTCCCAATAACTCAAGTCCTGCTCTTNCCCCCCCGCCTGTATCTAGCAACGTCTGTTCGTGAGAATACTGTATATCCAGGTCATATCTCTCTCCATTACCCAGCGCGGAACGCAATTGATCACCCAAATAATGCAAATTGACGACCACCCTTGTGAAGCCGCTGTCCCTTAATTTGTACAGGTGTCGTTCAATCAGGGTTTGTCCGGCTACTGGCAATAAAGGCTTGGGTAGATGGTCAGATAGCGGTCTCATGCGCGATCCTTTCCCTGCTGCTAGAAGAAAGGCGTTCATATAAGTTTATCTCTGANCTGCGAGATAACATTGTCTCTTAAGAAGGTGCCAAAATCATTCAAAGGTTCATAAAGTTCGCAGACCTCTAATATATAATCAAGCACCAGAGGCACGTCAGCTAGATAACCAGGTTTACCATCGCGCAGATGTAGACGACAAAATATACCAGCACATTTCAAGTGCCTCTGCAGGCCCATGAGGTCAAACNATCTGAGAAACTCAGNAAAAGACCCGAGACCAACGGGGTGCCGGTCTCTTAANAATGTCCAGTTGGCTTTAACCANATAAATAACATCAGCCCGTTCCAAACGAAAATAACAATCTTTCAACAAAGATACCAAGTCGTAGGTAATTGGACCGATAACGGCATCCTGATAGTCAATAACAGCCATGCCGTTGTGCTCAGTTAACATAATGTTTCTTGAATGGAAATCTCGATGAACAAACGTCTGCGGCTGGTTATGGGCGTTTTCTATCAACATTTCAACCACGCTGGAAAATAGTTTCTGCCATTGGGTGGATATTTTTAACTGCAATTGCATGGTTAGAAACCAGTGCGGGAACAATTCCATTTCGTCCCGCAGAAGCTGCCGCGTGTATAAAGGNAGTGACCCGGTTATCAACTGCATCTTCAAAATTTCCTGTGAAGCTTGACTTAACCTGTCCCGAACCCGCTGTTTATCAGCATGCAGATCCTCAAGAAGCAATGTANCACCCAGGTCATCTAATGCCAGAAAACCCGATTTCAAATCCTGCCCCCGGACCTTGCCAACCCGCACTTTTCCCAGGTTAAGTAATTCAGTAATCTTAATAAAGGACTTCAGGTCTTCCTTTGCCGGTGGCGCATCCACAAACACGCAGCCACAATCCGAACCAGCTAGGCGGTAATACCGACGGAAACTCGCATCTTCGGAGACCGGTATGAGCAATCCGGAACCTGCGAGATATCCCTGGTTGGAAACAAACCGAAGAGCCCACTCAGTGAGTTGGTGAAGACGCCTGTCCATAGGTTTTCACTTGATTAACTGTAGAAAGCACTGATTATCGCTTATTCTAGNCCNACNCAACAAAACTTAAGACACCATGCCCAGCACCGCTAGCCCAATAATTCGGTCGGTATTGCTTTTTCTGCTCTACTGGCCCGTGACTTCAGTTGCCCAAACAGCTGCAGATANCNATTGCAGGGCGCTCAAACTACCCGGACATGAAACCGTAGATACACCTGGCGTTCAGTGCTCAGGCAGCTATTTTGATGCCAATANCTCATCGNCGNAGACAANGNCAACGGATTCATCTATCAGCATCAGCGCGGATGATGCATCCCTCGTTCTTGATAATTCTGCCAGCATACAAGGCAATGTTGAAATACACACGGCTTCTCGCCTNATCGGCGCGGATGCAGCGGATATTAACCTGGTTGACAATCAACTGAATCTGCNGGGCCATGTGNTAATCAGGGAACCAGGCCTGTTAATCAGAGGAGAATCAGCCATCGGCGATTTCTTCAATGGAACAGGCCAGGTCAATACAGCAAGTTTTCTTCTNCAAGAGAGCGGCTTCAGAGGCAGCGCAGAATCTCTGGAAAAACAAAGTCCCACAAAAATCGCTATAGCCAATGGCAATTTTACCCAATGCGCCCCGGGTGATGACCTATGGCTCATGCAAATGTCAACGCTCAATCTGGATATGGCATCCGGCACGGCCACAGCAAAAGACGTCACACTAAGAATTAAGGATGTGCCAGTATTCTACCTGCCCTATGCTAAATTCCCCATTGATACAAAAAGACACNCAGGANTACTCCCACCTTCATTGAACAAAGACAGTGAAAATGGTTTAAACCTGACTGCCGCCTATTACTTCAATATTGCGACAAACCTGGATGCAAGCTATACCTTCAGCAACATAGCTCAGCGCGGCACACTCCATCAGATCGAAAGTCGCTACTTAACTAACGCCACTAACAATGAATTGCAAATTGGCTATATCAGCCACGATAAGTTTCTTGTCCAGCAACAAAATAACACCAGCCAGGCAGCCTCTTCTGATGGGCAGCGCTGGCTAATATCGAGTCAGCACGCTGGGCAATGGCAATCCCTTGCTACCAACATTAACTACACTGCATTGTCCGACCAAGACTACCTTNGAGACCACAACAGTTCCCTGGTCAACGGCGCCGATCACTTATCTCAGACTATATTTGCTAATGATCCCTATCCTCGTGCCAAAACGGCATTGAATCAATCAGCTTCGATCGGTTGGCATGGAGATCATTTCAGCGCGAATCTTGCAATGGAAGGCTTTCAAAGCCTACTACCCGAATTCGATAATCAGTATGAACGACAACCCGAACTNAACCTCGCTTACAGAACGTCTACCGGCAAACTGCGCTTCTACAGCGAAGCGCAGCTGAGTGAATTCAGNTCTAAGTCAGAACCTGGATTCGATGACCCGCAAAGCCAGCGCAAACTGCTGACTTCAGGAGTCATCTGGCCTTTGTCAACGTCCTGGGGGTATGCAAAATCTGAAATTCAGGTGCATCACCGCACCTACCGGAACGATTTCGGAGCGGGAACCGAACCACAGACCCGTTCTCATCTAACNCCTACCGCCAGCCTTGATTCCGGCCTCAACTTTGAAAGGCATGTTCGTTTTAACCAATCTGATTGGCTGCAAACGCTAGAACCGAGACTATTCATCCTGCATCAGGGTGGGAGCACGCCCGNGAAGATCAATTTATTTGACACTGGCCAACTCAATCCATCCTTCAACAATNTGTTCCGCAAGAACCGATTTTCTGGTATTGATGCACTGCTGCCCGGTGAACAGGTGAGTGTTGCGCTNACCAGTCGACTGTTAAGACAAGTCGACGGTTCTGAAGCCTTTAGGATCCAGGCAGGACAGGCATTNTATCACTATGACCTGCCACTACAATTTAATAGCTCTATTGCATCCATGGAACAGACGTCACTGTTTGTGGAGGCATCCTGGCATCCTCGACCGAGCATGAAACTAGATGGTAAAATTCAATGGGATACTGAACTTCATAGGATGGTCTCAAGCTATGCTGGATTCAGCTTCCGCTCACCTCAGGCTTACCTGATAAATCTATTCCACATTGTCGAACGAGCTCCAGTGTCTTATCTTGAACTCACCAGATTAGAAAATAAGAGNCTAAGTCATGCATCAATAGCTGTACCNCTATCNCCNNACTGGCGTATCGTGGGATTATGGAACTATGACTGGAATCGACAGGAAAGCATAGAGTCGGTAGCTGCTGTAGAATACAATGGCTGCTGCTGGAATGCGAAACTAGCCTACAGAGAATTCATCGATACTTTCAGGGGTACTGAAAATTCACAGCAAGCGTATAGGGCGCTTCGAAANAGAAGCGGGATTTTCATTGAGTTTCAACTCAAAGGACTGGGTAACATAGGTAGCGATCTAGCAAAACTACTGGGCCGAACGGTCCCCGGTTTTTCAGACCAATATTGACTGATAAGGCATTTATAACAATGAACATATTTAACACNGGGCTACTTCTTCTTCTGGTCACCTTCACTTGGCCGAGCCTCGCGGCACCAATCGTTCTAGACAAGATAGCAGCGATTGTCGATAACGAGATCATCATGGTGTCCGAACTTGAATCAAGAAAAACAGCAATCAAGGCACAGCTNACCGANCCTGCAAGCATGCCGTCTGAGGAAACCCTGACGGAACAGATAATTGAACGACTGGTTGTTGAAAGTCTGCAAATGCAAATGGCCAGGCGNGCAGGCATCCGAATCAGTGATGGCGAATTAAATGAGGCCATGAATACTATTGCCGCGCAAAATAATTTCACTTTGCNGGAATTCAGCCAAGCCCTTGCCAAAGATGGTATTTCCTACAACAGCATGCGAGAACAGGTAGAAAAGGAAATTATGATTAACCGGGTTCAGCAGGGCATTATGCNAAGCCGAATCGAAATAACAGATCAGTCCATAANCAATTTTCTCANTTCAGAACTGGGAGCCTCTATTACCGCGAACGAATACAGATTTGCCCACATTCTAATCGCCATGCCCTCAGATGCTGATTCAAAGACCATTAGGAAAATCCGCCAACAAGCAACCGACATACTGGCGGAAATCCNTNCTGGAACTGAATTCCAGACGCTCGCCATGGAGCGGTCTGCAGGTCAGAATGCCCTGAAAGGCGGCGATCTCGGTTGGCGTAAACCCGCCCAACTGCCCTCTATGTTTGCCGATATCGCNGAGACAATGAAAGTAGGTGAAGTCCAAGGTCCCATTCAAAGTGGCAGCGGATTCCACATCATAAAACTGGAGGAGAGTCGCGGAGCAAAAGCCAACGGCTTGATTGACCAGACAAAAGTGCGCCATGTGCTGATTAAATCCACCGAAATTCGAAACCTTGAAGAAGCCAAAGAACTGGCTATGAGTTTGCGCGACGAAATTCTGGATGGGCGAGAGTTTGGCGAAGTGGCGAGATTATACTCTGACGATCCCGGCTCTGCTTTGAACGGCGGTGANCTGGGATGGAGCAGAGCAGGTGAATTTGTCGGCGCTTTTGAAGAAACCGTGAATGCATCNGAAATNAACAANGTTAGCAAAGTTTTTGAAACAGCATTCGGCTATCATTTCCTACAGGTAATCGGCCGTAGAACCGAGGACTTCAGCGAAGAATTTATGCGTAATCAAGCTGAAAATTATCTGCGCAGCCAGATGATCGATGAGGAAATGGAAACCTGGATAAGAGAAATGAGGGAAGACGCTTTTGTCGAGATCCGAATCTAGCTTACCGCTTGCCATCTCACCAGGCGAACCGGCGGGTATCGGTCCGGATATCTGTATCGCAGCAGANAACGNTCTGGGNCCCCTACCCAGGCGCATCTACTTCACTGATCCTGACCTGATTCAGGAACGTTCTCGACTGTTAGNATCAGACATGCCAGTCGCAATCATGTCAAAATCGACAGCTTATANTCCTGACGCCATGAATATTCAGCCAGTCAGCCTGTCTTACACACCAGTGCCTGGGCGCGTGGACGCCAGAGCCGGCCCTTTTCTCCTGCAGGCTCTCAGACAAAGCGTAGCTGCATGCCAGACAGGAACCTGTCGTGGCCTGNTCACAGGACCTATTAATAAAGCAGTCATCAATCAAGCGGGTATTGCCTTTACCGGGCACACCCAATGGCTGGCCCAGGAAACCGGCACAAACAAAGTGGTNATGATGCTGGCCAGTNACTCACTGCGGGTTGCCCTGGTCACCACTCATTTACCCCTGGCTGAAGTACCCTCTGCTATCACATTTAAAAACATCACGGAAACGATCACCCTGTTATCCAGGAGTCTACAANAGCACTTCGGCATACAACAACCCACCCTATTGGTATGCGGACTGAACCCTCATGCAGGNGAACAAGGGTACCTGGGCACAGAAGAGATAGAAGTTATTCAACCTGCTCTGGCGCACCTGAGAATAAAGGGNNATAACCTGATAGGACCTCTTCCTGCGGATACCGCATTNACGCAAAAACAGCTATCAAACGCTGATGCAGTAGTCGCCATGTATCACGATCAGGGGTTACCCGTTCTGAAACATCAAAGNTTNGGCTCAGCCGTCAATATCACTCTGGGCCTGCCTATCATAAGAACGTCAGTAGATCATGGCACTGCTCTGGACCTAGCCGGTACGGGTGAAGCAGATTACGGTAGCCTGCTAGCAGCGATCTCTATGGCTGACCGCATGTCCGAATCCGCCAATACAAATCAAGCATGACCGCCAAAAAGCGTTTCGGCCAAAATTTTCTACACAGTTCCCGTGTAATCGAGGATATCATCTCAGCGGTAGCACCCAGGCAAAATGAAACCATACTTGAAATTGGGCCCGGTAGAGGATCACTGACCCAGCTTTTAGCGGAAAGGACCGCAAACCTGATCGTCATTGAAATCGATCGAGACCTAATACCGCTTCTGAAAAAACAATTGCCATCGGGTGTGAACATCATCAATGCCGATATCCTCGACTACCCCATAGACGATTTACCCGCCCCCCTGCGAGTCGTAGGCAATCTCCCCTACAATATATCTACGCCTTTGCTTTTCAGGTTGTTCGANTATNGTGAACGNTTAACCGACATGACATTGATGCTGCAAGCTGAGGTGGTTGACCGTATGGTTGCNACCCCGGGTAGCAGAGTCTATGGCAGACTCTCAGTCATGACTCAATACTACTGCCAGATNGAAAAANTNATGGCTGTCCCTGCTTCAGCCTTTACGCCCCGGCCTAAAGTCGAATCAGCAGTAGCCCGACTCCAGCCTCATAAAANAAAACCAGCCAAAGCAGATAATATAGTCGTACTGTCTAAGATCCTTATCCAGGCTTTCGGCCAGCGAAGAAAAACTATCAGAAACTCCCTGGGTGGCTGTCTCAATGCTGATGAACTACGCAGCATTGACCTNGATCCAAAGCTTCGAGCAGAAAACTTAAGTGTCGAAAATTATACCGACTGTGCGAATTTCGTTTCGCGGAGAGATCAATGACAGTTTTTGCCTTAGGAGATATACAAGGCTGTTACCGAGAGTTAAGAGCCCTGCTTGAGCAAGTTCACTACGACAGCAATAAAGACAGCCTGTGGCTTACTGGAGATATCATNAATCGAGGTCCTGATAATGTTGAAACCCTACAGTTCTTAATGGATCAGAGTAACGTTCAAGTGGTGCTCGGCAANCATGANCTTCACTTCCTGGCTATTGCTAGCGGNATTAGAGAACAGNTCAAAGGAGATACCCTATCGGATTTACTCGAACATAAAGAGCTTGACACATTCACTGACTGGTTGCGCAAGCAGCCTCTGATAAGATACGACCCAGACTACGGNACGCTACTCGTTCATGCCGGTGTGCCCGGAATATGGGACCTTGAAACGGCTATGGCACGCAGTGATGAGGTTTTTNATCAACTCACAAACAACAATTACCGTCGTTTCTTACAGGAGATGTACGGTAATAAGCCTAGTACNTGGCACAACGATTTAACCGGCTTTGCCAGATTGAGATTAATTACCAACTTTTTCACCCGCATGCGCTTCTATCGTCATCCCGGAGAAATCGAACTGAGCCAGAAANAAACCCAGGCACCGCAGGGATTTAAACCCTGGTTTGATTACCGCAATCCATCGCTGCANAAGATCACAATCCTATTCGGTCATTGGGCCGCCCTGGGATGTGTACAGCGACCCTATCTGGCAGGNCTGGATACTGGCTGTGTCTGGGGTCGGCACCTAACCGCNCTTCGTGTTGAGGACGGTCGACGCTTCAAGCAGCAGGCGCTGCNATGAGCCCGTTCCGGCAAATACCTGAAACCAGGTTTGAACAGTGAAACATCTGCTGGTAGGCGGCGCNGTTCGCGATAAGCTACTGGGAATCCCGGTGGCCGAGCAGGATTGGGTGGTGTTAGGGGAAACCCCTGAAAGCATGCTNCAACTAGGNTACAGGCAGGTCGGAAAATCCTTCCCCGTTTTTTTGCACCCTCACACCGGNGACGAGTATGCCCTGGCAAGGACGGAACAAAATACCGGGCCAGGCCACCAGAATTTCGCCTTCAACAGCAANCCTGNCGTNACCCTGGAAGAAGACCTGTACAGACGCGATCTGACAATCAATGCCATGGCACAAACAGCCGATGGAACTATCATCGATCCCTACGGGGGGCAATCCGATCTCAGCAACAGACTGCTCCGGCATGTTTCTCCAGCTTTCGATGAAGATCCTTTAAGAGTATTCAGATTAGCAAGGTTTTACGCCAAGTTAGAAAAATTCGGATTCAAGGTAGATGACCAAACTCGGTTACTATGCAGCAACATGGTCGATCGGGGAGACATCGACAGTTTATCCCCCGAGCGGATTTTCATGGAGCTTGACAAGGTTCTGAAAACCGAACATCCGGAAAAGTTTTTTACTTTTATCAGGGATATAGGTGCTGCTAACCATCTCTGGCCAGATCTGACCCAGGCAGCTATAGCCAGAATGAGTCTNATAGCAAACAGTCTAGAGCCGGCACAGAAGTTTGCGTGTCTCTGCCTCGGCCTCACCGCAACCAGTCTGCAGAAGATTAATGACAAGGTCAGACTCCCCAAACAATGGCAGGACCTCAACCTTTTNCTGGCCCGGCACTGCCAGCAACTGGTCAATCCCGACCTGAAATCACCTGCCCATATTGTTACTACCCTGGAACATCTGGATGCGCGGCGGAAACCGGAACGATTCGAAAAAATCCTNAAGATAATCGAGACACTGCAACCAATCCAATCGAATATCGAAACCGCTGCTAAATGGCGACAGTGGCAGGCACTATGTGCCCAGGCGCCGACAAAGGATCTTCCCCGTTTAACAGGTACTGAAATAAAAACCGCAGTAAGGGCATCACATATAGCTATTATCGCGAGCCATTTAGGTGGCTAAAGTCGCCCTCATAACCGGTGCAGCACAACGTATTGGCAGTGAAATTGCTCGACACTTCCACGCTCAGGGGTGGAATCTTGTACTGCACTATCGAACGTCTGAAGCACAGGCTCAACAACTCTGTCGGCAACTTAATAATACTCGAGCCGAATCCGCCCGCCTGGTTCAGGGCGATATCAGCTATCCCGACTGCTCCGAGCAAGCCCGTACGAACTGGTTTAAATCAGACCAGAGACTCGATCTTCTGATTAACAATGCCGCCGTTTTTTCAGCAAGTCCATTGAGCGAAATCGATCTGGCTCACTGGGAAGACACCCTGAACACTAACGTGAGGGCGCCCCTGTTTCTATGCCAGTCGCTGGCACCTATATTAAAGCGTTCTACCGGCAGTATTATCAATATCGCTGATGTTTATGGCCAGCAGCCGTTAAGACATTACGTCGTTTACAGCATCAGCAAAGCCGGCCTGGTCATGATGACCCGATCACTGGCACTGGAGCTGGCTCCGCAGATTAGGGTAAATGCAATCTCCCCGGGGGCCATTTTACAGCCAAGTAAGCACTCGTCAGGCGACACAGCTCTGGTCGATTCCATGCTTGAAAAAATTCCTCTCAAAAGAACCGGAAACGCTTCTGATATAGCGATGGTGGCATTCTATCTGGCCACCAATACTTATGTAACCGGCCAGGTTATCACTATTGATGGTGGCCGCTTAATTAGCTGAATTTTTTTCCCTGGCGATGGCTCGATAGCCGATATCGCGACGATACTGCATCCCCGCAAATTGAATACCCTGTATATCTTCATAGACCTGGCTCTGAGCTGCACTGACTGAATTACCCAGGGCCGTGACTGCCAATACCCGACCACCCGATGTTCTAATATTGGTACCCTGCAATAGAGTCCCACAATGGAAAACTTTACTTGCCATGGGCAAGCTCAGACCTTCGATCTCTTCGTTCTTACGATAGGCCTGGGGATAACCTTCTGCAGCGAGTACCACCGCCACGGCGGCGGCGTCTGTGAACTCCAACGTACAACTGTCCAATCGGTTATTCACAGCACCCACACACAGACTCACTAAATCTGATTGCATGCGCAGTAAAACCGGCTGTGTTTCAGGATCTCCAAAACGACAGTTAAACTCAACTACCTTGACACCACCTGTTGGCTCGATCATCAGACCAGCATATAAAAATCCCTTATAGGGGTGACCATCAGCAATCATACCGGCTAATGTAGGCTCAATTATTTCACTCAAGACACGAGCATGGATAGCGTCAGTAACCACTGGCGCGGGTGAGTAGGCTCCCATACCACCGGTATTCAGGCCAAGATCACCATCGAGGAGGGCCTTATGATCCTGAGATGTAGCGAACGGTAAGTATGAATGGCCATTCGCGATCACAATAAAACTCGCTTCCTCGCCAAACAGAAACTCTTCAATAACCACCCGATGACCGGCCTGGCCGAAAGCATCACCTTCCAGCATATGAGCAATGACCTGATCTGCCTCCTCATAACTTTGGGCTATCAGTACACCCTTACCTGCAGCCAGGCCATCTGCTTTTATAACAACCGGCGGGGACAGCGTTCGAGCGAAGTCACAAGCCGGTCTGACGGATTCAAAACTACCATAGGCTGCTGTTGGTATCCCATGTTTGACCAGAAACTGCTTGCTGAAGCTCTTCGACCCTTCCAGTTGAGCTGCTGCAGCGCTCGGACCAAGACAAGCCAGGCCCGCATCATGAAATCGGTCAACAATACCAGCAACCAAGGGCGCCTCAGGGCCCACAACCGTAAGCCCTACCTGCTCACGAATAGCAAATTCAATTAAACCATCAAAATCCATTGGCCCAATCGGGATATTCGTGATCGCCGGCTCAAGCGCACTGCCACCATTGCCAGGTGCTACAAAAACACTTTCAGCTGAAGCACTTTGCGACAACTTCCATGCCAGCGCATGCTCTCGCCCCCCACTTCCAATAACCAATATATTCAAAAATAATTCCTCGGGTCAGGATAAGCCTCAGGCTAATGTCTAAAATGGCGCATACCGGTAAATATCATGGCAATGCCTACTTCATTTGCCGCATCAATGACCTCCTGGTCACGAATTGACCCACCGGGCTGAATGATTGCAGTAATACCTACTGCGGCGGCAGCATCGATGCTATCACTGAAAGGGAAGAAAGCGTCCGAAGCCATAACAGAGCCGTCGACAGGCAGGCCTTCATCGGCAGCTTTTATGCCGGCTATTTTGGCGCTATAGACTCGACTCATCTGACCAGCACCAATTCCAATGGTCTGCCTGTTTTTGGCATAAACTATCGCGTTGGATTTTACGAATTTAGCAACCTTCCAGGCAAACATCAGATCATCCACCTGCTTTTCAGAGGGGTGTCGATCAGTAACCACACACAGGGCGGCCTCATCAACCAGCAATGTATCCCTGCTTTGCAGTAGCAGGCCACCACTTACCCGTTTCATATCAAAGTCCACAGCACCATCTTGTAATGGACCTGTTTCCAATACCCTTACATTTTTTTTGAGCGCAAGCTGTTTTTTTGCTGCTGCCGAAATACTCGGTGCAATGATCACCTCAATGAACTGATTGCCCGACATCTCCTGCGCTAAATCTGCATTTAATTCCCTGTTAACCGCAATAATTCCACCAAATGCTGAGGTTGGGTCGGTAGCAAATGCTAACCGATAAGCCTGCTGCAGAGTACCTGCTTCGGCAACACCACAAGGATTGGCGTGTTTAACGATAACGCAGGCCGCTTCAGTGAATTCCTTAACACACTCTAAGGCTGCATCAGTATCCGCCACATTATTGTACGAAAGCGCTTTACCCTGCACCTGCCTTGCTCCGGCAACCGACCCAAATGACATTTCCGGCTCGACATAAAAGGCGGCTTGCTGATGGGGATTTTCTCCGTAACGCATTTCCTGTTTCATGTGCCATTGGCGAGTGAGNGTTTGCGGGAAATTATCCCGCCCACTGTTATCNTGGTAACCAATGATGCCCAGATAGTTGCTTATGGCTGCATCATAGGCTGCTATCCTCTGNAACGCCTTACAGGCNAATTCAAAGCGGGTTGCTTCGCTTATAGTACCTTGGTGTTCGGACAATTCNGTGAGTACCCGTTGATAATCACCTGGGTCAACAACGACAGTNGTTCTGGTATAATTTTTGGCTGCNGATCTGACCATGGCCGGGCCGCCAATATCAATATTCTCGATAGCGGTCTCAAGCGNGCAATTCGAATCAGCTGTTACGGCTTCAAAGGGATAAAGATTTACCACCAGAAGGTCGATCGCTTCAATATCATGAGCTGCCATNATTTCAGCATCCTCAGGCAAGCGACCTAACAAACCACCGTGTATTTTTGGATGTAGTGTCTTTACCCTGCCATCCATCATCTCCGGAAACTGAGTATGTNCGGCTACTTCCTGAACGNTTACTCCGNGTTGCACGAGTAACTGGTAGGTCCCGCCNGTTGACAGGAATTCTACTCCCATCTCNGCCAGTGGTCTGACGAATTCTATTAAACCATTTTTATCTGAAACGCTGATTAATGCTTTACGAATAACTGGATCGGACATAANCTAAACTCTTTATACTCAACTTTTTCGCTGTTAACCCTGCCGGGGTTAAAGCAGATGNTATTTCTTTAATTTACTTCGCAGTGTGCCCCTATTGAGCCCAAGAATTNCTGCTGCCTTGCTCTGATTATGAGCTGTGTACTCCATCACCTTTGCCAGTACCNCCGGTTCAACTTCAGAAAGAACAAGCTCGTANAGTCCCTCAATCGTTTCCCCGGACATCATCTGGAAATAAGCAGTTAATGCTTCATCGACGACTGCGGCGACACCTTTGGTTGTGGCTACAGTCGCTTCAAAGCCTGCTTTATCCTGTCGGGCATCTTTACTCATCAAGCAACCTTTAACTGTGATGAACAGTTGCTGGCAATGAANTCAATNTGATGCTTTGAGTTNTCCAAAGCATTGAATTGCCGCCTCAGAAACTGGCTTTCCAAAAAATGTTCCTGCAGGAACCAGCCNACATGTTTTCGGGCAATTCTGTGGCCTGCCATTTCTTCATAAAANTCCACAAGCAACCCGATGTGATCCTGCATCACCTCTGTTTTNTGTTCCAGAGATAAACAGTCGGNCAATTGACCCTGCAGACAAGCATCNATNCTTCCCGGCAGCCAAGGTTGTCCCAGAGCAGCTCTACCAATCATTACCGCATCTGCACCGGTTAAGCAGATCACCTCTTTCGCCTTGCTTATAGAGTCTATATCACCATTGGCAATGACCGGAATCGAAACCCGGCTCTTGACTTCAGCAATAAGCGGATAATTGGCCTTACCAGAAAATCTGCATTGCCTGGTCCTGCCGTGAACTGTTAATGCAGCAATCCCTTCGTTCTCTGCTATTTTAGCAATGCGCACAGCNTTAACCTCATCATAAGACCAGCCNAGCCTGATCTTCAGTGTCACTGGAATAGNCACAGCGGCCACAACCTGGCTTAATATCCTGGCCACTAGCGCCTCATCCCGTAACAAGGCGGATCCTGCAGCTTTACGACAGACNTTTTTGGCGGGGCAGCCCATATTAATATCTATGATATGTGCGCCTCGAGANGCAATATCCACTGCTGCAGCGGCCATCATGCCAGGGTCTGCGCCCGCTATCTGTACCCACCTCANGCCGGGCTCATTATCAAACCTGTTTCTATAACTCGATTTTTCCGACTTCCATAACTTCCGNTCACTGGATAACATTTCAGTAACCAGCCAATAGCTACCGAACCTACGACATAGGTTTCTGAAAGGTCTATCAGTCACACCAGCCATCGGNGCAACGACGACTCGACTGTCATGGGAATATGAACCGATTTTCAACATAAACAGATAAGATGAGAAAAACGCCTATGGTAACAGTTGTTCACGTTCAGGGCATTAATTGCAGACGATATCCNGTCACCAATGGCTCAATTTCCTCCAAAACGATCGGTAAAGAGACNTGCANAGAATNCCCAGCACCGATCACGTNGCGTTCAGATTTGGCTTTCAGATATTCACCAGGAAGAAACACCCGCCTGGCCACCTGCACACCGNGGTCATCGACTAATTCCAGCTGCAGAGGTGGCAGAGGCTGTTCNATGCCACCGCCATTATACAGACGAGNTGTCAGCAATCTGTGCTGAGCCGAGTCAAGTGAAATCATGGCTGACTGCTTGATGATCAGCGNATCTAAATCNATAAAAACGGGTATTTCGCAAGGAAAGATCTGACAGANGCCTCCCAGCCAGCTTCTGATAATCCTATNNGACAACAGCGTCTCGGAAAAAATCATAGCCAGTTGCACCACAAAAAGCATCGNCAGTAAGCCAGTAAGCAACCGAGCGCGCTGGAGATTAAATAGCGCAGCTAATCTACGCGCTATTTCAGCGGNTNAATTTTNCCCGGCAGCTGATTCGACATTAACCTGTTGCGGCGCCTCGACGNCGATGTCAGTTAAGCCCGCTGCAGCCNCTGGATCAGTGTTTAAAACNGCAGNNTCTTCCCCCGGCAGTTTACCATCAGCCTGCTCATGCTCTTGAGTACCGTGCTCTATCGCNTTAAAAATATTCCGACAATGGCCACACTTCATCTGCCCACCGGCTTTGGCAAGATCATCCAGGGTCAGTCGAAAAGCGGTCTCGCATTCAGGGCATTGAGTCAGCAGCATCGCTTTCCATGGGCGCACACCCATCCATCCCGCTTGGTCTGGGCAACAAAGCTGACTTCCTTTTTATAGGCTGACTGTACCTGGACCTGTTGTTTTTCGAGCAGGCCTGAGAGCACGAGATCGGCATTGGGGCGTAGACAGGCTGTTAATAAATCGGCTAGGTCAAGCAACGGACCCGCTAAAATATTGGCCATTACCACATCATATTGATCCATTTCAAATTCTTCGCCAAGGCCGATTTCCAATCGATCAAGAACCCCGTTTAATATCGCATTTTCACGTGTTGCTGTTAAAGCCTGAGGGTCTATGTCTACTGCAAGACATTGGTCAGCCCCTAATAACAGCGCGGCAATAGCGAGTATTCCAGAGCCGCAACCATAATCCAATACCCGTTTCCCGGTCAGGTCCTGGTTATCCAACCATTCCAGTATCAGCCCTGTGGTCGCATGTGTGCCGGTGCCGAAAGCCATACCTGGATCAAGCCGGACGGGGGTCCCGGCTTCGGCTGGAATATCGTATGCAGTGGGTACAATCCACAAGTTTCGACCAAAACGCCTAGGACTAAAGTGCTCCAACCATTGCCTTTCCCACACCTGGTCCTGCAGGGCTTCCACCTGGCGAACCTCTTTCCCAGTTGCTTCGATGTTATCTACAACTTCTGAAATATCTTTATCCTGATCAAATAAACCACAGATATACAAAGATTCCCATAGCGGCATCTCGCCTGGCTTGGGTTCAAAAATGGGATCATCCTGGGAATCCGTAAAAGTGACTGCCAATGCCCCATTAGCCCATAAACACTGTTCACATTCATCAGCGTTCTCAGAGTTAACCGCTAACGTGACCTTTTGCCAATGCATGGGTTAATTGCCCCTCAATTCGATTCCCTGCGAACCGCCTCTGGCTCTGTTATGGAGCTTGCTTCACAGCCACAGCGCATTAAGTACTTCTGCTGCTAGCACTTTTGCTGCCAATCTCCACCAGACAGGTTGTCCCCGACCTCGCCTTAGCTCAATTTTCAGCTCCGCCGGCAGCCCTTATCTGCTGACCCGCAGACGCAAGTGCCAGTTCGTATCCTAAAGAACCTAGCCCCGAGATAACACCCACGGCAATTTCTGACAGATAGGAGTGTTTTCTGAATTCTTCCCGACCAAACACATTGGAAAGATGAATCTCTATAAAGGGTATCTGTACAGCGCTAAAAGCATCCCGCAGGGAAACACTGGTGTGAGTAAAAGCGCCAGGATTAATTATAATGAACTGGGCCTGGGTCCTCGCACGGTGGACAGCCTCTACCAGTTCATGTTCTGCATTTGATTGATAAAATTGTAACTCGAGGCCAAGGTCCTCGGCTTGACCCAATAACCGGCCATTAATATCTTCTAAAGTATCGTAGCCATAAATTTCCGGCTCTCTTGTGCCCAGCAAATTCAAATTAGGACCATTCAGGACTAATATTGTATTCAAGTTCAATCTCCACATGTACATTGGTAAAAATCGCGGCTTGAACTAACACCCCATCAACCGTTTTTTACGCATTAATTCATTATAGAAAATTTGCTGCCAGTCAAAAGTCTGCTTATTTCTAAATTGTTAGTGAGCGCCGATACACCACCTGCACCCGCCACTGTTACCAGTCCCTATCACATTCCACCTAGTTAGCCGTACCCGACAACCCACGTTAATCGCCGGTGCAGCGACTGTAATCTAGGGCAATTCAATAAGGCGTGTTTGCGGTGGATAACAGTAGCCCCGCTTAGCGCAACCCTGATACCGAACTTCCAACACGCCTTTNCCATTTTCTANCGTTGTCAGTACGGGNACCGAAATTTTCAGTTCGTCCTCGAACACGACAACATCNCCAAAATACTCGTCGAAGGTTTTTATTCCGACTGGAAAATCCAGATGAAAAGATTCATTCCCAGATGCTGAAACTGATACTCGATCTTTATATAGGTAGTATCCAGGCGCTATATCCCAGTGAACTTTTACCTCTTCACTATAAGGTAACACCTGCAATCCAAATGCTTCATCAACGGGTAATATCCTCACTTCCTTCAAGCCAAACATTCCCAGACCAGCAGCNTCTGTGAAATAAGCGGATCCCAACAATAACAATGCTACTAGCACTTGTTTTTTGGATAACATGGTTTCTTTGCTCATCATCGTCGCGTTAAAATNACATTATGAACCATAATGACGGGTATCACAGCCTTCCCATAAGTTTATTATCTATACTCGCCTTTCTTTTGANCATGCTGAGCAGCTGCCAAATGCTGGAATCAGATCTGGAAAGCGAAGATAGACAAGATCGCCAAGGCCANCNGCAGGCTGNTCAAGAAGAGCAGCAAAAAGACCAGTCGCGCATTAGGACCATTAACATGCATTTGACNCTGGCTGAATTAGCCGTGCAGGAACTACGACTGACAACCCCGGCCCAGGGAAGTGCCCTGCACCACTATAAAGCGATTCTGCTTTTACAAAATAATCATCCTCAGGCGATTAAAGGCATGAGCGATATCATTGATCAATACCTGAGCTGGGCTTTTGCTCATATCAAAGATGATCAATACAGTGCCGCCAGACGTCTGCTCGACAAGGCTTATCTAGTTGACCCCCTGGCGCCGGAAGTGGCGGCCATGGCTGAGCTTCTTGAAATCAGCAGACAAACAAAAACTGAAATTATCGTTATACCGGATTGGATTCTCGGAGAGCAGCAGGAGACTGAGTTAGATTTCCCTATTCACATCGTCAGATATTTCCGCGATATTGCTNTCGAAATTCANAAAAAANAGGCAGCAATNACCCTGTACTCAAAGAACGATGCCCAGGGCCGGTGGCTATATAAGCACATCAATGGCCATTCCGAATCGCGAGTTCGCGCCATCCTGAAAATGGACTCTCCAGCTCGTATTGAACTGCACTATCAACCTCAAAACGAGCCTATCCCCTTACTCCAGCATGATTCAGGTGGCCCATGAACAGATCTCTAAAAGACGTAATTGACGAAAACCGAGAAAAGCTCGAGACTATGAGCTTCAACGGTGTCAGCAAGGTTACAATAGTTTTTTTATCCATTTTTGTCCTGGGATGCGCCGGACTATCCTTTTACTGGGATTTTGAACCCGATTTATTTACGGTCCGCGATAATCAGGCCAGCATACTCCTGAAGCTGGCTAGAAAACCGGTCACCGGTAGCGCAACCATTGCCACGATGATTACTATGACAGATATTCTACTGCACAAACCAGGTGGCTATCTGAGCAATGACATGTCTCCTCCCGGCAGTTTGATGGACAATATCCCGAACTGGGAATTTGGTGTACTAGTACAGCTAAGGGATATGGCAAGAACGCTGCGAAACAACCTTAGTCGTTCACAATCTCAGTCGCAGGAAGATGCTGATCTGGTAGCAGCGGAAAACCAATTTTACTTTGATAATGAAAAGTGGATTTTCCCCGAATCAGAATCTGAATATCAAAAAGCAATAACCGCGTTATCCGATTATTTGCTTCGTCTGGGAGATGAACGTCAATCCTCAGCCCAATTCTACGCCCGGGCAGACAACCTCAGGATTTGGCTGAGCGAAGTGGAAACACGATTAGGCAATATCTCTCAGAAACTCAGCGCCAGTGTCGGTAAACGTCAACTCGATACAGCGCTGGCAGGAGACAGTTCAGCAAATCAGTCTACTGTGACAGAAAAAGAACTAGAACTGAAAACACCCTGGTCTGAATTGGATGACGTGTTTTACCAGGCCAGAGGGACCACCTGGGCATTAATCCATTTACTCAGTGCTGTTGAAATTGATTTTGCTGATGTCTTAGCAAAAAAGAATGCAACCGTCAGCCTGCAACAAATAATAAGGGAACTTGAGCCAACCCAAGATGCCCTGTGGAGCCCAGTGATTCTAAATGGCAGCGGCCTGGGCATATTGGCCAATCATTCCCTGGTAATGGCCTCCCACGTATCCAGAGCCAATGCAGCGTTAATCGATTTACGGCGCCTGCTGGAACAAGGCTGAACAGGCAACAGTTCATTAAGTGTCGAAAATCTGGCTCAGAGAGTTTCCTATTGGTTGACAATTTTGTACCATTGGCTGCCTTCGCTATTGCGATGACGAACAAACATTGAAAAATCCATTTGAGAATGCTTATGACTTTTGCTAATGAATTACCCCCCCTATTCGGTGGGTTCGGACTGATCTGTGCTTTCATCATCTACTTGATGATGACCAAATACGCAGAAGGTGACGAGAAACTCAGAAAAATTGCTGCGGCAATCCATGAAGGTGCGATGGTATTCATGCACAGGGAATACCGCATGCTGTTGCTATTTGCAGCCCCGCTTTTTTTACTGCTGTTCTATTTCCTGGGCTGGCAAACAGCCCTGTCTTTTGCTGTTGGGGCGCTGTCCTCAGCTCTGGCTGGGTACCTGGGTATGTTTTCAGCCACCAAGGCCAATATCCGGACAACCACGGCAGCACAAACTCAAGGCCAGGCTGGCGCACTGACAGTCGCGTTCTATGGCGGTTCCATTATGGGGCTTTGCGTAGCATCGCTGGGTCTGTTCGGACTGGGCTTCCTGTACTGGTATTTTGGCGGTGATCCT
Organism: Gammaproteobacteria bacterium; assembly: GCA_002697205.1. GTDB lineage: Bacteria > Pseudomonadota > Gammaproteobacteria > Pseudomonadales > Azotimanducaceae > UBA9926. The sequence goes on from NZUN01000006.1 coordinate 45,981, forward strand.
GAAACCGCTCACGCCATCCATGGTTTTGGCATGGGCGCTTCTAGTGTCGCGTTATTTTCCAGGGTCGGTGGCGGTATTTACACCAAGAGTGCCGATGTCGGGGCAGATCTGGTTGGCAAGGTGGAAGCAGGTATTCCAGAAGATGATCCTCGTAACCCTGGGGTTATCGCTGATAACGTTGGCGATAATGTCGGTGACGTAGCGGGCATGGGTTCGGACATTTTTGAATCATACTGCGGTGCCATGATCGCCAGTATTGCTATTGCCTCGACCCTGGCCATGAGCGAAATTACCAGTCTCACTGCACTGGATTTTTCTGCTGGACAGGCAGCTCTCATGTCCCTGCCCCTGGCTTTGGCTTCCTTGGGCCTTATCTGTTCCATTATCGGCATACTGACGGTACGGGCTCTGTCTGCCAAAGCTCCTGAATTTGCCTTGAGAATGGGCCACCAGCTATCTGCGCTGGTACTCATTGGCGGCGCCTATCAGTTATGTGCAACGCTCGGTATCAGCAGCAATGTCTGGTGGGCACTCGTGGTCGGTACCGCTGGCGGCGTACTCATCGGCTTGGTTACCGAATATTACACCGCAGGTAACCCTATTGTGCGAATTGCTGAGTCAGGTCAAACAGGGACTGCAACGGTAATGATTACTGGCCTGGCAATCGGCATGCAGTCAGTTGTCATGCCCGTGCTGGCAATAGCTGCGATCATATATGCTTCTACGGAATTCGCAGGACTTTACGGCGTCGGAATTGCCGCAGTAGGCATGTTGGCCACTGTAGGCATGACGATGGCCCTGGATGCCTATGGCCCGGTTGCTGACAACGCAGGCGGTATAGCTGAAATGGGTGGTCTTGGCCCCGAAGTCAGGGAAATAACCGATGGCCTGGATGAAGTAGGCAATACCACGGCAGCAATCGGCAAGGGTTTTGCAATTGGCGCAGCAGCACTGGCAGCTCTGGCTATAATAGCTGCCTTTGTGGAGACCATGACCAACACTGATCCCAGTTTTGCTCTGGAACTGTCCAACCCCAAAGTCCTGGTCGGCATTTTTATCGGCGGCGTTCTGCCGTTTTTAATTGCATCAATTACAATGACCGCGGTTGGCGATGCTGCCATGGAAATGATCGAGGAAATACGTCGCCAATTTCGCGAAATAAAAGGCCTAATGGAAGGCACAGCAGACCCAGATCACGCAAAATGTATAGATATTGCAACCAATGCGGCCCTTAAGAAAATGATACTTCCGGGCATCATCGCAGTGTCAAGCCCAGCTCTGGTTGGCTTCATTCTCGGCGCTGAAAGCCTCGGCGGAATGCTTGCTGGGGCCCTTCTGGGTTGTGTGCTCATGGCATTGATGATGGCTAATGCAGGCGGTGCCTGGGACAATGCAAAAAAATATGTTGAAAAAGGAAACCTGGGTGGTAAGGGTTCCGACGTGCACGAGGCCGTTGTAGTGGGTGATACAGTGGGAGACCCTTTCAAGGACACTTCCGGGCCTGCTATGAATATTCTTATCAATGTTATGGCGATTGTCAGCCTGGTTATTGCACCCTTGCTATAACTTTCGATACGTGCATCATTAAAAAAGCGGGCCAAGCCCGCTTTTTTAATGCCCAGAGCCAGGAGTCAATATGAATCGATATCAGCCTACTAACTACGAGAATCTAACCGAAGACCGGCAGGAACTATTTCAATCCATTGCTTCTTCCCGATCACTGCGCCCCGGCCAGACCCTCGGGGGACCCTTTGATCCCTGGCTTGAATCTGCAGAAATGGCAAGACGCCTGGTTGGCCTGGGAGATTTTTTTCGATTTCGGACCTCCGTCGATCGGCGCTATATAGAACTGGTCATTCTGGTCACCGGCCAATTCTGGCAGGCTCAGTACGAGTGGTTTGCGCATGAACCCATGGCTAGAAAAGCCGGTGTATCAGAAACAACCATCAGTGCCATTAAATCAGGTGTTAAGCCAGAATTTGAAGATCAAGGCGAAGCCATAACCTATGCTATTGCTCAGGAGATACATCAGGCTCACGAACTCAGCGAAAACACCTATCAAAGCGCCTGCAAGCGCTTTGGCCAGCAAGGCCTTTCCGAATTACTTGGCTTGTGTGGTTTCTACACATCGGTATCAATGACTTTGAATGCATTCAAGGTGCCATTGCCCGCGGGCGCGCAATATCCCTTCGAGCAGCGCTAACTTTGAATCGAGGCAAACGCAGCTAGTTTCTTTTTAACCAGCTGATTATTCAAGCGGGCGTACTGGGGTAGGCCGTTAACGTAAGCAGGATAGTCTTCTCCCTGAATAAGGGGTTCCAGATAAACTCTGCAGGCTTCACTGATACCCCATCCATCCCGCGAGATAAAGCTTCTCGGCATCTTTTTTTCCACATTGGCAACCTTATCCAGGGGCACTGAATCCACGGTCCAGCGATAAGGATCAGTACTTTCCCGTTTGATCGTTGTCATCACCCCGTTTTTACCTGCCAAGGCAAATTCAACAGCCGCCTGGCCTACTGCATAAGCCTGGGCCACGTCAGTAGCCGATGCTATATGCCTGGCTGCCCGCTGCAGATAATCCGAAACAGCCCAGTGACACTTATAACCCAGCGCCTTTCCAATCATAGCCACCAGCTTCGGAGCAACGCCCCCTAACTGGCTGTGTCCAAACGCGTCTTTTTCCGCAGCCTCGGCAACAAATTTACCATTGCCGAAGCGGACGCCTTCGGATGCAACTACAACACAATATCCATTGCGGTCAACACTCGCCTTAACTTTGTTACAGAACTTGACGGGGTCCAGCGGGATTTCCGGAAACAAAATGAGGTGAGGCGGCTCTGAACCCTTTGAGCGGGCCAGGCCAGCAGACGCCGCTATCCAGCCAGCATGCCTGCCCATCACTTCCAACACAAACACTTTAGTCGAAGAGGCCGCCATGGATGCCACATCCATACCTGCTTCTCTTGTCGAAATAGCAACATATTTCGCAACAGAACCAAATCCAGGACAGGTGTCTGTATAGGCCAGATCATTATCTATGGTTTTTGGAATACCAATACAGCTAACAGGATAGCCTTGCTCGCGACTGAACAAGGCGACCTTATGTGCTGTATCCTGGGAATCGCCGCCACCGTTATAAAAAAAATAACCGATTCCATGCGCCTTAAAAACCGCCAGTATTCTCTTGTATTCAGATAAATTATCTTGCACCGATGGCAATTTATAACGGCAGGACCCGAATGCACCGCTCGGGGTATACCGTAACGCACCAATAGCGGCTGAAGACTCTTTTGAGGTATCGATCAATTCCTCGCGCAGGGCGCCTAAAATACCATTCTTACCTGCATAAACCTTACCTAGCCGGTTTGTTTGCCTTGCCGCTTCGATAACACCACAGGCCGATGCATTAATAACAGCTGTGACACCACCTGACTGAGCATAAAAAACGTTATTTCTGGCAACCATAGCTAACCCTAATAGTGATGCGGGTGAATCAATCAGTGTCGAATCAACCCTGCAAAAAGACCTGATTATACTGAAATTGAACGGTTGGAAAATGTTGTCTTTCTCATTTTACCTCTTGAATACCGGCAAACAGAGATTAAATAGAGTGTATGGACAAAATAACAACTTAAATCATGGAGACAATACAATGGCTTACCCGTACGTTTACCCTCGCGCCTTAATCCCTGCACAGGGCCTTCGAGCCAGCCTGGAAGGTCGTTCCTTGCTATCAGATATGCTCGGACTTACGTTCCCTGGACAAAACCAGGAGACTGCCACTCAACAGGCAGATAAAGCGCATTTCTCGCAATCCGGGCCTCACCTCAAATCTATCAGGCCGAAGGTGGAACTGATCGAATCTGAACACCAGTACCTGATCAGGCTGGAGCTGGCCGGAATCGACCCGGACACAGTATCGATTACCTTAGATAAATCTATCCTTTCAGTCTCGGTCGAGCGCGCCGAGACCGCGCTGGACAAGGGCCAGAGGTTAGTGCAATCAGAAATCCAAGCTTACGCCTATTGCCGGCACTTTGATCTACCCGAAGATGCAGAAACAGCTGATATAAAAGCGTCTTCACAAAATGGGATTCTACAATTGNAAATCTCAAGGAAAACACCCAATCCGCCGAAAAAGATAAAAGTAACCCAGCACTGAGCCTTANCCCGANGGNGGCGGATATTTAACCGCCGCTGCTTTTTTTCGGGGGCTGCCCTTCGCAGGGGCTNCCAACGGTTGTGGTGAACTGATCAGGACCATTTCTCAACAATAGGAATTCGACGTCCAATTCCAAAGGCGACCTTNGATACNTTAGTACCNAGGCAAGTCTGTCTGCGCTTGTACTCCATTCGCCCAATAAGACTGACAATTCGTTGATAGCTTACTGCAGACTGCGCTTCTTTAAGCCAGTTGAGCAGGTACTCCGGTTGCGATGAGATTGTTTGCTCTGATGCTATGGCATCCAGCACCCATTNGGAAAATGCAGGAAATTGATTGATATAATCTTCGATATAAGCTTGCACCAGCGGATCAAGCACGGCATAGGGCAATAAAGACTGTTCGTCCAACTGCCCCTCAGCCAGTTCAGCNCTGGGTGGTTTCATCCAGATACTGCTCGGAATTCTCTCGCTCGACCTTGCCAGAGCAAAAACTTCCCGCTTATACAGATCCTTTATCGGAGCGAAACTAAAATTCATATCAAANTGAGTGTAGTAACCGCANGCCGACTCTGTCTTATTGCCTGTAGATAAAGGCATAGCNCCATAAGCGTTAGAAAAATGCATCACGTACAAATCCCTTAACCTGGCCTGCATGTTCTGGTCTGCAACATCGCCATAGCGCTGCCCCAAAAAGACCTGGTGGACTAGGTTTTCGGGGTCTTCATGTTGCCTAAACTGGTGGTTCAGCATCTTGACNAGGGCTTCATGTTCAATGGGAACTTCATAATCCCAGCAACCCAGCTGTTCATGCAGCAAAACCGCGTCGGTACGCGAATGTTCAGAGCTGAATATGGAGGGTAATCGCACACCATGTACATTCTCAGCACCGATAGCGTCACAGGCCAATTGACCCACCAAGGCACTGTCTACNCCACCACTGCTGGCAAAAACCAGACTAGAGAACCCCGATTTCAATACATAATCCCTGAGCCCCAGCCTGAGCATATCGTAGAGTGCTATAGNCGGNTTAGAGTGCTTTGTTTGCCCGTTATTACGGCCTGGCGTAATAGCANCAGCNTTNTCGACAGTTGAATCNTCCTGGCCGNCCGGCAGCTCCACGACCGCGAACTCATCCCGGTTAAGCTCCTCGGAAAGAAACAACAATTCACCATTGGCCATCACAAAACTCTGCCCATCGAAGACAAGTTCATCCTGCCCTCCCCATTGATTAACATAAACAATGGCCATTTCCTGGGAGGCTGAGCCAAGCGCGTCAAGTCGCTGTTGGCATTTATTGTGAANATAGGGCGAACTATTAAGAGCAAATACCAGGTCTACCCCTTTTTGCCTGTACACTGCCAGCGGGTTGTTACTGTACGAATAATCATCCTGGCCTTTGTCGTTCCACAAATCCTCACATATTGCTATGCCAACGGTTTGATCGCCAATCTCAAATGTGACTGGCTTATCTCCCGCCTGGAAATAGCGCAACTCNTCGAAAACATCGTAAAAAGGCAGTAGCATCTTGTGGTAGGTTGTCAGCAGCTTGCCTTTTCTGACCACCGCCGCTGCATTAAAGTAGGGTTTTCCCGGCTCTGGGTTAGGTTCAATGTAGCCAACTAAGACATGAAGGTCAGGGGCANCAACAAGCCCGGAAAACAAAACTATTTCTTGCAGTGCCTGCAGATTAGCATCGACATAACCACTGCTATAGATTAAATCCTGGCTGAGATAGCCTGGTATTGATAGCTCTGGAAAAATAATTGCATCACACTGCTGATCCNCCGCCTGTATAATGCCCTGTTTTATCCTTTCAACATTGCCGGAAAAATCACCCGGTGTGGTATTAATCTGTCCGAGGCATACTCGCATCAGCAATCCTCTTCAAATCAATTTCTAACAATATATAGCAGATAAACCATGCTCAGCAACACGANGCAGGCGAACACCTGATGTGCCAGCGCCAGGTACAAAGGAACATAATTGATGAGCGTTAAAACACCCAGTAAAAACTGGACTGCAACCAGCGACAGGGTCACTGTTACAGCTTGCCTCAAGCGTTTCGAGGTCGGTTGTATAAAAGCCATAATTAAAACACCAGCCATACTGAGTAGCACCGTAAACCCTAACCATCGATGGATAAACTGCACCATGGCACCATTTTCAAAAAAGTTGATCCACAACGGCTGGATCGTCGTCGCGGCATCGGCAAGCAGTTGCTGGCCCATCAAGGGATAGGTATTAAATCCCAGACCNGCACGCAGCCCTGCCGTAAAAGCGCCGTACACAATCTGTAAACTGAGCAAAATAACCAAGCCCATAACCCATTTNCTCAACNTGGATGTTACCCTTTCTCTGNATGTTGAGCTCAAATCTAGAACCAGCCAGAACAGATAACCCAGTATCAGCATAGCNAACGATAGATGGGCTGCCAGCCGATAATGGCTGACNCTGGGGAGATCGACTAATCCACTTTTAACCATGTACCATCCCATCAAACCCTGGCTTCCTCCTAAAATCAAAGCACCTANCAACCTGGGCAAGTATTTCTTTTCTACCCTTTGAGTCCACCAGAAAAATACAAATGGAATAAAAAATAGCAGGCCAATCCCTCGCCCAAGCACTCTGTGGCTATATTCCCAGTAAAAAATTCCTTTAAACTCTTCTAGACTCATACCCTGATTAAGCTTTTGATATTCAGGGTATTGCTTATACTGCTCGAACTCGGCCTGCCACTCCACCACTGTCACCGGTGGTATCACACCCGATAACGGCTTCCAGTCCACCATGGATAGGCCACTGTGGGTGAGCCGGGTAGCCCCGCCGACCGTTATCATTGCTATTAGTACCAGACAAACAAAGGCCAGCCAGACCCTCACCCAGTCACTGTTTCCTTGGGANCGGCTCAGTTTCTCTTCTTCATGGCTTGATAACATGACTTCNCTCTNAAATTCCCGTGTATAGGTTCCATCAGAATCAGATCTGCTACGTGCATCGAGACTGCTGACAAGAACGACCAGACCCGCACCGGCAAATNCCTGAGTATAGCAAACACTGATAGTTCTCTCCTGTCACTGGACTTAATTNCTGTATCGGCGACAATACANCTTAAGGAACCCACTTAAAGTAATCCCAAAATGACTGACCTAAAATTATTNCGCGCTGAAACTCGCANCTGGCTGGAAGAAAACTGCCCAACAGGCATGAGANATCTATCATTCCACTGGGAAGATGCGCATCAGATCTACAGCTCAGAAGANGCCGGGACCTGGCGTACTAATATGGCGGATAAAGGCTGGATTGCACCTACCTGGCCAACAGCCTATGGCGGCGGTGGNCTGAATCGCGAACAGGCTGCTATTCTTGGCCAGGAAATGAGCCGTATCAAGGCAACTGCGGCATCAAGNGGCATGGGCCTGAGCATGATTGGTCCGACACTGCTGGAATTCGGCAGTGAAGCGCAAAAACAACGCCACCTGCCCAGTATCTGCGATGGAACCATAAGATGGTGTCAGGGTTACAGCGAACCCGGAGCCGGCTCCGACCTCGCTGCATTNCAGACCAAAGCTGTTATCCAGGGGGATCAATTTGTTATCAACGGTCAGAAAATCTGGACCTCTGGCGCACAACATGCAGACTGGATGTTTGCCCTGGTCAGGACAAATCCAGATGCGTCAAAACACGATGGTATCAGCTTCGTACTGCTGGATATGCATCAACCCGGCGTTACCGTCAAACCGATTAGACTCATATCAGGATCGTCACCCTTCTGCGAGACCTTNCTCGACAACGCACTAGCCCAACGCGCGGACCTTGTCGGTGAGTTGAATAAAGGCTGGACAATCGGCAAGCGACTGCTGCAATACGAACGCTCCGGTATTGGCGGACTCTCCGGCGGCGGCAGAAAAGCCNCCAAGAAGATAAATGTAATGGNNGATACTGCCAAGCATTACTTGGGAGAAACGCAGGGTAAAATAGCAGACGCCAACGCCAGGCAAAAAGTTCTCTGTCACGCCATGAACGANCGCGCCTTCCAACTAACCACGCAAAGGGTAGGCCAGGAAAATCAAAGCGGTAAGACACCCGGAGCCGCCACCTCGATATTCAAACTGGTGGGCTCCACCCTGGCGAAAAATGGTGCTGAATTAAAATCAGAGCTAATGGGTTTCAGTGGCCTTGGTTGGCAGGGAGACCAATTTACAGCGGCTGAGGTCACAGCAACGCGAGCCTGGCTCAATTCACGNGCTGTTACCATTTACGGTGGAACCAATGAAGTACAGATGAATATTATCAGTAAACGCGTTCTGGGCCTGCCCGACTAGCCGAACCCAATCTAGTGATGTCAGCGGTAGCAGATTTCACCTTGCATGAATCNAGATGAAAAAAAATTGCAACCNTAAAGCCTGCAGCAGGCATTGTTAGCCTGGCTAGTTTACCCTCGATCTTATGGATACAAATCAGGATATCGTGCCCCTGCAAAACCCCTGCAATGGCCCATTCTGATTGGGCTTTTTCTCAATCGAGGTTAGTACCCTAAGTAAAGCGGCCCAACCTTTAATACCCAAGATCAAAGAGCAGTTGCTAATACTGCAAGTGAAGCAGCAACGCCATTCATAATCTGCTATATTCCATCCTCGAAATCAGCGTGCAACCATTGGACCTCAATCAGACCCAGACTATACCGGAAGTTCAGGATAAAAGCCTGTTTGCATCTCTGCGTGTCCGTGACTATCGATACTTGTGGCTTGGCATGCTCGGTTCGGCCTTTGCCATGAATATGCAAATGATTGCNCAGGGCTGGCTAGTCTATGAGATGACTTCATCAGCAATACAACTTACCTGGGTGACCTTATCCTTTATGTTGCCGCAGGTTGTATTTTCTCTATTTGGTGGCGTATTGGCTGACCGGATTAACAAAAAACCAGTCATCGGCTGGGCGCCAATTATCAACGGCCTGGCCAGCTTATTCCTGGCAATGATTATCTTTAGCGGCGAGGTNACTTTCTGGCACTTCATCAGCATCGGCGTTTTGAATGGGACGGTGATGGCATTATCAATCCCCGCNAGAACCGCCTTCATCCCNGAAATTGTCGGTGAACAACTGATCTTTAACGCTATGGCATTCAATACCGCCGCTTGGAATCTGTCTCGTATTCTTGGTCCTGCNCTGGCAGGATTCATGATTGCCATATTTGCAGCAGGTAATACNACGTCTTCATTTGGCGTTGGACTGGTGTTTCTGGTCCTATCCCTGCTTTATTTCATGTCTGGCGTTTCGGTACTGCTTATCCAGCATTCCGGCAGACCCAGCTCCCAGGCAAGAAAGAGTCCCTGGCAAGATACGCTTGAAGGCCTCAGGTACGTCACTGGATCTGCCCGGGTGGGNGGACTGATTCTGTTATCCATTCTGCCATTCTTATTTGGATTATCAATTAACACGCTNCTGCCGGCTTTTAATACCGATGTGCTCCATGCNGGACCCGATACGCTGGGCCTGTTAATGACCGGCATGGGCCTCGGCGCAATCCTGGGATCNCTGGTATTAGCCAAACTCAGTTCGCTGAAGAAAAAGGGTTATTGGGTTATCCTGACAGGCGCATTCTGGGGGCTGGCAGTGGTTGGCTTCGGTACAACCAGCCAGTTCCTCGTGGCCATGTTATTTATTGGCCTGGTGGGCTTCATATCAGCAATTAACATGTCAATGAATAGAAGTTTGGTACAACTGCAGGTTCAGCAAAACATGCGTGGACGAATTATGAGCATCGATCTCATGTCGCATGGACTCATGCCCCTGGGAGTTTTACCTATTGGCTACATAGCAGAAGNATACGGTATTCAGGNAGGACTNATCACCAGCGGAATAATTTTATTCTGCAGCAGCCTTCTCCTGGGTTATCTAACCAAAGCAGTGAGACAGATAGATACGGGTTATTGACCTGGCTTGAGGATTATTAACCTGGCTTGAGGACTATCGCNNTCTCGTCTGAAGAAACTCAATCAGACGTGACTTGACCTACCTGCCNTCATTAATGGAACATCTGTCTATTAAGCAGGATTCTAAATGCAATTAATTTTCAGCTATTTCTGGAGCATCTGCCTTCTAAGAGGCCACCCAGCCGATTTCCCCAGCCATAGAATGGTCCTTGGCATTATCCTCGCCATTTACCTCTGCTCGGTNGTCGTCGCAGCAACTATAAGTTATCCCGATCGTTCATTCCTNGGGATTCTGGGCATGACNGGCAATGCCTTAATTATTCAGGCCACCCTTATATGGGCACTTTCGTGGTTCAAAAATGTCCCCAGTCGATTCCCTGCTATATGGGGAAGTACGCTGGGTGCNGGTACCATTATGACGTTATTACTACTTCCCATAAATATGATACTACTCGACAGCAACAGCCGGGTATTGCTCNTAGTTGCAGATTCAGCAACCTGGATCTGGTTAGGCTGGTGGTTGGCCATTGTCGGTAATATCCTGAGTAAAGCGGTCCAGATNAGCGTCTTNCAGGGTGCCATTATTGCATTTGTCATCGAACTCTTAAGTGTGATAACCACCCTCATGTTATTCCCTGGGGCAAATTGATGCGCATCCATATATTAGGGATCTGCGGAACCCTTATGGGGAGTATCGCTTTGCTTGCCAAACAACAGGGACATGTCNTCACTGGAAGCGATCAAAACGTTTACCCGCCCATGAGCGAGCAACTGGAACAGGCAGGTATCACACTTCAGGCGCCGTATAGTCCCAGCAGNATTCCAAAAATGGTTGACCTGGTCATCATTGGCAATGCTAACCTGGGCCGAGGCAATCCCGCGGTCGAAGCACTACTTAACAGCGGCGTTGCCTTCTGCTCAGGTGCTGAATACCTGGGCCGTTATCTGCTCGATAATAAATGGGTTGTCGCTGTCGCTGGTACCCACGGCAAAACCACATCAGCCAGTATGATCGCCTGGATTCTNGAATACGCAGGCCTCTCTCCGGGTTTCCTGATCGGCGGAATCCCCGCTAATTTTCAACATTCAGCCCGACTATCTGACTCGAATTTTTTCGTTATTGAAGCAGATGAGTACGATACCTCCTATTTCGACAGACGTTCCAAGTTTCTTCACTACCAGCCACGAACCGTGGTCCTTAATAATCTTGAATTCGATCATGCTGACATTTTTGAGAATCTCAANGCTATCCAGCAACAATTTCATCTGCTCATCAGATCTGTTCCTGGCAATGGCCAACTAATCCTGCCCNAAGATGATAAAGCCCTCAATGAAGTAATAGCGCAAGGTTGCTGGACGCCGCAGGTACGNTTCTCNANCAAGCAGAACAGCAAAGCTGAAATCCGGGCAGGCGNAATTTCAGCCGATGGCAGCAAATTCAAGATCACGGTGGTAGACCAGTACCAGGGCACAATCAATTGGAACCTCACTGGCCAGCACAATGTGTACAACGCCTGTGCCGCCATAGCCGCTGCCAGGCATGTCGGTGTCCCCCCGGCAATGGCCATTCAGGGTCTAAATGAATTCGAGGGTGTCAAGCGCCGTATGGAGCGATTGATAGACCTGCCGCNATTAAAACTCTACGATGATTTTGCTCATCATCCCACAGCAATTCAGACGACCCTGGAAGGCCTTCGAGCACAAGTGGGTGGTGCTACCATTGTTGCCTTAATCGAACCGGGTTCGGCTACCATGCGCAAAGGTATCCATGGCAAACAGTTAATAGTCGCCACCAAGGCTGCAGACCANGTNTTCTGGATGCAACCAGACAATGTCGAGTTTCAGCTCAGCAAATTGCTGCCAGAATCTGGACACCGGCTGTTTACGGATTCACACGCACTGATCCAGGCAGTCCAGCAACTAGCCACTNAAACAAAAAATGAGTTNCATCTGATCATGATGAGTAACACCTCNTTCGATGGCATGGCGAAAAAACTCCTCGGNACATTGTCTCAATAATAGAAAAAAAAGGATNCTTNCAAATGGAATANGCGCGCCTGCCATAGCCCAGGCCATANCCCTTGCAACCCTTTGNTAATCAGCTATTATCAAATAAAAAACCATCCTGATACTATGAACAGACCCGACAATCTTCAGGTTATCGCGACAACCTGGCTCTTAGCTGGGATATTCGAATNCTGTCGGCAACGTAATATCAGCNCNGACCTCATCGTCAAGAACACAACCCTGGACGCCACAACCACGAACCATGAAACAGCACTTTCGTGGCAGGATTACACCCAGGCGATCGCCAATTTACATCATCTTCTGCCAGACCAGGAATTCGACGAAGCCTGCGGCTTACGCTGGCGATTACCCGACAATATCTTTTGGAAAGACCTGGCTTTGATACTCGATGACCCTCAGGATCTACTAGTGGAATTAATAGGCGAACAGGGCGACCTATTTTACGGCCTGCCCATCCGATCTGAAATCANGGAAAGTCGCCAGGGACTGCTTAGAATACATCTGACCTGGCCATCACAGCAGAATCCCACTTCCAGTTACTTAAAACTGCTTCGTGCTGAAATTTCAAGCTTTGCTGGATTGATTGGCCTGCATAANGTCATGGTTTCTACAAATCAGAGCGCCTCAGGGGTTGACCTTGACTGCCGCTTCAACAGTGAATTCAGCCTACTGCATCGGATCCTGTATCTACCGATAAAAAGGCTCATGTCCACCCACCGACTATTACNTTCTGTGCAGGCACTTAGACTCAAGGCACGCCAGCATAGGGCGGAACAGCATCTTCTAAAATCACANTTACTAAAGCAGGCGTTCGATAACCGTCTGGTCGAACAACAGCTTAAACGATACAATTCCCTGGTCATGCGAGACTGCTGGTATATATCACCCCAAGGTGAATTCCTGNTGAGCGCAGCCAATAGTATGAGCCCGCTTTCAAGCAGCCTGGAAGCTTGTGATAATAATCTAAACNACCTTCTAAAAGCGGCCTCACAACCCCTATTTTCCCACTTCGTCAAACAGATATCGATTCGACCGGATCAGGTCCAGAGTGTTGACTTGAATCTGAATGCAGCATCACGCCCGNTGTTAAGCATCAAACTGCTTTATCTGGGAACTGATTCCGAAATTCAGGCTCAAGGGGTAATCATAGATACCAGTGAGCAATCAGTGCTGCAACAAAATCATGACGACTTGATCTCCCTTGGCCGGTCTCTCAGCGAGATTAATCCGACCGCCATGGTTATCCTGGACCAAGCCAATCATATTATCTGGAGCAGTGATGCCTTCCAGGATNTAACTGGCGCCAGCCCCAGCGAGTTACGCGATCAGAACCTGACTTCCCTGATTCCTGAATCATTAGCCGACCGTNAACTCAGGGATTTCTATTATTCACCAGAGCCCTCAAATCAAGTGAGAGAAATCAAGGCCAAGATGATTTCAAAAAATAATAGCCTGCGANAAATCAAAATTTCAGGGAGTAATCTAGACCAACGNCACAACGGCTCAAAACTGCTGCTCATAGAAGATCAGAGACAACAGGTTACTGCCTTGAATGAACGCAGGAGGTTGCAACTGGAGCTAGATAAATCAAGGAAGATGGCCGCAACTGGTAATCTGTTGAGTAGCGTTGTTCATGACCTCAGTAATTTTCTGGTTGCTATAAATGGTTACGCTGCTCTNGCTATGCAAGAGCAATCACCCGAACACAAAAATCATGCCAGTCAGATTTTACACGCCGGACAACAAGCAAATGCTCTGACCCTGAAGCTTTTGAATTTCAACAAACAACAACCCAGACAAACGACCGTCCAGGATTTAAGAGGTATCCTGAAAAATTCANCATCCCTCCTGAACCAGGTAACAACGCCCGACATCAANCTGGTAACGCGCTATCCGAAAGATCCTTTATATGCTGACGTAGTAGAGGATCAAATTGAAAACATCCTGTTGAACCTGATTATCAATGCTAGAGATGCCTTACTGGAAGGCGGAGAAATTAAACTGGTAGTGGCACCTGCTTTTCTAACTCCTGAATTCTGCAAAGTAGAGCCCTGGGCTAAGCCCGGCAGATTCTGCGAAATTTCCGTTCAGGATAATGGCACCGGCATACCTGTTGAGATACTTCCACATATATTTGAACCTTTTTTCAGTACCAAGACGTCGGATCAGGGTTCTGGACTGGGACTGGCCAACATTCGCCAGCTGGTTGAAGCCAATAAGGGTTTCATCAGCCTAACCAGCAAACCATCAAANGGGACTCTGGTCAGGATATTCCTGCCACGCTGNGGCGCACCTGCAAAACGAGTTGCAANAAATACGGATGTAATTCAGCNTAAAGAGGAAACGCTGCTGTTAATCGAACCCGATCAGAATGTTTCAGAATATGCGCAACTGGTGCTCAGAAGTGTCGGATATACGGTGCTGACCGCCAATACAGGTNATGAAGGGCTCGCNCTCTACCAACAGCATCACGAGGATATTCATCTGCTCCTGACCGAACTGGTGCTTCCGCAGTTTCCGGGTCAAAAANTGATTGATCAAATTCAACTATACAACCCGGATCAAAAAATACTTATTTGCTCTGCCCATCTTCACTTTCCCCGTCATGCATCTTACATTTCCCGCAAACAAATACCTGTTCTAGCAAAGCCTTATCTACTGGAAGATCTCAGACGCGCCGTTGCAACCACGCTTATCTCGCCNGACAANCAAGCNATTTCCGAACGGCGCTAAATTCACTGGTTTGCANGTNCCCTAGCCATGGGATTCTTCCATTTNCCNTNNATTTCNACNGGTTGCGCATTTTAAGTCGCCTGAACTGTGCAATCTGGTATTATTAGCCTTTTTACAGTTTTCGATACTCGTTCTACTAGACTTCAGCCAATTTTCATATGAATAGCTTGAATATAAAGCAGCTTCTCGATGACCTGATTTCGCAGGCCATGCGGCACGCCGGNATTGATGAGCCCATAGCACAAATCCGTCAATCTCAAAAACCGGAATTTGGTCACTATCAGGCCAACGGCATNATGGCGGCTGCAAAAAAAANCGGATCTGCGCCCAGAATGCTGGCTCAACGGGTGGTAGACATGCTCGACGGTCATTCAGAGTTTNACTTTGAAATAGCCGGNCCGGGGTTTATTAATATCCGACTNACGGCGCAATTCATCGAAAAAAACATGACGNATTTCCANCTCCATGAATCGTCAGCAACCAGGNCGGATACCAGAACCGTNGTCATTGACTACAGTGCGCCGAATCTAGCTAAAGAAATGCACATAGGCCATCTTCGCTCCACCGTGATTGGTGATACTGCAGCAAGAGTACTTGAATTCTGCAATCACCGAGTNGTACGCGCCAACCANGTGGGTGATTGGGGTGCTCAGTTCGGTAGCCTACTCGCTTACCTGGACCAGATCACAGTACCTGGAGAAGAGATCAGTTCAAAACTAGTTGATCTGGAAAAGTTCTACCANTCAGCTAGCAAGCTATTTCGGGGCGATCAGNATTTTGCCGCANGAGCCAGGGAATATGTGGTAAAGCTACAGCGAAAGGACTCGCGCTGTCACAGCCTGTGGGAAAAATTTATTGCCATATCGCTGGATCACTGCCAGACCGTTTATCACAAACTCAACATCTCGTTAACGCAGGCCGACGTAAAAGCAGAGAGTGCCTACAATGATGATCTCCCGATTATTGTTGAACAACTCCAAGGCAGAGGCTTGCTGACCGAGTCTGACGGGGCACAATGCGTATTTCTGGATGAATTCAAAGGCCAGAACGAACGCCCTCTGCCAGCAATCGTTCGCAAGTCCGACGGTGGATACCCGTATCTTGCAACAGACCTGGCCGCTGCTCGGTATCGCTCACAGATTATCAACGCCGATGAGGTGCTGTATTTTGTCGGCGCCTCTCAACAACTGCATCTCCGCCAGGTATTTGCCGTAGCAAGCGCGGCTGGTTTTACCAAGCCCCAGCAAATTTTTCGACACCTGCCGTTCGGCCTTATCCTGAAAGCAGATGGTAAGCCCTTCAAAACCNGGGATGGTGCGGATGTCAAGCTCATTGACGTGCTTGACGAGGCCACTCGCCGAGCTTTTACACTTATCAGCGAAAAAANCAGTACCATGCCCGAGCAGCAGCAATTAGAGGTGGCAGAAGTGGTCGGCATTGGTGCTATCAAATATGCAGAATTATCAAAAAACCGCACCACTGATTATATTTTCGATTGGGACAGCATGCTCTCTTTTGAAGGCAATACAGCGCCTTACCTTCAGTACGCTTATACCAGAATACGCAGTTTATTCAGGAAGCGCCCAACCCAGGAAAACAGCCCGGTTAATGGGATGACACTAACCNNNGATCAGGAAATACTGCTGGCTATTAGAGTGCTGCAATTTACCGAAGCCATAGATGCGTACTTGGAAGACTATCAGGCTAATATCCTGTGCCAGTACCTGTACGAATTAGCCAGTTCATTTATGAGATTCTACGAACATTGCCCTGTTTTAAGCGAANCCCGGGACATTCAGGNCAGTCGGTTGCACCTGGCGAAAGTTACCGCTCACANCCTTCAGACAGGCCTGTCATTGTTAGGCATCCAAACAGTAGAACAGATGTGAACAATACATTTTCTATTGTCGCCGCCAGATCGGATAACAATGTCATTGGTAATGGCAGCGATATCCCCTGGCAGGTAAAAGGGGAACAGGCACTTTTCAAAAAAATTACCCTCGGAGGCTGTCTGCTCATGGGTCGCAAGACTTTTGAGTCGATCGGCAGACCNCTGCCAGGGCGCAAGACCATCATCCTCAGCCGAGATAATCGATATCACCGGGATGGATGCCTTACGGCAACTTCTCTGAAAGCCGCGATGATAGCTGCACAGAAAACTGACCGGCCCATTTTCGTAGTAGGGGGTGGCCAGATCTATGCNGAGACTCTNCCNGGAGCAACCGAACTGCACTTAACGACAATCCACACNGAAGTTACTGGCGACGTCTTCTTTCCGCATTTTGAGTCTGAAGAATTCAATCTAATCAGTTCAGAAACCATTCACTCCAATGTCAATTACAGTTATGCTCACTGGCGACGTAAAAAGGGGACTTAAATGNCTTTCAATAATCGCGTTACCGAAATGCTGGGCGTCGAGATTCCGATTATTCAAGCTCCCATGGGCTGGATTGCCCGTTCTCAACTTGCATCTGCAGTTTCCAATGCTGGCGGTATGGGCATCATTGAAACCAGCTCTGGCGAACTCGATCAGATAAAAATTGAAATCAAAAAAATGAAAGATCTGACCGACAAACCCTGGGGTGTCAATATTGCTCAGGCTTTCGTCAGAGATCCTAATATTGCCGAATTCGTCATTGACCAGGGCGTTCGTTTTGTGACCACATCAGCAGGCAGTCCAACTCGCTATACAGAGCCCTTAAAGGCTGCAGGGTTAACCGTCTTTCACGTCGTACCGACCCTGAAAGCCGCATTGAAAGCCATTGCAGCAGGTGTTGATGGTCTGATCGTTGAAGGTGGAGAAGGTGGCGGTTTCAAGAGCCCAAANGAAGTCGCTTCCATGGTCTTACTCCCCTTGATCCGTTCCAGGACGGATGTTCCCATCATCGCTGCAGGTGGCTTTATCGATGGCAGCTCTATGGCCGCCGCTTTCGCGTTAGGCGCTGAAGGNATTCAAATGGGNACCAGAATGGTTTCTGCACTGGAGTCACCTGTCCACGATAACTGGAAAAATGCCATTATCAGTGCCGANGATACTGGAACTGTATTTCTGAACAAGTTCCACTCCCCTGCTCTGAGAGCGCTTCGAACGGAAAGGACATCCAGGCTGGAAAAGCTACCGGATACCAACGTCATGACAGAGTTTGGTACTGCNAAAGATCTTTATTTTGANGGTGATATGGAAGCTGCTATNCCATTATCCGGCCAGGTTGCTGGCAGGATAGACAGCATCAAGCCTGTTACAGATATTATCCGCGAAACACATTTGGAATTTATGGAAATCATCGCTGACCTCTATAAACAGTATCACTGAGCTCTGGTCCCAATCTGANTGGCNTGGTAGCGGTTTTTTTAACCTTGACTTCGCTGCTAGCTGTCNGTACAGGTATTTCGATGAATCTGCCGGGTTAATGCGGCGCATGACCCGTATGCAGTCAGCGACCGCACATAGACAAACTGCCGAACTGCCGAACTGCCGAACTGCCGAACTAGGATGCCACAATTGCTATTCCCAGGTGCTAATTTGAATAAGCNCAGGACACGATTTAACATGGTTTTACTTTAATTCACAGGCGTTAATCATGAATATTGAATTCAGCGAAGACGACTTGGCATTCCAGAAGAAAGTTGTCAATTTTATCAAGGCCAACCTGCCCAAAGGCATGGAAATGTGGACCAAACGAAACGAGTGGTTTCAGGCATTGAAGGCGCAAGGCGGCTGGGATGTGCCAAAGTGGCCANTAGAATTTGGTGGCCCCGGGTTCACGCCTACTCAGAGATATATTTTTGATATGGAAATGGCCCGCCATGCAACCCCNCCGCAGATNCCCTTCGGCGTCGGTATGCTGGCACCGATTCTCATGAATCACGGCAGTAAAGAGCAGATAGACCGATTCATGCCCGGTATTCGCGATGGCAGCGTCAACTGGTGCCAGGGCTATTCGGAGCCAGGTGCCGGTTCTGACCTTGCGAACCTAAAAACAAAAGCTGAATTAAGTGAAGATGGCANCTATTATCTTGTCAATGGTCAAAAAATATGGACTACTCTAGCGCATATCGCNCACTGGATGTTCTGCCTTACAAGAACTTCAAGTTCAGGCGCCAAACAAGAAGGCATCACTTTCCTGCTCATCCCCATGGATGATCCCGGTATAGAAACCCGGCCTATTATCACCCTGGGAGGCAGCCACTCAGTCAACGAAGTCTACTTGACAGATGTCAAAGTTCCGGTCACCAACAGAATAGGTGAACAAGGCAAAGGCTGGACCTATGCGAAAGGCCTGCTTGTCCACGAAAGAACGGGCCTGGCTGGTATTCAGAATTCCGTACTGGCCNTGGAAAAAGCTAAAGCCAATGCGAGAACCGTCAAGACGGGAGACGGCTCTCTGATGGATCTACCCAGCTTCAAGAACAAGGTTGGCGCGCTGGAGGCCGAATTACTTGCTCTGGAATTCACTGAACTCAGAACCCTTTCCCAGGTCAGTGCCGGAGAGGGCCCTGGCCCGGAGTCCTCAATTCTAAAACTTAAAGGTACTGAAATTCAGCAGAGAATTTCAGAACTCAATATTGAGGCCGCGGGCATCTACGCAGCACCCTGGAGTGGCAANCCAATCGGTCCTGATTTCGCAAGAGGCGCGACCTCCAGCTATCTTGGCGGTAGAGCGACCACCATCTATGGTGGCGCCAGCGAAGTTCAGAAAGATGTCATCGCCAAAAAAGTTCTTGANCTAGGNTAGAAAAGGAAAAAATTATGGATCTGTCGCTGACCCAAGAACAACGCCTGCTCCAGGATAGCATTCAAAAATTTATCAGTACTCAATACAGTATCTCAGAACGAAACAAATTCATCACAAACGACCAAGGCTATGACAATAGCAACTGGCNGCAATTTGCCGACCTCGGCTGGTTAGCAATGACCTTTTCTGAAGAATTTGGCGGCCTGGGCGGATCCCTCGTAGACAGCATGATCATGCTAGAGGAGTTTGGCAAGGGCCTGGTTGTAGAGCCCTTTATGTCCACCGTAATTTTATTCGGCGCGGCTGTTGAGCTGGCAGGTAGCCAGGAACAGAAACAGGCCATCATCCCAGCNATCATCGCAGGAAACCTGATCGGCACCTTTGCCTATGCTGAACCNGTTGAACCCACCAATCTCTCNGCGGTACAGACCAAGGCAACTGCTGAAGACAGCGGATTTCGCCTGAGCGGTACTAAGTCACTGGTNTTCAATGCCGTGTCTGCTGATAAAATACTGCTGAGTGCCAGAACATCAGGCGGAGATTTTGATNCTAATGGGATCAGCTTATTTATTGTCGACCCATCCGCAAATGGCCTTACCCGCACAGACTACACCACCGTAGATGGCTTACGGGCATCTGAGATCTACCTGGAACAGGTTCGTGTTGAGCGAGACTGTCTGCTGGGTACGACCGACACGGCCAGCAAACTAATCCAGGGACTGGCAAACAGAGGCATCCTGGGACTGGCCGCTGAAGCTATAGGCGCCATGGAAGCGCTCTATAANAGCACTATTGAATATACCAAACAACGGCAACAATTCGACCACCCTCTGGCTGATTTTCAAGTGTTAAAGCATCGAATGACTGAAATGTTTGTGGAATATAATCTGGTTAAATCCCTGTGCATGAAAGCAACCATGCTGGAAACACAAGGCACGGCAGATGCACAGCGAAATATCCATGCGCTGAAATACCTGGTAGGCAAAACCGGACGATTCATCAGTCAAAATGCAGTACAGTTACACGGCGGCATGGGCATGACCGAGGACTTGCCGATTGCACACTATTTCAAGCGTTTACTGGTCATAGACGCCCAGTTCGGTAATACAGACCATCATTTAAATAAATTCGTAGGGTAGGACACAAGNTCTAGTTAGATACCCTTTTAAGGAGGCATCATTGTCAGCAAGCGCCCCGCTCATCGCCTCTCTGGGCTTGGGAGAGAACTTTCTGGCGNACTATCGCCCTCCNCCACAAAACGAAGCAGCAGAACACGAGCTCCAACCCATCGCCTATGCTGATACTCTGAAACCGATACTGGCCACTGCAAAAACCACCATCTGCTGGAAAAAAATGAGTTCGGCGGCGGCACAGGATAGAATTAGTCTCTACGTTATTTCTGGATTTCGATCTATCGAGTACCAGTTCGACATAATTCAGCGCAAGCTCAACGCCGGTCAGGACATGAACCAGATACTNGAGATAAGCGCACTGCCAGGCTTTAGCGAACACCACACTGGCAGGGCAGTAGATCTAGGTCAGACCGGCACACCGCCTCTAACTGAAGANTTTGAACAGACCAATGCCTTTAATTGGTTACAAAGCCATGCCAAAGAATTTAGCTTTTCAATGAGTTATCCCAGAGGCAACCAGCACGGTATAGCGTTCGAGCCCTGGCACTGGCTATGCAGCCCATAAGAATTAAAATTCTACGCTTCTGCTATTTCTGATACCGCTTAATTTTNTCCAGTAACAGCGCCCGGTCACCCTTACTCAGGGTTTTCNGCCGAGCACTGTTGTTTTCCTGCCTTGCAAAAACGTATTTTTCTCGACGGACNTTCCGNCCAGAAAATCCCAGGTTTTTCAATAACAGAAAAACATCATCAACCATCTGTGGATTACCGCAAAGCATGAAGAAATCACTCTGTGGATTGGGGTGCTCTTGGGCAACAACGTCTGTTACATAACCATGATGTTCATAAGGCTGAAGATCTATTGCGGTTTCTTTCGAATAACAGACGAAAAGTTGAAACTGCGAAAGTCTGTTGTGCAACGACAGCAACCATTGTCCATAAAGGAACTCTTCTCTATCCCGGACGCCCAAAAACAGTACCATNGCCTTATCATTACTCGGCGGTGACGCTGCAAACATCGACAGCATAGGTATAAATGGCGCTAAACCAACACTGGTCGCGACCAATACACTTCTGGCGGGCAGCGGCTGAGGAAGCACAAGACGCCCAAAGGGTCCCCGGACCCTGACCTGTAATCCANTAGAGGAACNGAATAAAACCTGCGTTGCCCTTCCCCTGTCGACTTCNGAAACAATAAGGTCGAGGTGACATTGATCCTCGTCATCCAGTTGGTTACAGAGACTATAGCTTCTTTCAAATTGCCCNGAACCATCGGTAAACGTAAAGCGATAAAACTGTCCTGCCAGAAACGGCACCCCAACGCCGTCAGTTACGAACCTGAACATCTTGGTAGACGGGCTTATCCGTTTAATCCGCTGCAACTCAACTGTTATGTAGTCGTCCACCCGATCTCCTCACATCNACGGTATTATGCCATGTTCTAAGCCCTCATATCTTGGTAACCTAGGCCAGTTAAGCAAGCCAAAGAACCACAATCATGCGCATAGGGATTATAGGTGCAGGCGCTGCTGGTCTTGCCGCCGCCAGTGTACTGAANTCAGAACATGATCTGGTGGTGTTTGAACAACAGGATCAGCTGGGCGGTCTGTGGAATTATCGGAGTGACCCCGAGCTAGGGACCCTTTATCCAACGTTGCGAACCAATCTACCACGGGAACTCATGGCATTCTGGGATTTCCCATTTGACGATAAATTCTCCGAACCCACGACAGGTGACTTCCCCGGGCATCGAAACGTTCTCAATTACTTGACCGCCTATGCAGAGTATCAAGGCCTGATCTCATCGATAAAATTCAACACCACTATAAAATCAATTACGNCAGAACCACAATCCAGGGGTTGGACCTTAATTACCGGCTCGAATCAAAAGNCGTCCTTTGACGCTATTGTGGTTGCCAATGGACACTACAGCCAACCGCGTTTACCTGAAATAAAAGGCAGCCAGACATTCCCCGGAACAATAACACACTCAAAAAACTACCGGGAGCCATCCGCATTTACGTCTCAGCGCGTCATGATATGGGGTACTGCAGCATCAGGACAGGATCTCAGCAGAGAAATCTCAGGCGAAGCTCAACAGGTATTCTTGAGTGGCAACCAGGGACCCAGCGTAAAGACATCGCAGCGGTCAAACGTCAGCTACCACGCAGACCCTGTGAAAATAGATGGGCACACGGTTTACCTATCAGATAAGACTGCTATCTCGCACATCGACAGTGTTATCTACTGCACGGGTTATAACTATGTTTTTCCATTTTTATCTGNTGAAATCATTNATGTAACGNACAATCTGGTTTCTCCACTATACAAAGATATCATTCATCCCGAACATCCAACCCTGGCCTTCATCGGGATTCCCTATCTCATTATCCCTTTCCCTTTATTCATAACCCAGGCAGCCTGGTTTGCAGCGGTATTAGCTGGTTATCACACGCTGCCTGCAAAGCAGGCCATGAAACAAGAAATTNCTCAGAAGATTGCATCATTCCAACAGAAAAATATTAAGCCCTGGCACTACCACCGCCTGGGAGACCTGCAGGGTCCCTACATGGACAGCCTGATCAATGATTATGGTGGCCACCCAGTACCCAATCGATTCCACCAGTTGGCAAAGTCAGCACAACTAAGCAGACAAAAAGATCCCGATGGTTTCCGTAAGCTCAATGTCAGACAGATCCTGGCACANGTGCCTGAATAACAACNTTNATTGGCCTGAGTGCNGNTAACTGACTGGCTCAAACCTCATCTGACCCGATTGCAGGGCTGCAATGACCAGGCATATTGGACTATGATCATCNATTGCAGAGAGCTTGAATCAGGAACCCATGAAACCAAACATAGCGGGNCAGGTAACAACACAATTTGAACCCGTAAGAGACGTTTTTGCTGATCTATGGCATAAATCTGAAATCGGTGCAGGCCTGTGTGTTTATTATCAGGGAGAAAAAGTGGTTGATCTCTGGGGAGGTTGGATGGACCGTGAAAAGTCAGAGCCCTGGACCCAGAATACCCTTGTCAATATCTATTCAACAACCAAGGGNCTGGCCTCGCTCGCGATCGCTATTCTCGTCGACCAAGGCCTGATCGATTATGATCAAAAAGTNGCACACTACTGGCCTGAATTCGGCGTCGCTGGCAAGGCTGACGTCACCGTCGCGGAACTGCTGTCTCACCAGGCCGGGTTAAGCGGTGTTAGCCAAACNATAACCGTAGATGATCTATGTGACTGGCAGAAAATGACCGGGCTACTGGCCCAGCAGGCACCGCTATGGATACCTGGATCAGCGGCGGGCTATCATGCGATTACCTGGGGTTACTTTCCCGGAGAACTCATCAGAAGAATAACCGGGCATTCGCTCGGCCAATATTTTTTTGAAAAAGTGGCCAGACCGCTCAATGTAGACTGCCATATTGGCCTGGCTGATCAACACCACCGCCGTTGTGCCACGCTAAATGGTCCGAACCACTCACCAAAAGCAAAAAAATTCAGCCGCAACAACAAGACCCAGACCAGAATAGAGGCGCCATCTTCAGAATTATTTCGCAACGCGCAGCAGAATCCCATCATAAGGCCTTTTACGGACGCCTGCTCAACGCGCTGGCGACGTGCCGAGATTGCCGCGGCTAACGGTCACGCCACAGCAACGGGGATCGCCAAGATTTATGCAGCCCTGGCGAATGAGGGTGAGCTCAACGGTACCAGAATTATATCCAGCGCAGCATTGACTCAGGCATTGAAAGTCGAGGTTGAAGGTATTGAAGATCTTGTTCTTGGTCACGAGATCCGTCGGGCAAGAGGGTTTATACTCAACACAGGATCAGCCTTTGGCCCTAATCCAGATTCTTTCGGCCATAATGGCGCAGGCGGCTCAACTGGGTACGCGGATCCTGACCTGAATCTGGCAGTCAGTTATGTCATGAATCAAATGCAAACCAACGATGGCACTGAAAAACCGCGGACAGAGATGCTCAATGAGGTCATTTATTCGTGCGCCTCTTCCTGCATTTGATAAATAAAGCAAGGCAGCCCAATTACCTGGATAACATTTCATGACCAAAAAACTAATTGCCAAGGGCTTAGGGACTTTCTTCCTGCTGACCACTGTGGTTGGCTCCAGCATCATGGCTGCCAACCTTGCCCAGGGCAATGAAGCTCTTGCATTACTGGCTAATACGCTGGCAACCGGCGCAACCCTTGTGGTCATCATACTGGTATTCAGCATACTGTCAGGGGCTCATTTTAATCCTGCAGTAACCCTGGCACAAAGCCTTACCCATAAATTTAACGGCGTATCCCATGCGGATGCCCCGTCTCTATTACGGCTCAGTTAGCAGGCGCAGTAAGCGCTAGTGTCGTCAAGACTATACTGTTTTCCAATAAGCGATAACCTTTGCTACTTCAATCTATTTTGTTACCTGTTAATATGGCAAAATCCCATCCGTTTGTACACGGTTGGGTGCCAATCCCTCTATTCAAGCCATCACGCAGGATGATTCGCCTGTAACTTCGCTTATAAAATGAACAACTCATGCGAGATTATTTCTTAAGACGGTTCCTGCTGATTCCTCCCACTCTGATTGGTGTCACTATCATCGTATTTGCCATCACCCGGCTTGTACCTGGCGGCCCGCTTGAACGTGCCATCATGGAATCGCAGATGCTCGATGCGGCTTCTGGTGTAAGCACTCAAAGTGTCGGCCAGGGCATGGCCCTGTCAGAAAGCCAACTACAACAACTAAAAGAATATTATGGCTTCGACAAACCCATATTCACCAGTTACCTGGAGTGGACAGGAAAAGTCCTGCGAGGCGACCTTGGTGCTTCCTATCGCTACAATGAACCTGTCTGGGATGTCATAAAAGATCGCTTCCCAGTGTCCATTTACTATGGATTAATTACCCTGATTCTAACCTACAGCATCTGTATCCCATTAGGTATTGTGAAGGCAATAAAGCATCGCACCCTTGTCGATAGTCTATCGTCCGTACTCATCTTTACTGGCTATGCAATACCTGGATATGCGCTCGGCTCGCTTCTACTCCTGTATTTCTCTGTGCGCCTGGAATGGTTTCCCATGGGCGGCTTTGTCAGTTATACCTTCGACGACAAAGACCTGTTAGGTAAAATCCATGACCTGATTCAACATTCTGTCTTACCCCTCATCTGTTATCTGGTGGGGAGCTTTGCTCTGGTAACATTACTGTTAAAGAACCACCTGATGGACAANCTTGCNGCCGATTACATTCGTACTGCAATAGCCAAAGGCGTCTCCTTTCGTCGTGCCGTCATAAAACACGCGTTAAGAAACTCTCTCATACCCATTGCCACTACTTTTGGTCAAAATATAACGCTGGTCGTATCGGGCTCCTTTCTCATCGAGTCGATCTTTGATATTGATGGTTTTGGCCTGCTCGGGCTTACTGCTATCCTCGATAGAGACTATCCGGTCGTCATGGGGGTGGTATTACTGGCAAGCCTGCTGCTGCTGATAGGCAATATACTGTCTGACATCCTGGTTGCTCTAGTAGACCCGAGGATTAGATTCGAATAATGCATCTGAACCTGAACCCACAAACCAGAAAGCGACTNCAACGGTTTCGAAAAATTCGATTGGGCTATTTCAGCTTTTTAACTCTGGCTTGCCTGGTTGCCNTGCTGTGTTTCGCCGAGCTGCTGGTTAACAGCCGGGCTCTCATAGTACATTATCAGGGTGAAACCTATTTCCCGACCTATACTGGATTCTACTCAGGTAACAAGTTCGGCCTGGACTATTCCTACCAGGTAAATTATCGTCAACTGGCAGCCGTTTTCGCCAAAGAACAGTCCAGTAACTGGGTATTGATGCCCCTNGTCCCTTACAACCCTTATGAAAACCATTCACCCGGTAGTGTTTTTAAACCCGAACCACCTTCTTTTCAAACCCAGCATTACCTTGGCACAGACACGACCAGTCGAGACATCCTGGCACGCTTGGTTTATGGTACTCGCACGGCTCTACTGTTCGCATTCGCTTTTATGATATGTGTTTACTTCATCGGTATTCTGGTCGGCTGTACCATGGGTTATTTTGGTGGGGTATTTGATCTTATTTTTCAACGCCTGATCGAAATCTGGTCCAACATTCCCTTCTTATACATGGTCATCATTGTTTTTTCGATTATCCCATCAGATGCTTCGATACCTGCTCGTATCAGCATCCTGCTAATGGTGATGGTGTTATTTTCCTGGACCAGTATGACCTACTATATGCGCACTGAAACTTACAAAGAGAAATCAAGAGACTACATTGCGGCCGCCAGAGTAATTGGTGCTTCAACAATGAGAGTCATTTCAAAACATATACTGCCTAATGTCCTGGCAACGCTGGTGACTTTCATGCCTTTTACCATTGTCTCTGCCATCGCTGCGATCACGGCCCTGGACTTCTTGGGGTTCGGCTTGCCGGTACCCACGCCCAGCCTTGGCGAACTTCTCAAACAGGGTACTGCAAACCTTAGAACAGCACCTTGGATAGTGATCTCAGCCTTTGGTACCCTGGTGGCGCTGCTCACTCTAGTTACCTTTATAGGAGAAGCCGTGCGAGAATCATTCGACCCAAAAAAATTCACCATCTATCGCTAGCTACAATGGGATTCTTATGAACCGATGCTCCCCCTTTTTACTCATTCCCCTGCTGATCACATTTATTGGCTGCAGCGAATCTGATAGCAAAAAATCGAACCTTAAAGAGCCTATCGATAACACCCAGGAAGTGACTGACTACTACGCCGCTTATCCGGACTTTTTCCAAATTCGGTCACTATCTGATGTGCCAGCGAACCTTCACTGGCAGGATGGTTCTGATCTTCCTGAAATCGGCTCTCCAGATGCTAAGAAAGGTGGCAGCGAATACGTCAGAATTCAGGACTTCCCAAGAACCCTAAGAACCGTCGGGCCGGACTCCAATGGCTCTTTCAGACGATGGATATTAGACGATACAGCGATGTCCCTGGGGCATCGACATCCCGATCTAATGGACTTCTTTCCCGGCCTTGCCACTGCCTGGGCGGTGGATGTGAAAACCAAAACCGTATTCGTCAAACTCGACCCTGACGCGCATTGGTCTGATGGGGTTGCCATTACCGCTGACGATTACTTTTTTACCTTCTGGCTTAATCGCAGCCCTTACATTACAGCACCCTGGTACAACAATTATTACAACACACAGTTTACCGGTATCACTAAATACAGCGATTATCTGATTGCGGTCACCATACCCGAACTCAAACCGGACACCGATGCCAAGGTGCTGGGTCTGAGCCCCCTGCCACGGCACTTCTATCGGCAGGTTGGCAGCGATTTTATTGAACGCTATCAGTGGCGCATTGCACCGACCACAGGCCCCTATGTAATACATGAGAAAGACCTGAAGAAAGGCCGATCAGTCCGCCTTAGTCGTAATCCCCAATGGTGGGCAGGAAACAAAAAACAATGGCGGTATCGCTATAACGTGGATGCCATCAACCTAACGGTAATCAGAGACACCGCCAAGGAATTCGAGGCTTTCAAACGCGGTGATATAGATCAGATCAGCCTCAACCTGGCTGAATACTGGCACGAAAAACTACCAGACAACGACCCAGATGTAGCCGCCGGCTATATTGAAAAAAAGGTATTCTACAACCAGAAACCCAGGCCTCCATACGGTTTATGGATTAATACCAGTCAGCCTATGCTGGATGAGCTGAACATCCGTCTGGGAATTCAATCGGCCACTCACTGGCAACTGGTCATCGACAAATTCTTCAGAGGCGACTACCAGCGCCTGGCTACCGCAAACGACGGCTACGGCAAGTTCAGCCACCCCTCCTTGAAAGCACGCCAGTTTGATATCAAGCTGGCACTGGATTATTTCGCCAAAGCAGGATTCAACCAGCGTAACAGCGAAGGAATTCTGGAAAGGTCCGACGGTAC
Source organism: Gammaproteobacteria bacterium (assembly GCA_002697205.1). Taxonomy (GTDB): domain Bacteria; phylum Pseudomonadota; class Gammaproteobacteria; order Pseudomonadales; family Azotimanducaceae; genus UBA9926. The sequence goes on from NZUN01000006.1 coordinate 74,687, forward strand.
ACGGCTGTCTTTTACGCTCTCATCGGGTTACGAATCTCTTAAAGATGTTCTCACTATCCTCAAAGAAGAAGCGGCCAAGGCCGGTCTTGAATATCGAATAGAGGTGCTCGATGGAACTTCAGGCTGGAAAAAGGTTCAGGAAAAACAGCACGACCTACATTTTTCAGCGTTTGGCTATGCCCTTGAACTTTATCCTAGATTCTGGGAAACCTACCATTCATCGAATGCCTACGATCAG
>NZUN01000007.1 GCA_002697205.1 Gammaproteobacteria bacterium
CAGGTATCCTGGCTTGTTCGATACAGTTAAATGATTCCTGCATGTGCAGGATGTTGTTATAAGATGCTGAACCCGCCTGTATACGCCTGGTTTTCTCATCCGCACCTGAAGCAGTACTGGCAACACCCGCAAATGACGAAACATCAAGGCCAGATGAAAAATGCGGGCCGGTGGATGAAATAACAATAACCCTTGCTCGGGCTTCCTGGTCGATATCCCTGATAATTTCTGGCAGTTCCTTCCAGAATTGCGGGTTCATGCTGTTCCGCTTTTCCGGTCTATTGAGTTGTACCCGTGCAATATTATCCTTGATAGATACTTCAAAACATTTGTACATCTTTCTTCCTTGCGTGAATTGTTAGAATAGAAACACGACCTGATTACGTTATTAGAGCTGCAACTCCAGCGCTGTAAACAGGGTAACGCCAGGCGAATTATAACCAAAAACTTCCTCGTATTGTTCATCGAACAGGTTGCTGATCTGCAGCTTCAATCGCAGCCTGGGCGATAGCGTGCGACTCACATTTGCGCTCAAAAGCGAGAATTTATCCAGGACTACCCTTTGCTGATAAGGAGGGTAAGGCGGATAAAAGTCATCCTGCTGGGATCCTGTCATAGTATAACTCAGGCTTGTTTGTGTGCGTTGGCCTGTATAGCCGAGATTCACCGAACCGCTATGCCTGGGTCGCCTGACTTCCATAGCACCGGTTAATGCCTGAGAATCCAGGTAAGTATAACTGGCACTTACCGCCAGAGACCCTGTCAGAGCCCAGAGCAGACTGAGTTCAACACCTTCTCGACTGGATCTGCCTTGTTCATTGATAGCCGAGAAGCTGTAGGTTGCCGGAATATAGGAAAACCCGTTGATTTCATTTTCCAGTTGGTTGAAGAACAGATGCCCTTCGAGGGTCAGCCTGGCATTCTGAAAATGTTGGCGCAAGCCTATTTCATAGGATAGGGCATGCTCCGGCTTAAGGTCTGGATTACCTATGAAGGAGTCAAAGTACCCAAAACGCTCGGTAAAAGAAGGATTTTTGACCGCGCGGCCTGCTGCAAGGGAGATTTTAGTATCGCCTTCATTGAAAAACCCCGCCAGAGTAAATCGCCAGCTCAGGCTTGACTGAAAATCTGAGTTGTTCTCTGATCTAGCACTGATGGAGAGTCCGAATCGATTGCCGCTGTATAAGTATTCACTGGCGATCGCGCGGCTCAGTGTCGACAGGCTCTTGTTTGGGTTTCCAAAGAAGCTGATGGGTCCCTGTTGCTCGAAGGTTTCTCTTTCCGTCTCAATGATGCCTGTAATACTGTGACTTCTGATACGAAAGGACAATTGATAATCTAAATGCTGACGCTGGCCGCGGGACAGGGTGTCGGCATCCGGGTGGGTATAATTTGTATTGTCGCTGTCATTTAAGGCTAACCTTAAGTGTTGAATCAGGTCATTGTTTGTATGGCTTAGCGTTACTCCAGCATAGTTCTGGATGCTTTCTGAACGGAACTCTGCGTCCATTGGTAAGCCAGTGGTCGCGTAGTCAATATCATCATATTCAGTTTCGCTACGAGTGCTACGTAAACTCGCTTTAACCTGATAGTTATCGGCGAATTGGCTCTGGAGCATGGCGGACAAAGTAGTATTGCGATAACCATCATCTTCAGGGCCGCTCCGGGAAGCATTTTCACCCTGGTTGCGAACGGATTCCAAACCCAGAGCAAAGTTTGTTTGGCCTATATTCAGATTACTCGCTACGTTGAACTGTTGCAGGCCCTGGGAGCCGGCACCCAGTTGCAGCAGCGAACTGGGTTCGGCTTTCCCTTGTTTGGTGATGATGTGAATGACACCGGCGAGACTGTCGCTTCCCCAGATCGCGCTTTGCGGGCCACGTACGATTTCTATTCGTTCGATCTGATTGGGCATTAGATGGGCAAAATTGAATTCACTGCCCTGGCTAACATCGTTGGCTTCTATGCCATCGATCATCACCAGGATCTGATTGGCTTCAGCACCTCTTATTCGGATTTGAGTCAGGCTGCCAGCCGGGCCGACCTGGCTGACGCTCAATCCGGGTACGCGCCGGAATAGCTCGGAGACCGTCAAAGGGCTAAGCTGCTGAATATCTTCTTTGCTGATAATACTGACCGCGCTACCTGTTCTCTGGGAAATGACAGGTAGTCGAGAAGCGGTAACTGTGATTTGTTCTAACTCACTGGAAGGTGTTGCCGGGCCGATCTCGGCGGTAACCGGATGCCAGCAGAGCAGGCTGTACAACAGGATAAGTAACTGACTTGATTGGGAAAATAGGCGCTGCATAACTAACTCCCGCTCCCGCCGAGCGATTGAAATGATGTTCACGGCGGGCATTTTTTTGGGGCTAATACTGCCCACCGCTGTGAATTGACTAATTAAGCGAAGGCCGGTCTCCGGGCTTGCGAGTTGAGCTTGATTAGAATGCTCTGGCCTTATCGCCTTCCCATGAAAATTCACAGTGGCTAGTGATGAGGCTGCTCGCCTACCGTTGCGGGGGCAGCGCCGGCTTCAGAAATAGAATTTCTACACCGGCTTCCCGTTTAATACTGTTGTTCCTCAATAGAGGAATTCAGTACACCTTAACGAATTAGACCGGGCAAGGTTAATCGCCAAATGTCATTGGGTCAACTGAAAACTGATGAACCACTGGCTATCAGGCAGGATCTAGCCGGGATGCGAATGTGCGGCCCATTCAGTGAGGTTAAAAAACCGATCCTTGGCGCCTTAAGCTAATGCAGGTAGGTAGCGTTGGACTCTGCTATAGCCTGGCGCAGCCGATGAACCTGGAGAAGGGCAACCTGGTTAGTCCGGCTGGGACCCTGATCCAGGTAGAATAGCCTTTGCCTGTTTTGATAGTGGCTATCTATCATGTTACTGCAAGCTATTGAGCTTGTCGGGACGGCGAGCGGGTGAGCGGGTGGGTAATTATGGCAGTTAGACTACAGATCACTTGTGGTATCCTCAGGGCGTTAACCTACCGGCCCATGAGTGGCTGGCTTATCCGGGCTGAGAAGCGCGGTTGAGGCCAGGGTCGCTACCTGACGATAACAGCGGGCTAAATGTCAATCAGTGGTGTAAAGCAGGGAATTAATTTTTTTGTCAGTGCTTCCAGATCATGAATGTGTCGCTATTGGTTGCCAGAGGATAATGTCCAAGGAGAGCGGCGATGCCAGAATTCTTTAGCAGGCTTTTTACGCCACAGACGATAAAAGCAGATGCCATTGCTGGTGTAACAGTTCTGTTCATCACACTTCCCCAGGTGATCGCCTATGCATTTCTCGCAGGTATGCCAGCCCAGGCCGGCCTTTATGCTGCGCTGGTTGCTTTATGCCTTTATGCCTTCATGGGTACCAGTAAGGTTCTGGTAGTAGGCCCAACTGCAATCGTGGCAATGATGACGCTTCAGATCACGTCGCCTTTTGCGGAGATCGGAAGCACACAATATATTGCATCGTGCACCACTCTGGCCCTTTTGACAGGCGTGGTCCTGTGTTTTTTAAGGGCTATCCGGTTTGGTTATATTATCAACCTGCTTAGCCACGCAGTGGTTGCAGGTTTTATCACGGCAGCAGCGGTGCTGATTATCGGCCACCAGTTTCCTACAGCGCTGGGTCTGCAGGGACTCAAGGAGATGAACCTGACCGGCCAGATGATCTATCTTGCAGGGCAATTAACGGATATCAATACTGTCGCTCTGGCAATTTCTCTGGGGTCACTTGTGTTCCTTGTACTCTGTAAGTTCTTCTTATCCAGGTGGTTGGTTCAGGCGGGTATTAAGCCAGCTAATGCAGAGATTGTTACTAAGTCAGCGCCGATGCTAGTCGTGCTGCTGACAATTTTTCTCTCGCTGAGTTTTCAATTCAAAGACCAATTTGGAGTAGAGGTTGTTGGCACCATCCCCAGTGGTATGCCTGAACTGTCGCTGCTAATACCCAGTCTGGATGAAGCGATTCAATTGTTACCAGGCGCCTTTCTAATTGCCTTGATTATCTTTCTAGAAAGTACCAGTATCGGCTCGGTTATGGCCAGTAAACAAAGACAGAGAATCGAACCCAATCAGGAATTGCTGGCTCTGGGAATAGCAAACCTGGGTGTGGCAGCCGTTTCTGGATTTCCAGTGGCAGGTAGTTTTGCGAGAACAGCAGTGAATTTTGCGAGTGGCGCAGTATCGCAGCTGGCGTGTGTGATAACTGCATTTTTTCTTGGGATTACCCTGCTCTGGTTTGCCGACTGGTTTTTTGCGCTACCAACCGCCGTGTTAAGCGCCATTGTGATCATTTCTGCAGCGCAATTGATTGATATTGCCAGGATCAGAGAATTAGTTCGTTATTCATTCTCTGAGGCGATTACTTTTGCAGGAACATTTGTAATGGTAATAGCGCTGGGAGTGGAGGCAGGAATAGTGTGTGGGGTCATCCTGTCCATTATGTTTTTACTACGCAGGAATTCCCGCCCTCATATTGCTGAAGTGGGTCGTTTGTCGGGAACAGAACATTTTCGCAATATACATCGTTTCGAAGTCGAGACCTTCAGCAATATACTGCTGCTGAGAGTTGACGAAAGCCTTATATTTGCTAATGCACGTTATGTGGAAAGTTTTGTCTATGATCAGCTGGCGGGTAGAGCGGCTGTTACCGATGTGGTGTTAATTTGTACGGCAACTAACTTCATTGATGTTACAGGCCTGTTAATGCTGGATGATCTTAATCAGAACCTGAGTGACACACATATCACTATGCACTTAGCAGAAATCAAAGGTCCTGTCATGGCGCAGCTGGAAAATACATCCTTTATGAATGATCTAACGGGGGAGTTATTCTTAACGGCAGATCTCGCCCTTAATGCTTTGACTGAGCGCTGACATGATCTGGCGTTATCTGTCTAAGGCTATTGACCCTGTCCTTCTAGGTTGTGATTGTATCGATTGTATGATCAACCAGTGTCTCGCCTTTAAAGGTGAATTTCCCTTTTAACCTTTCGCCCTTGAGCACTCGGGGCAGCCAGTACCTGTCATCTTGCCACATTCTTTCAAAGGGAATTCGCTCGAAGGGATACCATACGGGTATTGCCTCATCAGTTTCCTGAGGTACACCAGTAAAACCGGTGGCAATATAAGCAAAGGCGTGAATTCTGGGGAAATCATAGGCATGAAACAACAACTCTGCAACGAAACTGACACCTTTGGGCGTGATCAGGAGTTCTTCCTGCGTCTCTCTTATCGCGCATTCCAGAGGCGTTTCGCCAGGGTCTAGCTTGCCACCAGGGCCATTGATATTACCGGCTCCCAGGCCTCGTTTCTTGACGATTAGCAGCACATGATTATTTTGAACAACAAATAAAAGAGTTGCTGTTTGTTCGGGTTGCCAATGGTCCCAGTCGATTTCTGAGACATTAGTGATTTGTGTCGCCATAACAGACCTATTGAATTGGTAAGCTTACCGAGGTTGCCTTAGAAGGAATTTTCAGCTGGCCATGAGCCAGTGTATTCGATTGGCTGAATGCCTTTGCTCATCTAAAGTATGCCGGCAATCTGAATATTTCCCGCTCCAAACATAGCCGATTTGTTGCCCTCAGGTCCAGAAAAGCCCTTTTCTGGTAAATTTTGCGTTGTTTTCTCTTGAAAATGGTCAGATCAGCCCTACATAAAGTAGACAGGAGTGTATTACATACCATTACTAGTTTTTATTGTTAGAGGATAATTTAGCATGGCCACCATTTCCCAAAGTGCGGTTTACCCCATGGTGCCAGGGAACAATTTACAGGCTTATCTGGATTCTGTTCAACAGATTCCCGTGTTGAGCCGCGAACAGGAGAAGGATCTGTTCTGGCGATTTCAGAACGAGGATGATCTTGAGGCTGCCAGGACGCTGGTTATGGCGCACCTGCGCTACGTTGCCTATATTGCAAAAGGTTACGTCGGTTATGGGATTCCTCTTGAGGATCTGATTCAGCAAGGTAATGTCGGCCTGATGAGATCGGTAAAAAAGTTTGAGTTGGATCGAGATGTACGCCTGATCACTTTTGCGGTGCACTGGATCAAGGCTGAAATACATGATTATGTGCTGAAAAACTGGAAGCTCGTGAAGGTAGCGACAACCAAGGCCCAGCGGAAATTATTTTTCAACCTTCGCAAGAATAAGGAAAAACTGGGCTGGATGAGCCGCAATGAAACTGAACAACTCGCCTCCCAATTGAATGTATCTGCTGACGATGTGGTAGAGATGGATGCAAGATTAGGTCTTTCAGATAGAAGTTTCCATGCTGAATCTGATGAAGATTACGGCGCGCCAGAGACTTTTTTGAGCCAGGAACAAGACCAGGATCCGGCATCTCTGGTTGAACAGGGCGAACTTAACCGTCAGTACAAAGTTTCAATGAATGCCGCATTGGCTGCCCTGGACGATCGATCCAGGGATATCGTTGAGAGTCGCTGGATGCAGGACGAAAAAGCGGGCCTGAAAGCGTTATCGGAGCGGTATGCTATTTCTATGGAACGAGTCCGTCAGATTGAAGCCGCTGCCTTCAGGAAAATGCAACCCTTTTTGAAATAGGCGCTTGATAGGTCTTCCCCTTGAGACCTGCTCGAGATAATGTAGTCTCAGATATTCAAAAGGGGAAATGCCATGTCCGAGAATACCATTACAACCGATCTTGGTTACGTCGATGGAAAGCAGGTTGTTGCAGATTTGAACCGCCTGTTGAGATTAAGAACCACGCCTATTGCGATGAAAATGTTTGCCAGCAAGGCTGAAATGGAGGCTATTCCCAGAATTAGAAGGCCTAGCAGCGTGCATACGACTGATCAAATAGTGGGTCAGGCCAGCCGCAATGGCTGGACTGTGGGCATCACCATGGCTGATCTGGTCGGAGCCCAGTGTGGCACCGTAATTGGCTTATCACCCAGGGATGAAGCCTGGTTATCGGGGGATCGGATGGCAGGCGTCTGGTATGCCACTCAGGAAGAAGCTGCAGCCCACCAAGATGCTATGGATGTCCTTGAGTTTGGTCAATATGAAGCCATGGCAGTGTCGCCGTTAGCATCGGGTCGGCTGGATCCTCCTGATATATGTCTTATTTACGCAACGCCCGCGCAGATGATCTTATTTATAAATGGGCTGCAATGGACCGGTTATAAAAAACTGGATTGGGGATGTGTAGGCGAATCTGCCTGNGCTGATTCCTGGGGCCGCGCGCTGAAAACAGGAGAGCCCAGCTTATCCATTCCCTGCTTTGCCGAACGTCGCTACGGCGGTGTTATGGAGGATGAATTATTGATGGCAATTCCACCGAGCTTCTTGCCCAGAATCATNGCGGGCCTGGAAGCATTGTCTGGTAATGGTCTGCGCTATCCAATTGCACAGTACGGTGTGAATAACGATGTCAGAGCGGGCATGGGAATCAGCTATGGCTAGCAGATTGCTGCTGGGGCCGCTATCTTGACAGGANATAACCCTNTTCTAGGTCTATACCNTAGGTCAGTTAAGCGTTGNCAGTTCAGGTCGAAAGTAAAAGANAAGGAGCCGACATGGCTGGGGATTTGAGCTGCTGGAATTGCGGCGAAACGCATCAAGACCCGTCTTTNCCGCTGAGTCGTCATCTTGCCTGTAGAAATTGCTTTGAGTTTCTTCGTTGNTGCCAGATGTGTCGCTTTTTCAATGTCAGTGCACCTGGACAATGTGATCATGATTTAGCCGATCCGCCCGTTGAGAAGGCAAATGCAAATTTCTGCGACTATTTTAATCCCGGTGAGCGGCAGGGCGGTAAATCCAAGAGCAACAACCAGCGTGCCAGCGATTCACTAGATGCGCTGTTTACCGACGAGCAGCAATCGTCGTCACGAAGCGATGTTGGCAATGACNTTGATTCGAGGTTATCTGACCTGTTTGATGATCATTAATAAGCACCCACTGATATAATCNGGTTATAGCTCAGGCCTTGTNTATAACTGTGCAATGATGAANTCGGGTATTGGCTAAGGTAATTTCNATCTCGCGCTGGTATGTAACCTTATGTGTTGGACAAAGTCTATTGAACAAGCGCANTAAAACAGGAATAAAGCTGAACAGGNATTGACCNGCTGTTAAATTAGTGCGGTCTTTAAAGAAGCGCCGTTTTAGATGACCCCCTTGGCCTTCAGGTCCGCATATTCCGATTCACTGTATCCTAATGCTGTTAGAATTTGATGGTTATCAGCGCCCAGCAGGGGTGGAGCGGAAACGACTTTTGGCCCGTCAGGTGTTGCCATGAAACCCGCTTTCACAGCTTTGATTTCCTTGCCAGGTTGATTGGGTGAGGCAACGCTGGCAAATATTTCTCGATGCGCCAGCTGAGGATCGGCAATCACCTGTGNAACATCTCTGATTTCAGCGACAGGAATACCACGCTTGGCGAGATCANGCAGCCANTCCAGGGTATTTCTTTGTTGGAGTTGCTCCGTCACATAATCATTGATCAATGCTGCATTTTTTGCCCTGCTGCTAGGGTCGGCAAATTCAGGTCTTTTTAGATCCTCGATTNGACCGAAAGCTTCAAACAGCTTTTCCACCTGATTTTGTCCTAAAGCAGTGATCTGTATAAAGCCATCCTTAGTGGCAAAGACGTTGGCCGTGGGTTGCCCGGTGGGCGAGGCATTGCCCATCAAACCCAGTTTCTTTCCCTGATTGAAGTAATTGCTGAACTGCGCGGCCTGAACGACGATGGCCGTATCGAGCATGGCCACATCGAGGTATTGTCCTTCACCTGTCTGCGCTTTTCTATGCAGTGATGCTGCAATGGCAAAAGCAGCATTCAAACTGGTGGCCATATCGACGGGCATAAATCCTGTCCGGGTGGGTCCGGTTGTTGGGTGGCCATTTTGACTCATCATGCCGGATGCGGCTTGAATCGCGCCATCGTAAGCAGCCTCTCCTGCCTTGGGTCCCTGCTGGCCATAGCCAGTGACAGAGCAATAAATAAGGTCGGGTTTTATCTTGTTCAGGGCATTGTAGTCCAGGCCTAATTTGGTCATCGTGCCCGCTTTAAAGTTTTCGATTACAACATCGGTATTGGCGACCAGTTTTCGGATAATTGCGGTAGCCTGATCTGATTTCAGGTTCAGGGTCAGGCTTCGTTTATTAAAGTTCATAGCCACGAAGGCAGGTGATAGCGCTTTACCATCGATAGCGTTCATCAGGTTTCTNGTTTGGTCACCATGCAGGGGTTGCTCTATCTTAATAACCTCAGCACCGAGCAGGGCCAATTGCATTGCGGCAAACGGGCCGGCAAACACCTGAGTGAAATCAAGTATGCTTATTCCTTCAAAGGCCTGAGTCATAACGAGTCCTTCCAGTATTTGTCNTTGAGAAGACGTTTATATAATTTCACCGGCAGGGTGACGAGCCAATTCTTCCATAAATCCGAGACTTTTGGGACTTTTAATGTGAGATATTGGANTTCCTGCCTCGTTTACCTGCAATTTCTGGAAGCGCTCTGGTGTTTGTCAACGCAGCGGACAGNACAACCGGCCTGACTTCCTCNGCCAGGTCGCTGCGGGGCCAGCCGAGCGCTTGCTACCAATGAGCTTGGCGTGGCTGGCGCACAACTGCTTTGTTTCATCAAGGCAGATATGAGTGCCGCTTGACATGATCACAAAATTATTGATCGGTCAGATATCNCTATTCACCCTGGACCAGATATTCCCCATGGTCAGGGATGACCCACGCTGGCTTCTCTGTGACCGGCCAGTTCNTTCAGAATCAAGCAGGGCGTGATTTGTTTCCGGTAAAGTGTGCTGCACTGATTGCGCCCAGGGTATAAAGTATCACTAGGCTATTAACGGCATGAGAGTGTAGATGGAATTTCGCTATTTGAGTATTGACAGGCAGGGGCCCATCGCTATCTGCACCCTTAACAATCCACCGAGTCACACCTTGACAGCCGCAGGCGTCAGCGAGTTACTGGCTTTTGTTGGTGAAGTAGAAGCTGACAGCGGTCTTCGTGTGGTTGTTTTTACGGGTGCTGACCCGGATATTTTCATTCGTCACTATGAGGTTGGCGAGCTAGCACAATCTTCCCGGACGCAGCAGACCCGCGATGAACCGGTGGCCAGCGGCCGCTTACATCCCCTGAATGAGCTGACAATTAGACTTGCCAAGCTGCCCTGTATCTTTATCTCAGCCTTAAATGGCAGCGCAGCCGGGGGCGGGTTTGAACTGGCGCTCGGTTGTGACTTTCGACTGGCGGCAATGGGAGACTATCGATTCGGCCTACCGGAAACTGGCCTTGGTATTATCCCGGGGGCAGGTGGCACGCAAAGGTTTACCAGACTACTGGGTACCGCAAAGGCACTGGAGCTGATTCTACTTGGCCAGACACTATCTCCTGAAGCTGCATTATCACTTGGATTGCTTCATCGAGTATTCCACAAAACAAGCTTTATGGAGGAGGTTCTGGAATTTGCCACCGTGCTCGCCGAACGGGCGCCAATAGCCCTGGCCCAGGCAAAACGTGCCGTGCTGCAGGGCGCAGCCCTGCCTCTAGAGCAGGGCCTGTTGCTGGAACAAGAGGCTTTTGCAAGCTGTATGAGGTCAGAAGATGCTGCTAATGCTATGACCGCCTGGTTGGCGGGAGAGTCCTATTCCTGGAAGGGGCGATAGGCCGCCTCCAGTTGTTGCTAACCGGGTAAGCCGGATTCTTCCAGTCTGTCTCTGAACTTGGTAGATGGGAAGGTGCCATGTAACAGATGGGCATAACCGGTTTAACGAACGAGCTATCAGTGATCAATAAGATCGCTATTGGTTAAGGTGGTGGGGCCTGGATGCGCGCCATAGTGCCAGCCACTGTAACCAGCCAAAACCAATAATGACAATGTAAACAGAGAAAAGCAGGGCCGTGAAGTACAAAGCCCNGTCCAGATATAAGAAAATAGANACCAGGTCAATGACTAACCAGTAAATCCAGTTTTCNAGAATNTTTTGGGTGACCATATAAGTTGTCAGGATGCTTGCCACNGTGGTGAAGGCATCAATGTANGGTAGNCTTGCATCAGTCTGAANNANGAGCNGGCCAGCGATATAAGTACCAGCAAGAATCAGGACCAGACTGATCAGATGCTGCNTGAGAGGCCATGTCCTGATNGGCTTGNTTTGGNCATTTTCTTTTTTCTGCCACTGCTGCCAGCCATAAACTGCCATGCCGGCATAATAGACCTGCAGNATACTTTCCATATAAAGNNGAACTTCAAAGAAGACGTATAGATAAATCAGACTGGACAAGAAAGCAGCAGGCCAACACCATATCTGTTGTTTTACTGCGAGTAGAAGATAGCTGATAGCTAGAATTACCGCGAGCAGTTCGATAACTGAACTAGAAGCTGCCTGGCCTGACAACAGCTGCCAGAACCCCGTCACGGGAAGTACTCGAGGGTCACTCCAGCAATACGGGGTTCGCCGAATTGAAAGTAGGGTTCGGTGATGTAAAATTTCCTGGGNTCGTTNCCAAAGCTGCCAAAGCCNCGAGTATAAGTCAGCTGGTTGGTAAGGTTACGGCCCCACAGGCTCAAGCGAAAATGCTCGCCATCCAAACCGATCTGGGCATTGACCAGAAGGAAAGATCGACTACGACTGCGGTGGCGGTCGGAAAAATAATAGTCGTCCTTGGCATCCAGTGATAAACCAGCGAACCAGGCATCGGCTACATAGTCCAGAGTCAAGGTNCCCATATACTCTGGCGCTTGNGCTTGNTCGCGACCGCTCAGGTTTTCGCCAAATTCATTGATGAACTGGTCAAATCGAGTTCTNAGCAGGCCGATTGATAAGCCCGCCTGCCAGTGGCTGTTCATTTGCCACTGGGTTTCCAGTTCGNCACCTTTATTTGTTCCCTCAGCGGCGTTACCGAGGAAGTCAATGAATTCTGTACTGCCATCGGGTCGGGACCTCAGCAGAGAGCTTTTTACCTGCTGGTCCCGACGCAGGGCGTAAAAAACAGCAGCCCGGAGACGAATACGGTTGTCATANAATGCTGATTTAANACCCAATTCGGNTTCGAGCAGNGTTTCGGACTGAAATTCCCTGAGGTCCTCATCGAGACTGCCGTCGGTATTAAAGCCACCGGCTTTGAAGCCTTTGGCAAGGCTGAGGTAGGCCATGGCTTTATCATTCATTTGAGCCTGTAAGGCCAGTCTGCCGCCCCACAGGGTATCTTCTGGGTTGAATGTGAGCAGGCTGTTGTCGACATAGTGACTGGTTCTATGCTCCATGCGAATCCCCGCAATCAAGGCCAGGTTATCCGATAGAGCAGTTTCCAGTTCACCATAAAGCGCTGTGGACGCCACATCAAAAGCACTTTGATAATCACTTGATGCAAAGGTATATTGCCGCTCCAGCGNGGTTTTCCTGCGCTGGTGGTAGATACCCATTAGCCAGCTTGTTGACTGAGCAAAAACTTTANTGTTTTGATTTGATAACAGTCTCAGTTCCAGGCTGAGATTGTCGCGCTCCCGGAAATAGTGATCTGTTGAGCTGTAGGCCCAGGGGTGAATATCTGTGAAACTCCAGTCTTCGTCATAACCATAGTTGATTTCTGAACGACTGAAGTTGCCGATTGTNACCAGATTCAGGTTGGTTAGTTCGAAGTGGCCCAGGATGCCGATGGCAGTGCTTCGTTGTTGATCGAAACCCGGTTCGTCNGACAATGTGGTTCGCGTATTATCCAGTGAAAACGCATCATAGCCGTTGTCAATGTCCGCGTGCAGTACATTGACCAGCAGATTATNTTGCTGTCCCAGATCGAATCGTATTTTTGTTCTGATCGACAATTCATCNTGGCTATTGGTATCGGTCCTGTTGAGATAGCTATTGTTGTAATATCCATCGCTTCGATGTCGAGAGACAGCGGTCCGACTGCTCACCCGTTCGTTAAAGGGCAGATTAAACATCGCTGAAATAGAAGTTGTGTTGTATTCGGCTGCACTCAATGCCAGTTTCATATCATAATCTGGTGCTGGATCGTAACTTTTNAGATTAATAAGACCCGCCAGGCCATTTGCACCGTAGCGGGTTCCTCTTGGACCGCGCAGAACCTCAATTTGTTCGATATCTGTAAGCGCTGCGATACTTGCTGAACCGCTAAAGTCGACCTGGTCAATGAGCACGCCNACAGAGGAATTAAGCGGTTCCACAAACTGGCTGCGTTCGCCAATTCCACGGATTTGAAAAAAACGNGCTCGATTGGAACCCATGGAATAATTGAGGTTTGGGATTGCATTAAGCACGCCTTCCAGGTGCTGGATATTCCGGCTGGATATGCTTTCTGCNCTGATGACCGTGATGCTGGTGATGGNATCGAGTTCAGGCCGATTACGAAAGTCTGCACTGACCTTTACTTCCGGTAATTCAGGCAGGGCCTGCTGAGAGTNGTCGGCCTGGTCAGCGTAAGAAANTGAAATACCCAGCAACAGGGGTAGCAGTCGAACGACCTTTGCTGGCAAAGTCTTTACAAGGAACGGCCCTGGGGACAGGGTCCTTAAATGGCATGCCTTTCCGAAAAGAGCGTTCAGTTGGATCGTCTTTGCTTNAAAGGACATGNAGATCTCCGTGTTATCACTAACAGTGCCGGAGTGAGCTTGCGTTGGGGAGGGACTGGGATCAACAATCTTTTCCTACGCCGGCATTATCCGGATCAGGTTCCAGGGTTTGCTTTCGGTCAGCATCTCAGGTCCGTAGACCACCCCTAAGTTCGTGACAAATTATATAACGGGCCGGGTTATATTGTAAGGTCCGGGTTTTCTGACCCGAACACGAGTCGATTACCAGCNGGGTCTTCAATCATGAAGTCGATGAGACCGTAGTCAGAGGCCTGCAAAGGCCGGATGATATTAACGCCCTGCGCTTTACAATGATTNAAAAGCGTTTCCGCTTCGGAGATATAAAAATAGGCATCTGTTTCTATGCTTTGCCTGGAGTCCGGTTGGGGTTGCCTTCTTCTGATTTGAATATGAATATCGATTTCATCCCGTTTCAGGACGGCGTACACCGGCTGGTCATCCATNCCTTGGTATACGCCCGAAGGACATCTGAAACCGAGCTTTTGGCAGTATCATTGAACTGCCTGGCTCACATCTTGCGCCCCTAAAACCGGTGCCACTCTTGGCCGGTTTTTACTCATGGGCCAAACTCGTATAGTCTATTGGGTGGGTGATATCCAGGTGGGATTGACTTTCTGGCATTTCATATTTAAGCCCGGTGGCGCAGTTAAACAGTAATACTGATTCATCTTTACCGATTCTACCNGTGTTNATTTCCTGGATTAAGGCAGCAACGGTAGCAGCGCCTTCCGGGCACAGCAGCAAGCCTTCTCTGCTGGCNAGTTCTCNTTGTGCCAGTTCGATATCNTCATCGGAAACAGAACAGGCGAANCCCTGGCTTTGTCTTACTGCATCCAGAATCAGGAAATCACCGATCGCTACAGGAACACGGATGCCGGCGGCCCGGGTAGAAGCATTCTGCCAGAGCGCAGCATGTCGGTCGCCNGCGTCNAATGCCTTGACGATGGGCGCGCAGCCTTCAGCCTGAACAGCAATCATGCGAGGCCTTTTACTNCCAATCCAGCCTATTGCTTCTAGTTCAGCAAAAGCTTTCCACATGCCAATTAGCCCGGTACCACCGCCGGTGGGGTATAGAATTACGTCGGGTAGCTGCCATTGATATTGTTCACAGAGCTCTAAACCCATGGTTTTCTTGCCTTCGATACGATAGGGCTCTTTTAGAGTCGAGATATCAAACCAATCCATATGGGGTTGACCTTCTCTGACAATCTTACCGCAGTCGTTAATNAAGCCNTTNACCCGAAAAGTGGCGGCACCTTGCATGGCTATCTCTCGTACATTGACCTCAGGCGTGTCTTCCGGGCAGAAAGCATATGATTGCAGGCCNGCTCTGCTGCTGTAGGCAGCCNAAGCAGCACCGGCATTACCGTTAGTGGGAATGGCCAGTTTTGTNAGACCGAGCTCTTTTGCCATTGATACTGCCAGGGCAATACCTCTGGCTTTAAACGAGCCGGTAGGCAGGCGACCTTCGTCTTTAATGGCCACCGTATCCATTGCCAGTTTTGATTCCAGATAGCGTGAACGAATGACAGGGGTCATGATTTCGCCTAGGGAAACAATATTTTCGGTTTTTCTTACCGGTAGAAATTCACGGTAGCGCCAGAGATCTGCTGGTCTGTTATGTAACATAGGCTTGGTTAAATAGGTTTTCAGGGCATTAAGGTCATAACGAACAAGCAAGGGTTTGCCCGCATCGGATAAGTTGTATATTTGGTCTGCCGGGTAGTGGCGACCCGTCTCGCTGCATTCAAGGTAGCTGACGAAAGTCTTTCGGTCCGGGAATTCCTGCATTTTAGCAGGAACCGTTTGAGGGTTGAATTTTCCAGGCCGGGTTGGCTTTTTGAAAAGCAAACGCGAGTTGCAGAATTGCCATATCCTGCTGCGCACCTGCCACAATCTGCAGGCCAATAGGTAGACCCTGCTGTGTGAATCCGCACGGAATAGAAATTGAGGGTAAGCCCAGAGACGACAGATAGTAGCAGGATTTCATCCAGTCAATATAAGTCTCCATGGTTACGCCTTCTATCTCCTTGACGTATTCATCGTCAATTGAAAAAGGAGGGACCTGAACCACAGGGAGCAACAGGAACTGGTAACGGGCAAAAAAATCGGATAGCCGGCTATATAGTTGTGTGCGAGCCCGTTCTGCCTGGCCAATATCCTTAGCCGTGAGTGCCAGGCCGGCTTGGGTATTCCAGATAATAGTGTCCTTGTATAAGGCCTTGTTTTTCTGGATGTCATCTCCGAACCGCATTGCAAACGACCATGCCCTGAGCGTTTTGAAGGCGAGGTCTGCGCCACTGAAATCGGGACAGTGATCGTCTACCTCACAGCCAATATCAGAGAGCGGCTGAGCGGCCCTACGAATGACTTCCTTAACTTCGCTATCGACTGGGATTTGCCCATTAAAATCGGCACTGAGGGCAACTCTGACACCTTTGAAGTCCCTGTCCAGGGGCGTTAAGAATTCCCTGCCTGATGCTTGGATGGAAAGTGGTGCTCTCTGGTCTGGGCCTGCGATTGCTGCCAGCAGAAGGGCACAGTCTTCCACAGTCCTTGCCATCGGGCCGCTGGTTGGGAGGTTGAACCAACCGGCTTCCGAGGGGATGCTTGGAACTCGCCCTGCGGACGGACGAAAACCGACAACATTGCAAAANCTTGCTGGATTTCTAAGGGAACCTCCCATGTCGCTACCATCACACAGGGGCAGCATCCGCGCTGCAAGACTGACAGCCGCGCCGCCTGAACTACCACCGCAGGTTTTGTTCAGATCAAAAGGGTTTTTTGTCGACCCGAATACTTCATTAAAGGTTTGCGAGCCGGCTCCCCATTCGGGCGTGTTTGTTTTGCCGATAGAAATGGCACCTGCATCCTGCATTCTCTGAACTATTAACGCATTTTCATCTGGAACAAAATCCTGGAATATCCTTGATCCAAAAGTCGTACGAATTCCCTTGGTCAGGACAAGATCTTTGTGAGCAACAGGAATCCCACCGAGTATTCCAATGTCTTCGCCACGGGCTAACTGCTGGTCGATTTTCTTAGCCTGAGCCAGAGCCATTTCCGGTACGAGAGTCACTATCGCATTGAGGTTGGTATTGACCGCCTCGATTCGCGTCAGGTGCGCATTGAGCACTTCAGTTGCAGAAACCGCGCGGCTGCTGATGAGATGATGCAACTGCGTTGCGGATTGTTCGAACAGTCGGGTTGCAGCCAATAGAGACCTCGATACTCATTTATCGTAGGGCTTGAGTATAGTCGCTTTTGGCAGGGAATCGGACATTTTCAAGCCAACAGATCAGGCATTTGGTAGGTTGCATAAGGTGGCAAGGCCGGAACCAGGNGTCATCACTGCTGCGGTGGGGAAGCAGATGCCGTGTANGGCTTTATTGGCAGGTCCACTGATTCAGCAGGTCAGGTCAAGCTGCGGGTAAGTGATCCTGANAAGCAGCCTACTTTTCTCCGGTTTGNCCTCTGCTTATGNTGATAAATACCGCTAGACTGATGAGCGTTAACANGGCCGACAACAGGAAAGGTGCCCCGGGATAATAAAAAGCNCTGTTGGCTTGGCTAAAANTGTAAAAGATCTGGGTCATCAGCGGTGGTGCGATAATAGAAGCCAGGCTCATCAGGCTGGCAAGGCCACCCTGAAGCTCTCCCTGACGATTGTCATCGACTTTGGCCGATGCCAGGCCATTGAGGGCTGGGCCTGCCAGCGCGCCTAGCGCGCCTGGAATCATAGCGAGATACATGATCCAGCTTTCGGACGCACCGGCATAACCTAGAAAGGCAACTGTGGTACAACTCATGCCTAATATCCCTGCGCCTCTGAGGCCAATTCTAGGGATAACTTTTTTAATCAGCAATCCCTGGACNAACGCCATTAATAGTCCAATGAATCCNAATGAGTAGCCAATTTCTTGCGTCGACCAGGCGAAACGCTGGATGGTAAAATAGCTCCAGATGGACGGCAGAACATGATGCCCGAGATGATAAATGAAGATTACAGACAGGATGCCAAGAATCATTTTGTATTGGCTTAATCTAAGNAAAGTGCTGATTGGGTTAGCGTTACGTAAAATGAACTTGCGACGATTTTCTTGTTTCAGGGATTCCGGCAGCAAGAGTAGTCCCATCAAGAGATTGACAGCAAGCAAGGNCCCGGCGAGGAAAAATGGCATTCTGCTGCCGAAACCGCCGACAAGGCCTCCGATAATCGGGCCTATTACGAAGCCAAGCCCGAAAGCCGCGCCGATCATGCCGAAGTATTGCGCTCGTTTGTCCGCTTGCGTGGTATCGGCAATGTAGGCATTGCAGGTGCTTAGCGTGGCTGAACCCATGCCAGACAGGANTCTACCGATAAACAGGACTGTGAGTGACTCNGCCAGTCCCATCAAAATGTAGTTGCTGCTGGCGACACCGAGTGAGATCAGTAATACCGGCCTGCGACCAATGGCATCAGATAGATTGCCGAGCAGGGGTGCAAAGCAGAATTGAATAGCGGCATATATTACCATCAACACGCCACCGATCTGGGCGGCTNCAGCTAAGTCTCTGCCGTTGATCTCCATCAGCAGTTCGGGTAATACGGGTAACATGATGCCGAACCCGATGGAATCCATAAGCGCAGTTANGAACACAATCANGAGTGCNGCAGGGCCAGGGGCAATGTGTTCGGATGAATTTAAGGTGGCTGGTTGCACAGTGTTAGGCTTATCTGGNTCGAGTATTACAAGCCTAGCTGGTTTGCGGTATCCAGCAGAGGCTGGAGCANTTTTATTGTTGCNGCATCAACCATAATACCATCGACTTCAATCGCTCCCAGGCCTTGCTGGACTGCTTTCTGGTATTCTGAAAACTGAAGTCTGGCTTGATCAATGGCTTTGCTCGNGGGCGTAAAACTGTTAGTAATGTCCTCTATCTGGTTTGGGTGAATCGCCCATTTTCCTGCCATGCCNAGGGTTTTAATGGAAAGACAGTCATCTATGAGTGCTTTGCTGTTGTTGAAATCGGCCATAGGTCCATCGATGGGAGCGAGATTATTTGCTCTGGCGGCAATGGTTAGTCGATAGCGAGGGTAATGCCACAGGTCACCCTGATAATGGCTGCCAGATCCACCGATAACGTCTAGGTCCATCTGCTGGCTGGCAGCATAATCTCCCATACCGAATATCAGGCTTTCCAGACGATCGCTGCAGGNCGCAATCTCTTCTACGCGCATCATTCCTTCTACGTCTTCGATGAGTGCTTCAATACCGATGGATTGGCTTTCGGATACGTTTTTTTCAATTTGATTTAGAAGCGTTTCNACGAAACAGATGTCAGTGGTTCGCTGAGCCTTGGGTAAAATAAGGGTATCAGGTACTCTACGGGCCGTTGCCAGAGCGATGATGTCTGCATAGCAGTGTTCTGACAGGATGTCATTGATGCGTACTGCNACNGANCGAGCTTTCCACTGCATCGAATTTAAAGCCTCGACCACCTGTTCCCTGGCAGCAGCTTTCTGACTGGGCGCGACCGCATCTTCTAAGTCAAGCACGATAACATCTACATCAAGACTGCTGCTCTTGGTGATCATTTTCTGGCTGCTGCCCGGNACAGAAAGCTGGCATCTTCTTAGGCGATTTAACATAGATTATCCTTGAGTGGAGCCTGGCCATATAAGNTCTTCCAGGATGTTTTCGATAATGACGGGTTAATTATAACGTCTTTTATCAATACCCTATCAAGGGTAGAGTCGAATCGTTGCCTGGNCATCGTATTACAACTTGAAAAGGAAGTTGAGATCTTAGCCTATAATCGTCTTTTAAATAGATCGAACAGGCGTTCCCAGTGTCGCTCAGCNGCCTGTTTGTTGTATTTGCCCTCCCGNANCGGAAATACAAAGCCGTGTTCTGTCCCNGGGTACCATTCGACTCGGTAGNAGGCGCCACTGTCAAGNAGGTGCTGCTCCAGTTTTTCGATCATCTCGGTGGGTGCCCATTCATCGGTTTGTGCACATCCNATGTAAACCTCACCCTTNATATGCGCTGCGCCAAGATGCGGAGAATCGGGTTCATCNGTTAACAATCGTATGCCGTGGAAGGATGCAGCTGCTTTTATGGTGTGGCCGAGTTCAGAGGCCGCAGCNAAGGCGAATGGTCCGCTCATGCAGTAGCCCACACAGCCCACNGNNCCGGTTCNNGCNTACAGGTCCTGGNTGCTTGAATGCAGCAGNGCTTTGATATCTTCGATTACCATATGATTGCTCAGGCTATTCATGTGGCTAAACAGTATTTCCCGGTTTTCCTGGGTGCCGGTAGATGTCCACTCGCGGGCGCGCCTGTAATATAAATTAGGCAGCATGACATAGTAGCCGACACTGGCAATTCGTCGCGCCATATCGTGAAGTTCTTCTCGTTTCCCGGGTGCATCCATCAGAAATATAACGGTAGGATGCGGACCTTCTGTTTCTGGGTGGGTAATGAATGTGTTCATGAGNCCATCTGTGGTNGNGATGTCAATTTCTCTCTCCAGCATGTGCNCTAACCTCTCGTAATTAGGATGATCATTTNCGATGTCGCTGTTCGATTGTAGCTTGCTATGGGCTGACATGGCAGGTTTNNGCTNATNACAACAGGGNAAAATAGAGCAGAATAGGGNGCTTTGATTTCGCCCATCCTTTATTCATAGTAAACTTAGCTTTAACAGAGATCGTAGATAGGAAGGACTGATGACTGAAAGGGTTGACGTTGCTGGGCTACAGGTAGCCAAGGTGTTATATGACCTTATAGAGGNCCAGGTCCTTCCGGGATTGGGCTTGTCCTCAAGTACTTACTGGAAGGGCTTAGCCTCCATTTTAGATGAATTTGTACCGCGCAACATCGCCTTGCTAGAAGAGCGAGATTTATTGCAGGCGAAGCTGGACGAGTGGTATGGCCGTCATTCGNGTAAACGCATANATGCTGAGGAATATCATGCGTTNCTTCTTGANATAGGCTATATCCTGCCCGATGTGGACGATTTCAATATCACCACCTCTGGCGTCGATAGCGAAATCGCGCGCATCGCTGGTCCGCAATTGGTTGTCCCTATCATGAATGCTCGTTTTGCACTGAATGCAGCTAACGCAAGGTGGGGTAGCTTGTACGATGCCTTGTATGGCACCGATGTGATACCTGAAAACCNCGGCGAGGAAAAAGGTAGTGGCTATAACCCTGTTCGTGGGGACAAAGTCATTGCTTATGCTGNGAGGTTTCTNAATAACAGCGTGGGCCTTAAGGGNGCTGAGCATCAGACTGTTACGCGATACTTTGTGGAAGATGGCCAGCTACAGGCAGATCTTGCCAATGGGNAGACGACNGGGCTTACTGCACCAGATCAACTGGTTGGNTACCAGGGCAAATCTGATCAGCCATCGGCTATTTTATTAGTCAACAATAATCTGCATATTGAGATCCAGATCGACCGAATGGACGCTGTCGGTAAAGATCAACCAGNGGGTGTGAAAGATGTTGTATTGGAGTCAGCCGTCACAACTATTCAAGATTGTGAAGACTCCGTTGCTGCAGTCGATGCCGAGGACAAGGCCCTTGTTTATACAAACTGGCTGGGTCTGATGCAAGGCACCCTCTCAGAAGAGTTTAAGAAGGGCGATTTGGATATTCGACGCACGCTGAACCCGGATAGACTTTACACGTCTGCACAGGGCAGGGAAGTCGTGCTTCCTGGGCGAAGCCTGTTACTGATTCGTAATGTCGGACACCTGATGACCAGTGAAGCTGTTCTGCTGCCCGATGGAAGTGAAATTCCGGAAGGGATATTAGATGGCTTCATCACCGGCACAGTGGCGATGTATGACTTAAAGGGCTGCAGTAATTTTCAAAATTCGCGGACCGGGAGTGTGTACATTGTCAAACCAAAAATGCACGGCCCGGATGAAGTCTCTTTCACCGTGGATTTGTTTTCAAAAATTGAGTTAATCCTGGGTATGCCGACGAACACCTTGAAAATAGGAATCATGGATGAGGAAAGAAGAACTACTTTAAACCTCAAAGCGTGTATTGAAAGAGCAAAAGATCGGGTTATTTTTGTAAATACAGGATTCTTAGACCGAACAGGGGATGAGATTCATACTAGTATGGAAGCTGGGCCTATGGTGCCCAAAACCGTTATGAAGCAGCAGGCATGGATAGGTGCGTACGAGGACTGGAATGTTGATATCGGTCTGGCGACCGGTTTTAGCGGCCAGGCACAGATAGGTAAGGGCATGTGGCCAATGCCCGATGAAATGGCCGAAATGATGCGGACTAAGATAGGCCATCCCGAAGCAGGTGCAAACTGTGCCTGGGTACCCTCACCAACAGCAGCTACCTTGCACGCCCTGCATTATCATGATGTCAGTGTGCCTGAACGGCAGCGTCAACTGCTGCAAAGCCCGAGAGCAGACTTTGCAACGCTCCTTGAACTGCCCCTGCTGGAGGGTGAAAACCTGACGTCAGAGCAGGTAAGAAGTGAACTGGAGAACAATGCCCAGGGGATATTGGGATACGTGGTTCGTTGGATTGATCAGGGCATAGGTTGTTCAAAAGTTCCAGATATTAATAATGTTGGTTTAATGGAAGACCGCGCTACCCTGCGAATATCTTCCCAGTATATTGCCAACTGGCTTCATCATGGGATATGCAGTCCGGCTGAAGTTTCAGCAGTCATGAAAAAAATGGCGGTTGTCGTTGATGAGCAGAATGCCGATGACGATAACTATACGCCGATGTCCAAAGATTTTGAAAAGAGTATAGCGTTTCAGGCTGCCTGTGATCTGGTTTTTAAAGGCAGACAACAACCTAACGGTTATACCGAGCCGCTGCTTCATAGAGGGCGCCGGCTGGTCAAAGCTAGAGAGGGATAATTTTCAGTGGTTAGGTCTAAGGTGGATCATCGCTGTTTTGCTCCCTGTGCAAATGCCTTTAGTCTTTGAATCAGGAATTTCCGGTTATCAATACGGACTAGCGCGCTGCTCCTCGATAAAGTTTTGGTTTCTCTTAAGTCGGCTTTGATAGGTGTAATTTATCCTGACAACTTAATTCCAGGTTTTACTAGCTATCCTATCCGGGCGATCGCATTGTTCGCCGGTGTCAATCACATTAAGCCATTGTTTTGAAAAATCGCGTTCTGCGCCATCAAGAAGTTTTTAAATGGTTCAAATGCCCTGCTGTCACATCCCTGCTGTAGTAGACACAATTGCAGTATCTTCAGTGTCAAAATATTGACAAAAATCCCATGTCTGTTTTATTGAATCATATAATATTTATATGAAACAATTAGTTAGGATAATTTTATTGAGATGGCACAGAGTGTGCATCTGGATCTGGTGCTAGATATGATTCGATTCATTTTTTGTTCAGGGCGAATAACACTAATAGGAGTATTCTAATGTCGCGATTAATTTTCATTTTACTTACAGCGTTTGCTCAACTTTCTGTATTGGCAGAGCCAATGCCAGAGGCATCTACTAAGTCTCCAGTGCGTAGTCAGATGCTCTGGACCGACCAGGCTAATGATACCAGTGAGTATCAAACACAGGCGTTGGAACAGAACCAGTCTGACTGGAATGAGCAAGGCTTTGCTGCAAATGGCTTTGTAAGGGACCTGGATACCCTGGTCGAAGAAGGTTACATCTGGCAACCCTCAGAAGAACAGACCAGTGACCTCAAGCAACAGCAAGCGGTCGCGTCCG
>NZUN01000008.1 GCA_002697205.1 Gammaproteobacteria bacterium
TGCCGAAGATTGCAGAACCGTCTACCTTCTCTGGTGCTTCAATTCGTCTCTGGGGTTTGCCCAAGACAGCAAAATCTTCCGGATTCTTTAGTTTAGCTTTTTCAGGTGGCTTCAAGCCATTAGCTTCCACTACAGCGATCAAAGCCGCGTAGGAAACAGATCTGCCATCTCGGTGATGCACCTTGCTGTCGGCAGTTCGAAGCGAACTGATCGGCGCACTAAAGTGGATCGACGCTGCTTCAAGCAGCAATTGTCTGGTTCTAGCGCCAGCTTCACGCATCGGCATAAAGGAACTCGCCGTAGAGACACTCCCGGCAGTCAGGTACTCACCGAACAGCGGGCTGTAGTAACGTTGTTCTGTGGGCGCAGCTTCCAGCTTGATGGTCTGCCAGTCGAGGTCCAATTCTTCAGCGACCATCATTGAAAGACTGGTGTAGGCACCATTTCCGAATTCAGCGTGATTCATCATCAGCGTTACCGCACCGTCAAGTTCCAGCCGAATAAATGCATCAGTTACTAGGGCTTGTTTTTTCGCAAACACAGGAAGCTGAAATCCAACCAGAATGGTGCCCGCACTCGCGAGAGCAGATTGCTTCAGAAAGTCACGACGGGTTGTGCTGCTCATGACTCACCTCGGGATAATTGGTGAGAGGCTCTTTTAATTGCAAGTCTTATACGGGGATAAGTGCCGCAGCGGCAAATATGTCCCAACATCGCCTCGTTAATCGCTTCTTCATCCGGATCAGGGTTCTTCTCGAGTAATGCGGTTGCCGCCATTATTTGGCCCGATTGACAATATCCACACTGAGCAACATCCTCCTCAAGCCAGGCAGTCTGTACCACACTAAAATTATCATCGCGTTTTAGGGACTCGATTGTCCGAACGTTACGACCTTGAGCTTTTTCGATCGGTATCATGCAGGCACGAACAGGTTGGCTATCAATATGGACCGTGCAGGCGCCGCACTGGCCGATTCCACAGCCAAACTTGGTGCCCGTTAGTCGCAGATGGTCTCGAAGCACCCAGAGAAGTGGCGTATCTTCACTACAGTCGACCGTAACTTGCTGCCCGTTTACGTCAAGTTTGAACATGTTGCCCTCACTAGCGGTTGCAATATAAGTCCATGACACAGTATA
This sequence comes from Gammaproteobacteria bacterium, assembly GCA_002697205.1. GTDB lineage: Bacteria > Pseudomonadota > Gammaproteobacteria > Pseudomonadales > Azotimanducaceae > UBA9926. The sequence goes on from NZUN01000008.1 coordinate 1,138, forward strand.
TATTACTTCAGAACGGCGCAACCCGGCTCACAATCCGTTCGGGAGATGTACGGAAAAATGCAAGATAGCAAAGCGATACTGTTTCACTCCGGCAAGTTGATTGATGGTACTGGCCGAGTTGTCACTGAAGAACCCGTACTGGTTGTAGAAGACAGAATTCAGGTAACTGGCCAAGCTGCAAGCGAGCAATCTCAAGTGTTTTCTGATCTGGCGTCCGTCAATTTGAAGGGCGATCTGTTGATGCCTGGACTGATAGATAGTCATTGCCATATCAGCTTCGATGAACCCACGACCAACGACGAACTGTTTTTCCATCGGCGTGCCGGACTGGCGACACTCGTGGCTGGCGTGAATGCCCAGAAAGTCCTGCGTGCCGGGGTTACTTCCATCCTGGATGCAGACTGTATCTTTGAGGTTGGTGTCGATCTGCGAGATGCAATTGAAGGCGGGGTTATTGCCGGACCACGAATCGCCACGGGCGGCAATGCGCTCATTAACAGCATTGCCGGCACCGCGAGCAGGTTGCTGCCTGACCGTGGCCGCAGAGGTTATGGCGTGGTTGTGCACACTCACGATGAAATTGTAAGAGAGATTCATTCCCAGGTGAAACTAGGCGTCGACTGGATCAAGGTACACGTCAGTGGCTTGCCGCTTCGACCGAACCATGCGCAGGATGAAATCCAGACCTGGTCACTGGACGATTTGAAGTGCGTCTGCGATACGGCACATCAATTAAATGTCCCGGTCGCAGGTCACTGCAGGAATACTTCCAGCACCCGCGATGCAGCACTAGCAGGTTTTGACCTAATTCTTCATGCAACCCACATGGATGAAGAAGCAACCCGGGCAGTTATTGACAAACAAGTGCCTCTTGTGCCTACCTTTACGTTCCAGGCGAACCTCGCTGACTTTGGTGCAGCCATTGGTGCCGACGAATCATATTGCCAGGTGTTCCAGGACGAGATTACAGGGAGCAGTGCCGCGCTGCGCACAGTATTCGAAGCCGGCGTGCCAATCCTGACAGGCAGTGAGAGTGGCTTTTCAATCACCCCGTACGGGCAATGGCACTACCGTGAACTGAAATTGTTTCAGGAGCATCTTGGCATGAACGCTGAACAGGCAATTCAGAGTGCGACGGGACATGGCGGAATTGCAATCAAGCGAGCCGATGATCTGGGCCGAGTTGAAGCTGGATGTATGGCCGATTTGCTTATTGTTGATCCCGCAGTCCTGGATGATCTGGACCTATTGGGTCGACCTGGGACGATTCGGGAAATCTACAAGTCCGGGAAGTCTGTTGATGTCAGTCAACCACTTCCGGATACCTGGAACATACCTGGCTGGCGTATCGGTGAGTTTTCAAACCAGATCCTGACTCAGGCTCTCGCCAACGAGTATCTTGAATCATGAGTGAACCGATTCGACTGACGGCTTACAACGATTGCGAGGCAGCACTAAAAAATAATGACCTGCGGCAGTCTCTCTATGATGCGGGTAGCATTCTTATGGAGAAAGTACTCGTCAATCTGCATGGTGAAGAGCACAAGTCACGAAGGTCCATTGAAGGCTTGTTGTTCAGACGATCTTTTTTCAGACTATATGAAGCAGAAATACTTCCACCGCTGATCGAAGCAACCCTGGCACGACTCATCGACAGTGACCCTAACGACCTGAAGGACATCAGTTACCGAATTATGTTGCACGTGTCGTTGTCATTTTCCGGTATAGATCGACTTCTGGGTACTGATGAAGAGTCAGAAGAACTTAATCAACTACTGATTCGCCTGGGACAGGCCGCAACCCTGGGTCAACACACGGGTGATGAACATGATCGGTTAGTTGCCAACATCGAGTCAGCAATCAACGAATTCGAGGTCTCTTACTTTGGGCCGTCCTGCGAAAGAAGAGAGTTACTCGTTGCCAGAGTCAAAGCAGGCGAGATGAGCAAGGAAGAACTGCCGCGGGATGTGCTGACCTTGTTGCTGCTGCATCAGGACAAACTGAATTTGTCTCGTAGTGTGCTGTTGAAGGAGATTGCCTTTTACTATCTCGCCAGTGCCCACACTTCTGTGCATTCGCTAACACATTGTATGTATGAAATATTTAACTGGCTTAACGTTACAGGCATGCCTGTTGCAGAACTGCTTAAAGATCAGCTTCTGCTGCAGCGATGTGTTCACGAGAGTGTTCGTCTGCATCCTTCAAGTCCGGAAGCCTGGCGCGTCGCTAATGTGGATACAGCGATCCCGAATGGTTGCAACATCAAGGCTGGCACTGCTGTGGTAATTGATCTTATCACTGCGAACCGACAACCCGAAGTGTTTGGCGAGGACGCCAATAAATTCAATCCAAGTCGCGCTCGGCCATCTGCGCGCAATCCCACAGGATTGTCGTTTGGCAGCGGCATGCATGCCTGTATTGGCTTGAATCTCGCGGCAGGAACTTTTCTCAGAGACCATCAGACCTTTGATTCAGCGATGCATCAGTTCGGAACACTATCACTGATCGTGAAAATGATGCTGGAATACGGCATCCGACTGGATCCCGATCATCCTCCGGAAAAGGATATGACTACGGCCAGAGAAACCTGGTTGAATTTCCCGGTAAGGCGTACAGGTTGAAGGCCGTGACCACAGGCACCTCCTTTAAAGAAGCATGGACTGCAATGTCAGACCGCCGTTTGATTCAGGGGATGTACCGTGGCTGCCCTAAGCTGACTGAAAATGTTCTGTTGAACCTTGAGGGTGATCAGCATGCCGAGCGCCGGGCGATCATGGCGCCGTTGTTCAAAACAGAGAGTATCGTAGACCTGGAAGCGGAAATTGCGTCTGCAATACCTGGGTGCCTGGAAACTATAAATAGGCGCGGTTCGGCTGATCTGGTCGACCTTGCGGAACAGTTTTCCCTTGAAACGGCAATAAGGCTGGTTGGCCTTGATGCATCAGCCCATCGACAGCGACTGCTGAATATAGTTCGGATCTTTGGTCAAGCCGCGACGATGCAGCATTCAACCGAAGATCCGCAAGGCCTTGAGGCCAAAGCGGCCGAGTGTCTGATCGGTTTTGTGTCTGACTATTTTGATCCGGCGTGGGGACCGATAGCTTCTCCAAATAACTCAGTTCTATCCATGCTGCATGCCTCAGTTGAGCGTGGTGATTTATCCCGTGAGCAGGCCATTCGTGACACTGCCTTCTCCCTGCAAGCCTCAATATTCAGTTCTGCCAACGGCGCAGTGCACGCTTTCCACGAAATCTGTCAGCACTATCCTGAGATCGAAATGCGCGCAAACCTTGCTACTGATCCGATTCGACTGCAGGAGTGCCTTCATGAAGCTTTACGTCTACATCCGGCCAGTCCTGTATCGATACGACTGGATCCAGACCAGGAGGGCAATCCACTGGTCATTGATCTTGAAGGAGCGAATAGGGATGTAGCAGTATTTGGCATCGATGCTGATATTTTTAACCCTGATCGAATTCATGATCACCGCTGGCCGTACGTTGGTCTAACGTTCGGTGTTGGCCATCACAGTTGTCCTGGAAGAGAGCTGGCGGCCGGCCAAGTCAGGACTCATTCCCGGGTAGGTACAGACAATAACGTGGGCACGCTTACTCGTTTTCTGGCTGCGCTGTTTGAGCTTGGAGTTAGTCCGAATCCAGCGGAGCCACCAAAGGCAAGTGAGGTCACGACCCGACAAATCTGGGCGAGCTACCCAGTTTCTAAAATTTCCCCCGGAGAAAAATTATGAAACGAGCACTTGTCACAGGCGGTGGTGCTGGAATTGGCGCTGCAATTGCGGTAGGGCTGCATGAAGCCGGTTATTTCGTTGGCATCTTGGATCGGGATGGATATGCCGCGAATACTGTTGCGGCCAAATTGGAAAACGCTATCGCGATTAAAGCCGATATTTCGGTGCCTGATCAGATTAGCACGGTTTTTAAAGATTTCGGTGGTCTCGATGTGCTGATCAATAATGCGGGTATTGTTCGATTTGGACCGTTGCTGGAGATTGCTTTGGAAGATGTGCAAAGTGTTATTGATGTAAACCTGAGGGGTTCATTCCTTGTGGCACAGTCGGCGGCTCAGGCGATGCAAGGCTCGGGTGGCGGCGTGATCGTAAATATGACATCTATCAATGCAGTTCATCCTGCGCCAGAGGTTGGTTTTTATGCAGCGACCAAAGCTGCGCTGACCAGCCTGACGAGTTTAATGGCGATAGAATGGGGACCACTGGGGATTCGCGTGAACGCGATCGCGCCTGGATTCATAGATGCCGGTATGTCTGCGCCGGTGTTCTCAAATCCCGAAGTCAGGGCGAAAAGATCAGCTGGTGTACCGGTCAGAAGCCTGGGTACAGCGTTTGATGTGGTCAATGCAGTCTTGTATCTTGTCTCTGACCAGGCCCGTTATGTGAATGGGCACCAACTGGTTGTCGACGGTGGTGTCATCAATAGTGTGCTTGCGCACTTACCACGCAACTAAGCGTACAATGACTCAGCATCTCATTCTGTCTGGCGGCATCTTTCACGAGTTTGATCAGACGACATCAATGCTCATTGATATCGCCAAGGGTCATGGTCTGTCCAGTCGAGTCTGTCGTCATCCCGATGAAGCGATCAAAATCCTGGCTACAGATGACGTCAAACTGTTTTCCATTAATGCCTTAAGGTGGGAGATGACAGGTACAAAATATGATCCCTATCGGCAAGATTGGCGATATTGTATTGATCAGGCTGCCATCGACACTATCCGGCATTTCTGGGAGAACGGGGGCGGTATTTTTGGTCTTCATACTGCCAGCATCTGTTTTTCCAACTGGCCAGAATGGAGCGATGTCCTCGGCGGAAGATGGATCTGGGATCAATCCTTTCACCCGGACAAAGAATCGCTGAAGATGACACCGACGGAGACGGGCAAAGCATTTGGATTAGCCGAGTTTTCGCTAAATGACGAACTGTATAGCAATCTTGAGCTAGCACGAGGAACAGAAGTACTGATGAACGGAACCAATCAGTCCGCTAGCAGCCAACCACTCATCTGGCGGCGAAGCTCCGGCGTAAGTCGCAGTGTATATGACGCACTCGGTCATGACGCCGAATCATTGACTCACCCGGCGCACGCCGAAACGATCAAATCTCTTCTTGGGTGGATTCTGAATGGATAAACAATTCATAGGTCAATTCATAGGTCAATCATTTCTTATTACGGGAGGTGGCAGCGGCATTGGAGCCGCCACCGCTCGCATGCTGGCGGCCCAGGGGGCGAGGATTACCATATGTGGACGCCGTGCCAATAAACTCGACGACGTGAAGGATACAATCGGCGAAGCCTGCTGCGCGGTGGTAGCAGATGTGACTGATGATAATGCCCGGGTAAGTGTAATCGAAGCAGCAGTGAAACATGGAAATGGATTATCCGGACTGATCAACAACGCGGGCAACATGTACCGTGGTGCAATCGAGACGTTAAAGCAGGACAGGTTGCTGGAACTCTTCAATCAGAATGTTGTAGCTGGGATGATGCTTTCCGGCCTCGCGGTCCCGCATCTTGAAAAAACAGCAGGCAGCATTGTCTTTATCGGTTCGGCACACACCCGGCGGGCGTTCCCCGGCGCATCGCCTTATGCGGCGACCAAGTCCGCTGTACAAACATTAACCAAAGTACTGGCTGCAGAATTGGGCGACAAAAGCATCAGAGTGAATTGTGTAATTCCCGGCGCTGTACCCACAGAAATAAACCAAAGGGCAGGTATTTTTACAGAGGAGGAAGCCGCCGAACGATATGAGGCACTTGCACCACTGCATGCGCTTGGTCGAGTAGGTTCGGTAGAAGAAGTCGCTGAGGCGATCTCATTCCTCCTCAGTTCTCCGTGGACAACCGGTGCGCTACTGGACGTCGACGGCGGTCTAGGTCTAGGCCTGACAAATCAATAAAGGGGATATAGTATTGAATCAGGAAACGAAAACTGCCCTTCTGAATGCGGCAAGTATTGACATACACGCCCACGCAGTACTGACACAAACCATGGGTAGCGCTGGCCCTTATGGCCCAGAGCTTGGTCGAGGCGATGATAACCAGCCCTGGTTTCGTGTGGGCGACTATCAACTAGATGGCGTTCGATACGAGGGTAGCCCCTTCATGGAACTGGAGCGTCGCCTTGCCGCCATGGATACCGTGAATCTTGACATGCAGGTTCTGTCACCGAATCCTCTTACCTACTTCCACTTCATCGAACCAGCTCATGCTGTGCCTTTTTGTCATGAACACAACATCGCACTCTCGGCATGGGTAGATGAAGCACCGAATCGTATTGCTGCCTTCGCTGCATTGCCTATGCAAGATATTACTGCCGTATGCGATGAACTGACTTTCGCGGTGCACGAACTCGGTATGCTGGGTGGATATATTGGTTCTGATATTGGCCGCCCACTTAACGACCCGATGCTGGATGTTTTCTATGACAAATGCGTCGAACTTAACGTGCCACTGATGATTCACCCGGCACCTGCAGGTATCGATGGTCCTGCTGGAGATGCCAACCTGTTGCAGTTTGATCTCGACCTGTTAACAGGTTTTGCGGCACAGGAGTCTATCGCTGTAGCAACTATCATCTACGGTGGCGTCCTGCTAAGACACCCAGACCTGGATATCTGCCTTTCTCACGCAGGTGGGGCGGTATCTGCGCTGATCGGAAGGCTCAACCGTGCTTGTGTTAAACGCCCTTGGGTACCTGAGGCACTTCGATATGAAGGTGCTTTTGAGGAACACCTCTCAAAATTGTGGTTCGATACGCATGTGCACGACGATCGTGTGCTAAACCTTTTTCGTTCAATTGCTGGTGATTCAAGACTGGTACTGGGTACCAATTTTGCGGGTTGGGATCAACATGAACTCCAGATTACGGCAACGGACATGGCACTTTTCACCGACAACGCAAGGCAATTACTACGAGTGGACTGAGGGCGCGAGGCTTTGAGCATTAAGTGTGTGGTCCCACCTAAAGCGTGATGACCCAGTTACCTGTTAGTCACTGTTGACGACTGACCGGTAGCAGACATTAGCTATAGCCATCGGGACTGATTATGCCAATCTTTTTGATGCGCAGGACATTTGCGCATGGCTCTAGATAATGTACCCTGAATATTAGCTAGTTAATGCATAGGAATTCAGATTCTCTCGAATAATCCCGCATCAACTGAATTCAAAATGGCCGAGAGCAAAACTGTATAATGAAAGCTATTTACTGAAAGCTTTTTACTGAAAGCTTTTTATTGAAAGATAGAGAAATAGGTGGCATTAGCCTATCCCTGCATTGGTAGGGGAGATTTAAGGAGTCAATGCGGAAACCTAAACCGGAGACATACTGGGGATGTCGGTACTGAAAATCACTACAAACAGCGTGTTAATGCGTCCTTGTGTTAGTCGCCAGCCATGGATGGTAGAAACAATCAATTCCGGTGCGGCATTGGCGATGTGAAATACGCTTACTCGAAGCCGGTAGATTGAACATGGAGTCAGAAGACCACAAGCTGTTTTCAAAACCAGCGTATCAATGGTACGTCGTGGTGCTTTTGACAAAGGCACCTGCTGTCGCGGGCATCGATCTGGCGGCTGGCCTAGGCCGTTTTGGAGCGGAACTGGGCAAAAGAGCTCTAAGAGATATAGAACGTACTACTTACCAGCAACCCACTTAAAGCGAGGACACCAAATAGCACGGGGACCACTAAGTTGAGAAGACCCGTACCATTGGAACCATTCTTGTTTAACATTTTTTCTGGTATCCATATTCTTCCGATTACTACTAATATTAGCGGATAAAGGAGCCCTAAAAGTGACAGCGCAGCTGCTGGCCCAATGGCTCTTCGTTCGTCCAAATTGGCTAACATTCCAATTAACCCACACAAAAAACAGAATAAGGCGATTCCCAATAATCTCTGACTCCAACCAACAACATCTTGCTTATTAAGCAGGCGGTCAGCGCAAACCAGAGCGATTATTCCAACAAATGTAAATACCAAAGCATCAAGCAACACGAATATACCCAAACCTGCGGATTCATTAGCAGCCCAAAGGGTAAGAGCTAAGAAAATTATGGTGCCTAATAACTTCCTCACAGGGGAACTATCTGTCTCCGATAAGTCTCGTCTTCCACCACACGCAATTCCATGGCCGATTGCTGCGTAGATCAGTGGAACATGGGCTGTCGCTAAGGCTATTGGCAAGGCATCAAGATCTGAAATATTTTGCAATAAGCCAACTAGCCCTATTAGCAACGCTATAAGGCCTACCGGATATGCGAGATCGGAGATAAGAGTCAGCCCAGACTTTGTGAAAGAATATGTATAGGCGAATCCGAGCAATGGTATCCCCACAAAGATCGCAGAGGGTAAATCCCAAAGATTACTGATTAAGATCATAAAAAAATCATACATCACTCTATCCCTCGGCACTTTCCGATGCCATCAAACATAAAATTGAAATCAGAGATTTTCTAGGTTAGCAGTTCCGTCTCAATAGGGTCAATCCGGGTACATTCGGCCATTTCCGGTTAAGAAGCACCCCACCCCCCGGGTACCCCCCACTTCAACAGATGGGACTCCTGCTATTAGGTGGTATCACTAATTCGGACGAACAAGGCAGGTATAGAGCTATACCTGCACGTCTGTGTGGCTCAGCCACCTGCGGGCAAGGTCAATAGTGTTATATGGGAAAAGCTCAGTCTGTAGCCAAGGCTGAAGTCTTTGTGCGATATGGCTTACATGCATTAACCGCCATCCCTTGAGCCTTTGCAGTCACGGCGCTATGCTTGATTTATAGCATATTAAGGGATCTGGTATGGTTCGACTATTGCTGATACTGCTGGCTACCGCTTTAGTTCTAAGCTGCTCCAACACAACAACGGAATACGATTATACGATCAATCAGACAGGGATGGTTGCCTGCAAATATGCTTCAGAGATAATAGCGCCGCTTATAACAAGGCATGAAGATCTGGTATATGGGGATGGCACGGTTCAATCCCGCTCTCAAGCACGCAATGGCATCGCAGACTGTTACACGAAGCTGGAGGAAAAGTAGTGCCTCGCCTACTACTGATACTGCTCATTGGGTTTGTGCCGGTATGCACTATTGCGGGACTATGGTGAACTTTGCTGAAATACAGATTCTTTAGGTGTAGACCTCACATGTATAAAGACGATCGTGCTGAGTCATTTTCATTTTGATCACACAGGAGGATTAGAAGAAATAGTGAATCTTTTGAGACGGAAAGGCATTACCCAGTCAATAAATGTTTACGTTGCAAAAGGATTTTTTGAACCTAGATATCTAGATCAAAGATCGGAGGCGGGAAGATCATTAGCAGAGCGACTTGGTTCCTCACAATGAAACATGATGCTAACAAAACGGTCACAGATTGAGAGTCTTGGTGTTAAATTTATAGAAGTTTCCAAAGCGACAGAGGTAGCACCTGGGGTATGTGCAACAGGGCCAATAGAAAGAAAATTTAATNAAGAAAATTTAATNAAGAAAATTTTCCAAAATTCTTTAAAATCGATNGCNAAGATGNAGCAAGAGAAGTTGATTGGNTTCCAGATAGTCAAGGATTAGTTATAAAGACAAGTGAGGGCCCCATAGNTCTTTCAGACTGCGGACACTCAAGTACTGTGAATCTGGTGNCTCAAGTTACTAATACCATTCAAAGAGGCCCAGTTCTCGNGTTGATGGGTGGGTTACATCTCTTCAATGCATCTGAATCAACTCNCAGNTGGACAGGACTCAAATTGAAGGAGACCGGGATTTCCTATTTAATGGCCGGACATTGCACTGGTGTANCTCCTATGTTCTCATTGAAAGAGGCGCNAGGTCTGTCCCGTTCTTCTGCGGTTATAGGCGCAGTGNGAGCAAAGTTCACCACGGGAAAGGGATAGAACCAACGCCCTATAGCTAAATAAGTCATAGTTAATTGATCGCTTAAGAGGCATTTATNGTTATGCCTTAGTATTCNATGGANGCAGCCCTGCGACACCTTTGNTCGTCTAATTCCACTTTACATGTANCTGCTTCTGTACAACTCNATAAAGACTCATTAAACAGCGGGGAGTTCCCCGACTGTCTTAGACTCATCCCAAATTACATAATTGCAGNTNTANANNTATCTATGCACGTCTGCGTGGCTCGGNCACCCGCTGGCAGGAACTCTATATAGAAAAGTGTCTCTTAGAATTTAGTGCTAGTGGTCCCATATGGGCTGACGACGTACAGAATGCTCGAAACTCGCAGATGTATGTGGAAATGATGGCGACACTCGNANCTGCTCAACTTGTCTGCTAGCCTGAAACACCTCCAGAAACCCAAACCAAGGAAAAACGGTGGCAGACCTCATCTATCCCGGCATAGTCAGCTGCATCGCACTGCTCATTTACTATTACACCCTGTTCATGTCAGGGATGGCTCGTGGGCGTTTCGGAGTGACTGCCCCTTCTCACGATGGCCCTGANGAGTACCAGCGTTACGTCAGAGCGCACCAGAATACGCTGGAGCATCTTGCTCTGTTTCTTCCTGGGTTGTGGCTGTTTGCCGTCGCTGTTGATCCGATTTGGGCCTCGGTTATAGGTATCTTATGGCCCATTGGTCGACTGATGTACGCGCGCGGTTATTACAAAGAAGCAACGAAGCGCCAAGCAGGCTTAGTGATCAGTATGCTACCTATCTATGTTTTGATTCTGGGTTCTTTAGCTGGCTTTGTCTATGAGGCGGTTTCCTAGTATACGCTCACATCAAGGGCAGCCATTGCAATTACACAACCCGGCGTTTACCCAGGCTTTGGTTGTAAACAGGGAATCGCTATTACGCTAGCCAGAGTAATACTGGACCCTCTCCTGAAAATGGCAAATCGGGAAAAGAAACTGNATATTCGATGGCGTTCTATTCCATGGTAAGAGAAGCAAATATATCAGCAACCTTATCCATGTCATAGCCCAGTATTTCCGTTAACACCTCCACATTGTGCTCGCCCATATCCGGGCCTGCTCTTTCAATAACCGCCGGGGTCTTACTCAATCGAAAACGACTATTTTCTAACACAACATCACCAACCGTACTGTGGGTGGTTGTGATGAAATGAGAGCGATGCTTCAACTGTGGGTCATCCATGCAGTCTCTGGCNTTTTGGACCACATGGGCTGCAATCCCGGCCGCAATCAGGCTAGCAACCAGNTCATCCTCATCCTGCGCGCCGGTCCAGTCTGATATTCTCATCTCGAGGTCATCCTCACGTAACTTTCGTTGTGGTGCGGTTTTAAGGGATGGATCTTCTCTTAAATCATCAAATCCCCCCAGCTCGCACAAGGCCTGCCAGTCTTTATCCGACTGACAAACCAGAGCCACCCATCTATCGTCACCGCTGACCTGAAAAACCCCGTGTGGGCAACATTCAAGATCACGATTGCCCATCCGGGGCCAGACATGCTCATTTAACTCATAATCCAGAATCGCNGGTGCAAGCAGGTGGATAGCGGCTTCCGCTTGGGATATATCAATATGCTGGCCNTCGCCCGTATTGCGTCTGTGTTCAAGCGCTGCCATGAGCGATGCCAGCATGAATCTTGGCGCTACTCCGTCTGTGTATGCCAGATAAGGGCCCGCTGGAGATCGATCCTGCCATCCCGTCAGCTCNTAAAACCCGGTGATAGCCGCCGCCATATTGCCGTAACCAGGAATCATGGATCGCTCGCCTGTCTGGCCCATCAAACAACTTGATAACATGATCAGATCAGGATTAATCGATCTNAGCGTGTCGTAATCAAGACCCCACGCCCGCATTGCCTTTGGTGAGAAGGATTCGGTTACCACATCAGCCCACTTCACCAGGTCCAGAATAACTTCCCGGCCCACCGGGTTGGATGGATCAATGGTGACACCCAATTTCCCGGCATTAAAATTACTAAAACAGGTGCCATGACTAACCAGTTGCTCGTCATTTACAAATGGCGGCGCGGCGCGCACCGGGTCAAGCCGAACACTGGATTCNACTTTGACGACGGTAGCACCATAATCCGTCAGCAAACGGGTAAATATCGGACCGGCAATAACCCACATGAAATCGAGCACTTTGAGTCCTGCCAATGGTCGCTCCGAGCTCCCTGTGGGTTCGATTTTCGATCCGAGAACCGATGCAAAAGACTGGAAATCATTTAACTGCGGTGCAACCCCGAGCCGCTTCAAGGGACTTTTCGGCATCTTGGCAAAAGCGCCTGGCACTCTTGCTTCAGCCGCTACCATATTAATTTTTTGCCAGTAATCACGAGAGTGAAAGTGCCTTTCCTTTAACAGATTCTCGACATCCAGCGTTGGCGCGATATAAATCCCTCGCGCCAAGCCCTCTTCGAATAATGCTTCTTTGCTACGGGTCAGGGTGAAGGCCTGGATCTGTTTGCACAGCTCGAAGTAGGACTCTGGGGACTCGCCTGTGGCGATCATAGCGGCTATTTTGATGCCCCAATCTTCTTCCGCGGTCTGCTTCGAGCAATACCCATCCTCAGCCAGCCAGCGAAGCAGGCGCTTGTTTGGTTCGGTAAAGGCAGGGCCAAAAAGAAAAGTAATTGCGACATAGCCGTTCCTGCAGGGCCAGGTCATCTGAATAGGAAATGCCCCGGCCAGTCCGCCTGCTTCTCGCTCAATAATCAACTCGGAATTATTTGCAGGACCCAGGAATGCCGATAACGCAGCCTGCGCAGATGAACATTGCGCAGAAATGTCGACATGCTGCCCGAAGCCCGTTTTATGTCTAGCCTGAAGCGCAATCAAAGCGGCCCCCGCCGCGTCGGCTGCAGCGTGCATATAGGTCTGAGGCACACTGGTTCGTACCGGTGCCCGGTCTGCATCACCGGCAAGTGCCTGCGCACCACTGGCGGCCCAGACCGTCAGGTCTGTAGCTGGCCAGTCAGCCTTTGGACCTGTCTGGCCAAAGGCTGTGATTGAAACCAGAATCAGCGCAGGGTTAATCAAACTCAAACTTGAGTAATCCAGCGCCAGATCTGCACGCTCTGCTGGGCTGAATGATTCAATGACAAAATCAACCTCCTTAACAAGCGCTTCAAAATCATGCTGACCTGTTTCTGTTGCAAGATCCAATTCAAGACTTCGCTTGCCTCGCGCATAGGCTTCCCACCATAGCCCTGCTTTATCTTTAAACGGCGCTTTTCGCCTGGTCGACGACCCTCCAGGAGGTTCGATAGCAACTACCTCGGCACCCAGGTGGGCAAGTAGGTAACCGCAGAATATGCCGCGTTCATCCGTCAGATCGAGCACACGATAATTGGACAGCATCTCGCCTCCCTTGGTCAAATATCCTTAGGCTTTGTTATTCTTTTGATCGATTCCTTAACGCATCGGCGGCACCGATGACCTAACCAGACAGTACTTGCAGTTGATGTCATACATTGCATTTGCAATTCCCTCAGGACAAATTGTGCAAGGTAATTCCTTTTTTCACCTGTAGCACTCCAGATCAGGCGCTACTGATTCACATTATGGAACTGCTACCCGGCCGGATTACCTTTGGCTACCTCGTTCGAACACTAAACAAAGCCGAGCATAGGCAGAATAAACCACATTCCGAGGGATCGTTCAATGCAGCAGTAGCAGCCCTTTTGAATCAGCAATACAAGACAATGGCTTCTGCAGCAAGGCGCCATCGAGGTGGGCCCTCGCCTGAAGAATATTCTGGTGATTTTCAATAGAGCTGATTTCCTTGCTTGTTAGGTGAATTCCAGAGGCCAGCTGGCCGACCGTATCACTCACGCATAAAATGGTGCCAAAGGTACCGGGTCCTGCATCGCTATCATCTTGCGCACCAGGGCATCCAGCAGGGCAGCCCGCGTCTCCATCCGCGCTGGGTCCTGCCAAAGATTGTGACGCTCGTCAGGGTCCGCAATCAGATCATACAGCTCATTGCCCGCATCCGGCTCGCCAATAGTCAATCGGTGGGTCTTAGTAATCAGCGTGCGTAACCCCTGGAAACGATCAAACCCCAGGTTGACCCGCTGGCGGCTGTCCTCAATCAACAGCGCATCCACTTCCGGGTCTTTCTCCAACACACGCCCCTGAATACCGTAATAAGGCGAAACCCTGGCGTGATCCATGATAGAGGCAGAAATATCAATAGTCTGGCCCAACTCCTGGCTGACTCTGGCATGCCTGTTTCTGGGATCGGCCCAGATAAAAGGCACCCGCACCAGGCCGTGCAAATGCAACGGTCCCTTTAACATCAAGCCGCGGTCACCCATGTAATCACCGTGATCTGAAGTGAAAATCACCAGGGTATCTTCCACCAGGCCGAGCCGTTCCAGCTCGGCCATAACCACGCCGACCTGATCATCAATCAGCGCGATCATGCCGTAGGTCAATGCAATCGCCTCACGCACTTCCCGTTCATTCACGGCATAGGGCATCTGGGTGCTGCGCTGGGCCCTGCCTTGTTCAAGGGCCTCATGCAGATAATTGTCCAGATGCGTGTCACCCCGTCCAAAACCAGAAGGTAAGGCGATCTCATCCGGGTCGTACATGTCCCAGTATCTGCCGGGCGGTGTAAAGGGGTGATGGGGATCAGGGAAAGAACACTGTATAAAAAACGGCTGGTTAGTGTCTTTCACGGTATGGGCTTGTAGATAGTCAACCGTCTCCCCACCGATATAAGCGCTTGGATACAGCGCTTCGGGCAACTGCGTGCGCCAGGCCTGGGGCGTGACAATACCTGGAACCGGGATAGCATTTGGCTCACCCCGCCGCATATTCCAGTCACCGGGTTGCGCTTTCAGCCACTGCTCATAATCACCGCCGGCCTCATCCCCATGGCCCGTCACCATGGTCACTTTTTCAAAACCATAGTACGGCGTCTCGGTGCTGAAACCTGGCTCTGCCCAGGAGCGCGGATCTTCGTTCAGATACTGCTGGCCGCGTCGATTAGGGCTTTGTGCCTCAACCGGTTGGCCACGCTCATCATACTGATAACGCGNCGNGTCCGGTTTCCAGGCAGCTTCTCTGCCAGTGATGGTCTGCAGATGCGACTTGCCAATCAATGCGGTNTGATAGCCCTCTTCCAGCAACCGCTGCACAAAAGTCCTGGAATGTATCGACAATGGCGTGCCATTGGAATAGACCCCATGACNCGATGGCATGCGCCCAGTCATCAAAGAAGCNCGGTTAGCCATGCACACTGGATTNGCCACATAAAAACGATCATAGCGCGTACCGCGTGCAGCCAGCGCATCGATNTGAGGTGTTTTCACCTGGGNATTNCCNTAACAGCCCAGGTGATCGGCACGATGCTGGTCNGTAATGAACAGCAGAANATTGGGTTGTTTCATCGCTTCNACCTTTATACTACTGTGATNCAGGTCTCAGGGAGACGCTGCTGTCCAAATGCCGAGCTGGNGATCAAAACCACCGCCAGCACCACGCCAATTACATTTGCAGCAATAGCCAGCGTNCCTAGATCAGTGGGTACAATCAGGAGCAGACCACCNACCAAGAATGCTGACCGGATCATGNCGTTCATCGGCCCGCGCCAGACTCCCACGATGGTCGCAGTAACAAACCANACGCCAGCTACCGCGGTCACAAATGAAGCCNCTATATGGGGCCAGGTGCCATCCATGATCATCACCGGCGAGGCTACCACNAGGAAGGGAATAAGATACGCCACCCAACCAAAGCGCACCGCCGCCCACACGGNTTTNAAGGCATCNGCGCGTNCCAGAGTCGCTGCTNTGAAGGCCGCAATCGCTACTGGGGGGGTGATCAGTGACATAATGCCAAAGTAAAACACAAACAGATGGGCGGCCAGCGCTGGAATGCCTGATTCCACTATCGAAGGGGCCAGCAGCGTCGCCAACAGCAGATACACGCCNACCGTTGGCATNCCCATACCCAGNACAATACTCATGGAGGCAACNACCAGCAACAGAATCAACAGATTGCCATCGAGCATGTACACCAGTTCAAGGGTCAGTGCAAAGCCAAGTCCNGAGATGTTCAGTACGCCGATAATGATGCCCGCCGCCGCCGAAATCATCATGATCTCCAGTGCCGCCTGACCGGNACGCACCAGGATTGGCAGCGCGTCACGGAGCGACAGTTTGATCGTGCCATAACCCAGAAAAAGCCCGATGGGCAATAGCGAAACCGAACCGTAAACAGCAGCAGTTTCCGGCTGCAGATTAAANGTAAACAACCCCATGATGATCACNACAAAGGGGATGAAAAANAACCAGCCCTTGCTGAAGATCGGNCCCAGCTTGCCAATCTGCGATGCCTGCAGCGGTTTAATCCGGTCACGTACCGCCAGCAGGTCAACATGGGTAAACAGGGCNATATAATACAGCAGNGCCGGGATGATGGCGGCNATCACAANCTCCGAATAGGGNCTTTGCAGGATCTCTGCCATCAGAAAGGCGGCTATGCCCATCATTGGCGGCATTAACTGNCCGCCGGTCGACGCCACCGCTTCCACNCCGGCGGAATCTTCATTCGAATAGCCGGATCGACGCATTAANGGGATGGTCACTACCCCTGTCGATACCACATTGGACACTGCACTGCCGGAAATCGAACCAAACAGGCTGGAGGCGACAATTGCGATCTTGGCTGAGCCGCCTCGCTTAGCGCCTACCACGGATTTAGAGAAATCAGTGAAAAATTCAGCACCGCCGGCTTTCTCCAGTACAAAACCAAACAGCAGAAACGCAGTGATCATGGTAGTAGATACCTTCAGTGCCAAACCGAGTAAGCCATTGGAGTCCAGACCCAGAAATACAACATAACGCGCGTAAGAGATCTCCTCGCCACGAAAATTAAACGGCAGATAATGNCTGAAAAAACCAAACAGGAGAATGAACATCAGAAACAGGAACAACACCTTTCCTGCAGTACGCCGCAGGCCCTCAGCGATCAGCCCAACAAAAACCGAGCCTGCGATCACCGCATCCTCGGGTGAGGTATACAACCGGTCCAGAATATCCGGGTAATAGATAGCAACATACACGCCATTGGCAAAACCGACCAGGGCCAGCAGCCAGTCATAGATCGGCGCCGCCTGCAGTAGATCGCTGCGGTCAGCCCGATACATCAGCAACACCGCCGGCAGCGCAATCGCCATCACCATGGCAAAAAACTGCTCGTTCATAAACGACATGCCCAACTCACGATACACATCTAGCGCCCAGCCCAGCGAGGCCAGGCTGATCAGCCCGCACAAGGCCAGACCGAGACGATGTGAAACGGTCCTGTTTGAAAAAATATCCAGGCCAAATTCCTGCTTTTCAAGGTCACCCGGTTGCATGCGCAACTCCCGTGCTGTCAGCCATGGCTATCGGTTTTAATTCAGCTGGCCGATTTCTCGGTAAAAGGCCAATGCGCCTTCATGATAGGGCATGTCCACTTCCTGATACATCCTCTCAGGGTTAAAGCTGTCAAATCCAGAAAAAGACGCCACCAGGCTCGCTTTATGGTCATGTAGCGCTTCGAGCAGTTGCCGTACCACTGCCGGGTGAACATCTTTATTAGCCATCAGCAGAAACGGCGCCACGATAACATTCACAGGCTCATCCAAACCCGCATAAGCATCCCCAGGCTCGATCATGCCAATCACTGCACCCGGCGCATGGCGCGCCAGAATGGCGCTGTTTTCTTCATTGTTTTCGATGCCGATATAACGAATGCCGATTTTAGCATTAGCCTGCTGGGTCAGCCCCGCATCCATCGTGTAAAGCGTCCCCGCAATCCGCCCTGCAATCAGGTCTTCAACCGCACGTTCACCCGTAGGTGTCGGAAAACCGTTTATGTCTTCGGCCGTCATACCGCCCATTTCGTAGACGGCAGTCATCATCGCGCCCATGATCTTCTGGGTATTGAACTTGGTTGGCATATTACGTCCGCGAAAGTCAGACAACCGCTTGACATCAGAATCCCTGGGCACCATCACGCCGAGTGGTAGCACCCGCAATGCCGCAACCACACGCAGGTCATCGAGTGGACCAATANCGCTGAACATGGCGCTACCTTGGACGCCAAACCGGGCCACAAAGCTCACCGCGATGGAAAAATCCAGATCTCCCTGGTTAACCAATGGCAGCGTCACCGTTGGCCCGCCCTGAGGCATGGCCCGCAACCGCAGCCGGCTGGCCTTAAGTGCAACTTTTGCCATCGCACCGGTCATCGCATAGCCGCTTGACCCCTGAGCAGAAGTGCCGACCGTAAAGCTCTGTGTCCGGGCGCTGCTGGGAATCATTGCCGTCATAACAGCCGCTATCATCAGGCCTATTAAGAAATGTTTGATCATTATCCTCCGACCAATTCGTTGCTATTCAATCAGTGTTTCAAGTGCTGGAATCAGTGTCTGCATGGCTTCAGCTGAGCCAATAGTCAACCGCAACCAGTCCGGTAGCGCATTCTGATGGGCAAGCCGGCCCACAAAACCCAGCGAACACAGTTTTTTATCAAACGCCACTGCAGCCTCAGCTCCGCCTGGGATTTTCATGGTAACAAAGTTGCAGACACTGTCCGTGGTCTCATAACCCAACGACCGGATATGTTCACTTGTCCAGGCCAGCCAGATATCATTATGCCTGCGTGCCGCATCGCAATGCGCCTGGTCCCGCATGGCAGCTTGCGCAGCCTCTAGCGCCACTCGCGACACCGCATAGGGGCCACTCACCCGCGACAGCGCATCGACGGCGAAGCGTGGCGCATAGGCCCAGCCAACCCGCAGCCCGGCCAATCCGTAGAACTTGGAAAAGGTTCGCAAGACGATAACGTTTTCGGCCTTTGCATCGACCATTTGCAGGACTGATGAATACTCAGGGTCCGCCACATACTCACAATAAGCCTCATCCACAACCAGCATAATATTTGAACGCAGTTCGGCTCGCAGCCTGGCGATTTCAGCCGGCGTGATAAAAGTGCCAGTAGGATTGTTAGGGTTAGCCACAAATACGATGCGGGTACGTTCGGTCACCGCCGACAATAGCGCATCCACATCAATACGCAGGTTGCGCTCGGCAACCGCAACAGGCATCGCACCTGCAGTCATGGCACGGATACGATAGGCCTGAAAGCCATGCGCGCTATACAGCACCTCATCGCCGACACCGACCCAGCCGAGAATAATCCAGTTAATGATGCTCTCTGAGCCCGGGCCAATCAGCACCCGTGAAGGGTCGATGCCATGGGCCTCGCCCAGGGCTTCTGCCAGAGCCATACCGTCAGGGTCCGGGTAAACATGCTGGCTACCTGCCGCATCCCGCACTGCCTGTGCTGCCAACTCGCCAATACCCAACGGCGATTCATTATTAGATAGTCGAAAAACAGGTCGCGCTGAATCCTGCATCACCCGTCCGGGTGTATACAGCGGACCTTGGGCAACAAAAGGCAGCGGCAACGGACGATCAGCAGTGTCCAGGTTATCAGACTGCGGCATATTACTTCCTTTTATTTTCCCGGATTTGCGCCAGAGTGAGCTGCGGGTTGATCACATCCGGATCGGTTATTAGCTCGATAAAAATCGGCCCTTGAGTTTCTTTACGCAATGCTTGGTAGGCACTGGCTATGGCTTCGGCTTGGGTCAGCCGACGTGTCTTCAGACCCATCGACTGTGTCATCGCCTGAAAATCCGGATTGTCGAGCATCACTGCCACNTTCATACCTGAAACCGCCATCTCCTGGTGCATCTTAATGGAGCCATATATGCCGTTATTGAACATCACCACGGTCAGCTTCAGATNCCGTTTCACCGCTACCACCAGNTCCTGCGGNTTCATCAGNAAACACCCATCCCCGACATANGCCACCACCTCTNGTTGCGGATTCTCCATTGCCGCCGNGACTGCNGCCGGCACAGAATAGCCCATGGGCGCNGATAAGGGCGCAAGCAGNGTGCCCTGCNCCTTAAACTTGTGATGGCGCAGCACAAAATGGGTGTAGTTGCCAGCACCGGCACAGATTATGGTATTTTCAGGCAACACATNCTGCAANGCCTCGACACNGTTACCCGGGTTCATCTTGTCACCAAAATCGACTGGCCTGTTATAAGCCAGAAAACTGCTGCGCAGGNNTTCACGCTGACCGGNAAAGGCCAGACCGNTCGGCACGGGTAACTCGGACAGCGCCGCGCTAAACNGNGCTACATCGCTGACCACTGCCAGGTCAGGTTGCAGNGTTTCGCCGAACTCATCGGACAAAGCCGCCGCGTGGATAACAGTGCGGGCCTCATCTGGTNCACAAAGATNCTCATAGCGGCCAGTCTCGAGTTCGCTCAACCGGCCACCAATCAACAGCAATAGATCGCAGTCTCGGGCCCGGGTCACCAACTCGGGATGTGGACCCGGGTTAAAAGAACCAATATNACAGGGATGGCTAAAATCAATCAGATCATTGCGNCGGAAAGTGGTGCTAACCGGTAGATCCCAAGCCGCTGCAAAGGNCGCAAGATCATCACAGGCCGCCTGATCCCAACCGNCGCCGCCCAGTAGAACCAGCGGCTTTTTGCTTTCTGACAATAGGACCGCAATCTTGTTCATGCTGGCGACGGCAGGGGCCATTTCCGGGCGCCTTGTGGGAAGTATCCTGCTTNNCNTAATCTCGCTGAACTGAACATTATCCGGCACTGCAAGAACCACAGGCCCGGGCCGCCCCGAAACGGAAATCGACATCGCACGGCCGATCATATGGGGGATATCTTCGGCCCGTTCAACAACACCTACCCATTTTGCNACGCTACCATACACTGCTTGAGGGTCAATTTCCTGAAACGGAAATCGTCCGGCGGTGCTGGTGGTTACATGGCCAATGATCAGGATCATCGGCGTGCTTTCCTGCGCCGCGGTAGACACNCCGATCAGCGCGTTACAGGCACCCGGTCCGCGGGTCACCATACACAGGCCNGGTTTNCCCGTCATTCGTCCATATGCCTGGGCCATATAAGAAGCACCACCCTCATGGCGACAGACCACCAGATCAAATTCATCNTTCACCTGGTCCAACGCATGTAGAATGCCCGNATAGCTTTCGCCGGGTACGCAAAAACCCCGCTTTACGCCCTTTGCTATCAGACCCTGGACAATGGCTTGCCCACCGGTCTGGGTCACCTTGGACTGAGCCACTGGTTCATCTGAGACAAAAGGCGTGGAGTTCGACATAAGCGGTTTCCAATGTATTATATTTTCAATCTGTGATTACTTTATTCCAGATATCTAATTTGTAAATAAAAAACATCATTTCCNAAATCTTGAAATTGCCTGGCAACCCCCGGAACGGCGATTCCCGCCACCCTTGTTAGCCATTATGAACGCCATTTNAAAGCAGATTTCCTGTCATTGCGGTCCGCAGCGGTCCANTTACTCTGCTCCCTGGCTTAAACCCTTTTATTTCTGACTNGTNACTGGCCTANCTGCGGGTCATTNCATCAATTGATANCAGCTCAAACTGGCCTGAAAAATATTTGTGCTAAAAATATTTGTGCTAAAAATATTTGCTTCAAAAATATTTGCGCTAAAAATATTTGCTTCAAAAATATTTGTGCTAAAAATATTTACTTCAAAAATATTTGTGCTAAAAATATTTGATCTAAGAAGTATCTGACATGTTGNATCCCTGTGGCAGCATAAAAGCTCAGGAACTGANCCTTCAGGGAAATACCAGGCACTTATCTTTAAAGATAAGCNAGCCNTGGCACGCTATGATCAATCCCTGAGCCCTCATACCAGATTTTTGTAACCTAAAAAACAGGAGCAAAAAAAATGTCTACATCAAATTACAGTCGCCGCGATTTTCTTGANTCCATTGGNCATCTGGCCGGGGGTTCTGCGGTTTATCGNGCCGCCCTCGCGCTTGGCCTCACTAGTGCTACTGCGGCCTGCGGTTCCTCATCTGCCTCAGATAACAACACTGCAGGCACTATTGNTGCTNCCCCCAGTACCACAGCTCCNGCAAGTAGCACCTTTGTTTCCCCTGCAGACTGGCCANCGGACGTAGGCACCGGNAAAAGTGTCACTATCCTGGGTGCCGGTATCGCNGGNATGACAACTGCNTATGAAATGAACAACCTGGGCTANACCTGTACGTTGCTGGAAGCAACGGCCAGAGCGGGAGGCCGTTGCCAGACCATCCGAGCAGGTGATGTCGTTGAGGAAACTGACTCAACCCAGATCTGTAATTTTGATGCAGACGATAGCCTCTACTTCAACCCGGGACCCGCCCGGATTTCGCACCACCATGTCAATCTATTGCGCTACTGTCGTAACTTTAATGTGTCGTTAGAACCATTCATTAATGACAATAGAGCGGCCCTGCTTCACCAAACCGATGCCTTTGATGGCGTTCCGCAAACTGCGAGACAGGTCAAAGCCGACCTGCGCGGTTACACCGCTGNATTATTGACCGATGCCGCCAACAGCGGCGCGCTGGATGCCCAGTTAAGTAGCCAGGACAGGGAAAANCTAACCGCCATGCTAAAGGAGTTTGGNGCCCTCGATGCCGATGGAAACTANTCNGGGTCNTCGCGAAATGGTTTTATTGAATCCCCAGATGAAGANCCNAACCGCCAAACCACCGTGCCTGCCTTATCATTGTCAGCGCTTTTNANTAGTGACTACTGGCGATCTCAAACCGCCTTCGCAGAGGAAATTAATCAACAAGCGTCCATGCTTCAACCCGTTGGCGGTATGGATCGAATTGCNGCTGCCTTCGAACAACGNGTACAGGATCTGATCCGCTANTCGTCTATCGTGTCCGCCATTCGTAAGACGGACAATGGCGTTCNAATCGAGTACCTGGATGGTGCTGGAAATCCCAATTCAATCGAAAGCGACTATTGCGTTTGTACCATCCCCGCGACAGTGCTGGCGAACATTGCAGCTGATTTCTCTGCAGATCATCAACAGGCGATCGATAATTTTGTTTACACCAAGGCGACAAAAATGGCNTTCCAATCCAGGCGGTTCTGGGAACAGGACCATAACATTTATGGCGGCATCAGTTGGACTGACCAGGGTATTACCCAAATCTGGTATCCCAACAACGACTTTGGTTCCCAACAAGGGATTGTCGTTGGCGCCTATACCTATTCCAACAGTGCAGGGCAACGNTTTGCTGATATGAATCCAACCGCCAGGCTTGAAACTGCCGCCACAGAGGGTAACCAGATGCATCAGGAATATGGGGATGAAGTAAGTCAGGGNATCAGCGTCTCCTGGCCGAAAATACCCTACCAGGAAGGCGCCTGGGGCGCGTCAGACCCNGGCATACTGCTCACTGCCGACAGTAACATTTACTTCGCAGGCGAGCATCTGTCCATTCTTCAGGGTTGGCAGGAAGGCGCCATATTATCGGCCTATCATGCTATCAATGGGATAGTCGGCATCGATAATNGTTAAAGNCAGATCAGTGGTGCTGCCAAGGTCGTTCTAATACTGAAGACCCATTCTCCCGCAAAGAATCAACCCAGCTTGCGACTTCTCCCGGTCTGATGTNTACGGTGGGTTCCGTAAANAAAGGTAAGGTTGANCAAACAACCNCAGAGAATGCCNGTTATGTCATTGAATACGGNGNAGCANTNCTAGGCAGACATNATCTCAGGANAGAGACGAGGGCTGCCTCGCCCNTTATTANTNATAGANGCTTTTGATGACACCCGGCTATTCTNANTTAATCAGAAACAACGCGAGAGATAATCTGCATAAGGTCCAGCACAGCTTGACGAAAAGCTTTTNCATCAACTCTTTCGTCATTGCCGTGTATCCTTGNATATTCATTCCTATCTACAATAATGGGGCTNAAACCATAACTGGCAATNCCTAAATCTCTNGTGAAATGGCTATCCGTNAATCCAGTACTCACTGATGGCACCACGCGAGAATTTGGATAGAGNCGGCCTGTTTCACTCTCAATAGCTTTGAACAGTACAGAATCAGTGGACGAAATGGCNGGNGTAAAAGCCATAATAACTTCCACCTCTACGCCTGTTCCTTCAAGACGTTGCTTGAANTCTCTGATAAATTCCTTAGCCGGCCTATCGGGNAGCATACGNCAATCAACTTCTGCCCAGGATACAGGTGGAACNACATTAATCTTGGTTGAACCTCCCANGCGTGTAATAGANCAGGTATCTCTTGTAAGTGCGTGGTTGGNNGCAGAATAANCTTGCAGTTCNTTAAGGAAATGGGTTTCCTTTATCGAATTTCTGATATCNGCANAGGCCTTTGCNAGATCACCCTGCATAGATTTTGCTGCCTCGTGAAACACCTGCTCTACCTCAGGAATTATTCTNGCTGGGAAAGGGTTTTCTTTNATCGCGTGCAATGCATCAATAATTCGTGTCACTGAACTAGTTGGCCGTGGTGAGGACCCATGNCCCGGGGTATCAACAGACGTCAACCGAAACCACACGGGCACCTTCTGAGTAACTTCGACCCCAAAAATAATATCCNCATTCTCGCGATAACCACTTCCCCCCTCATTAATCAGTAAACCNGCGTTTTCAAAGATCTCAGGGCGATGCTCAACCAGCCAGCCGACACCGAAGGCACCACCAGCCTCCTCATCTGCTGTTGCAAGAAAAACCACATCTCTGTTTAGGGCAATACCTGATCTATGTAGACTTAAAAAAGTAGCGAGATGACTAATGCCGGTCCCTTTCATATCCAGGGCACCTCTACCCCAGATAAATCCATCGCGTTCCTCTCCAGACAATGGTTCTGCTGTCCAGAATTTCGTGTTAGCCGGAACAACGTCAGTATGCTGCAATAATATCAACGCAGGACTATCACCGCCTTTTATTCGAGCCCAGATATTGCCTCTACCTGGCGCACTCTCTGCAGCGCTGTACTCAACACCTTCTTTTTCGAAAATGCTGGCATAAAAATCGACTGCCCTGGATTCATTACCCGGTGGGTTTATGGTATCGACCTGCAGATAAGCCTGCAGCCAGCTTACGGCTTCATCATCAATTGCCGCTTCCGCGCTAATCTGAATGGATAGTAAAAGAAAGAAAAAAATGACCGCTGATCTAAAACCCATAGCAACACCTCATGATCTGTCTAGTAGGAGCGTCCTAGAAACCTGGCTACAGCGAAAGCACCAGACGCTTTTAGTTTGGTTTGCAAGTGATCTGCTTCAGCCTGCCCGCCCTTACTGACCACTGCCTATACCATTGGCGAAATAAATCCATCTTTGCCTGCCCGCACTACCATCTATTACGACGCCTGGAAAAGAGTTTGCGCTTCGGTCAAACCCGGTCAGCTACGCCAGACCCGCTTATTCGTCGAGCCAAACATCTCAGAAAGCTCTACCCGTGAAGGTGTAATTCTGACAGGGCAAAAATTAACATCATCCGGGCCCTTACTGCCGAACTGGGTTAAATCATAATCAATCGCATCCCAGGCATACTGCTTGGTTGCCAGGTCGGAAATCAGTTCGGCTTTGCCTCGAACCATGACATGTACGAAATCCGGTGGTGCGACCTGGTACTGAATGTCGACAAACGGATTGACCCTTATCTGGTTTGCTTTAGGTGATTGGGGTCCAGTGGCAAACCAGAGTGTTTCACCCTCCCAGGTAGGGTGAACAATTCTAACACGGGGTTGCTCATCGCTTACCGTTGCAATCGCACACCAGATAGCCTTTTTGCAGGCGTCGTCCACAGCAGCAAAAAAAGCAGCCTTTGCCTCATGCCTTACCTTCATGTCAGCCCTCCTTCTAGTCTTGGTTTCACTTGATAATCGCCTGTCAATTTAGGTTACATGAGCTATGCCGGCATCTGTTCAAGAATATGCTCAAAGTCAACTCCTTCCAGCTTTTTGAAGGTCTTGTCTATCCAGCCCTGCATTAATTCGGGACCTCGGTCTGTACCCAGCTCAAGTTGCTCCTGGAAAAGAATCGGCGCAATTCTGTGGAGCATGGACAACATGCCAATATCGTACTGCCACCTTATTCTCTGGTTCGAAACATCAACCCCTCGCTGGATTAAAGCCTGCCGATAATGCTCAATCATTTCGTTGATGGATTCTTCAGTTGTTTCCAGAGGCAGCGCCGCGCTTAGAAAATAGGCGAGATCCATACCCGCAGAGCCGGTGGTCATAGTTTGCCAGTCAAGCACCAGGACTTCACCGGCAGTGTCGTCAAAGCAAAGGTTATCGAGCCTGAAGTCACCATGCAGCAAGGTTCTCGAACAGGTACCCTGAACCTCGGTAAGGCTGATGCCGTTCCCCTTTAACCAGTTAATTAAAGCAAGCTGGTGTTCAGACAATTGATCTTTTGAGGCCCGCTTATACTTCTCGACTGCCTGCAGATAAGTCAGATGGATCAACTTACTGGTCAATTCAACCGGAGCAATCCAGCTCATGCTCGCCAGTTCCTCGTTATCCCAGAACTGGGCATGCAGCATTGCCATGGCATCCAGCACGCCCCGCACATCCTTTTCTGAGCAGCCGTTAAGCTGATCACCCATCCGAAAATGACTGACATCTTCGATTAACAGCACATATCGCCTCGGGAAAAGGCCAATGAACCAGGTCACCACAATGGCCAGGATAGCGATTAACGGCATCGCTAAACGATTCAGCGACTTCAGTCGTTCAATAACCACGACAGGATCATCGTACGCATTCAGTGCACTGTAATAATGCGCCGGTGTCCGCACCCATAATTTGGGTTTCAGATCGCGGTAGAATCTGATTTCCTTCTCATATACACCCAGGGACTGGCCCATTTTTCTGTTTTTCAATGGCGTTGGGATTTTCAGCACCATAGATTCTGGTGCATTAGCCTCTTTATCAGAATAAATGGGCCTGAGAATAACTACCTGCCCAAGGAAGCCCGTTTCCTCACCAATGATGCGCTTGGTCAAATCCATGACTTTAGCGTGTTTGAGAATACCGCTCTCACGCAGCGCTGTGGTCAACCAGGCAGGAGTAATTTCATCAAGCCTGAAAGGTATATTAGTTTGAATGTGCATTATCGATTTCCTAACGATACTAGAAATGTAGCATTCAAGCGGCCCGGTCACAAATAACAACATCTGCGAGACCTTCTTCTCGATTTCAGATTGGCCCTTCAGTTAGGCACTGATAGACCTTTCATCAAACTACCTTCATTACCACCTCATCATTGACCTGAGCTTACTGCCCTGGCGCCTTCTACTCCGATCGCCTTTCTGCAGGCAAAACCAGGATTCACGTAGTCATGACCAAGCCTCTTGTGCAGCGCATATGTCAGAAATTGATATTAGATCGGCTACCGTTGCATAATGC
>NZUN01000009.1 GCA_002697205.1 Gammaproteobacteria bacterium
TGCTGTGTGCCTGTACCGAGACCGAAAGAAAATCTGGCAAGGTCGTGAACGGTTTGATATTAAATTCAGATCGCTCACAGCCAAAAAAATNAACTGGTATGTCGATCTAGATCAGCCCCTGGATTGCGCCGGCAGTATCAAAGCAGAAGGCCTGGGCCTCTGTCTGATCGANCAGATGCGAGGTNGAGACATCAATACGCTCTATGGGCTACCNATCATCATGCTAATGGATGCCCTGGAGGACCTGGGAATAGCCTTCGAATCCCTGCTCTGAAAAGGCCTCTGCAANCACCCTGAATGGAAAGCTCTATGAGATAGGCAGCGNGGGCCGGTCTCAGCTGAAAAAACGCTTTGCGAAGCGATCCATCTGAGCATCCAACTTCGATTCAACCCAGAANCNTTCCAGATCATCTGCCTTCGGCTTGGCAATTGTACCCAAACCGAGGCTGCAGGCATGCAGCATCATTCTAGGTGCCTGTAAGGCTTTATCCCTGAGCTCATCNCCGTACTTGCTGTCTCCTATCACCGGATATCCCTTATGCGCACAGTGAACGCGTATCTGATGTGTTCTGCCTGTAACCGGTTGCGCTCGCAACCAACTGATACCGTCTCCCTGCGATAGCANAGAGAACTTTGTTTTGCAGTCTTTACCATCGGCCGCNACACGACTAATGCGCTCACCGCTCTTTAATGTGTTCTTCTTTAANGGCGCAGTCACTTCTTTTATATTCGCTGACCAGTTGCCGTGAACAAACACATCATAATATTTGTGCAACCGTGACTTGTCATGCAATTCGAGTTGGATTTTCTTTAGAAAGCTTCTTTTCTTAGCTACCATTAAGCATCCAGACGTGGGCCGATCCAGGCGGTGAACCAGTTCAAGGAATGGCAGCTTTGGNCTGGCTGCGCGCAACGCTTCTATCACCCCAAAAGACAGACCGCTGCCACCATGNACAGCCATGCCGGCTGGCTTGTCAACAATGAGCATCCGNTCATTTTCAAAAATAATAGATTTTTCAATTTCCAGAAATTCAAAATTACCGGTCGTATCGGAAGCCGCCATACGCACTGGCGGAATTCGAATATTATCACCGTCAGCTATCCTGCTATCAGGCTTGGCCCTGCCACCATTGATTCTGACTTCGCCNTTTCTGATCATCCGGTAAATACGGGTTTTCGGNACACCTTTCAGATTAGTAATGAGGAAATTATCAATCCTCTGACCTGAATAACCCTCTGGAATCGTCACTATTTGCGCCTTGGGCGGGTCTACCTGCTTTATCAACTGAATCATAATTTTGTACCCTGGCACCAATACCTGCTATTATGCAGCAACAGACGAGGTCCAAATGCACAATTTACCTTCGTCTTACAACAAATGAGGTCAATCCAAGTGTATTCGACCCGGCGATTAAATCGTAAAAATTATATTATATTTTGACACTAAGCAGGCGACAGGATAAATAAAAAAGAGTCGCTAAAATTAACGCGCGAGAAGAGTCGTGACGTGTATCGTCAAATCGATTTTCGACACAACAGAATTATTNCCTGATCTGGTCTTCCAGATTCTGGTAAACAAAAAGTTGAGCATATCCCAATCGCTCCTTCTAAACCTTAAAAGGAAAATGTTAAAAGGAAAATGTTAAAAGGAATATGATCGACATTTTAAACTACGCACTGTTGCAGAGGAAAANCGAACAGGACAAACCTGTTCTGTTACAAATGACAGTAAGAGGCTGATCACTAGATTTGCCGATACCATGTCGTGCCANGAGCGCATATAAACTGGTATCGTAATGAAAAGAATGTTAATAAACGCAACTCACAGTGAAGAGTTGCGGGTTGCCCTGGTAGATGGGCAGCGGATGTATGATTTAGATATAGAAAGTCTGGCAAGAGATCAAAAAAAATCTAATATCTATAAAGGTAAAATTACCCGGGTAGAACCNAGCCTGGAAGCTGCTTTTGTAGACTTTGGTGGTAATCGTCATGGCTTTCTGCCCTTAAAAGAAATTTCAAGAACGTATTTTTCCAAGGCACCTGCCAATTCCAAGGGCAGANTCAACATTTCCGAAGTCGTCAAGGAAGGCCAGGAAATCATTGTCCAGGTAGATAAAGAAGAACGCGGGACCAAAGGCGCAGCNNTGACCACTTTCTATAGCCTGGCAGGCCGTTATCTTGTGCTGATGCCCAATAACCCTCGTGCTGGAGGAATATCNCGACGGATAGAAGGCGACNAGCGCGATGACCTAAAAGATGCCCTGGCNACTCTGGATATTCCCAAGGATATGGGCGCTATTGTTCGTACTGCCGGCGTTGGTAGATCTGCAGAAGAATTGCAATGGGATCTNAAATACCTGCTGCAACTTGCAGAGGCNATCAAGATAGCCGTAGATGATCGTAAAGCCCCCTTTCTGGTCTACCAGGAAGGCGATGTCATCACCCGTGCCGTCAGGGACTATATGAGAGATGATATCGGCGAAGTACTCATCGATACAGACGAGGCATTCAAACAGGCAGCATCTTTTGTTAATCAAGTTATGCCACACCTAGCGTCNAAGATTAAACGCTATTCCAGCGATGTTCCGCTCTTTAATCGATATCAGATAGAGGGCCAGATCGAATCCGCGTTTCAACGCGAAGTAAGATTGCCNTCGGGAGGGTCGATTGTCATCGATCCAACCGAAGCACTGGTGTCCATCGATATCAACTCTGCCAGGGCCACTCGGGGTTCTGACATTGAGGAAACNGCCCTGAACACAAATTTAGAGGCCGCCGATGAGATCAGCAGACAACTCAGGCTGAGAGATATTGGTGGCTTGATTGTTATCGATTTCATCGACATGACGCCTACCAAAAACCAACGAGCTGTAGAAAATTGCATGCGCGATTCACTGGAAGTCGACCGGGCAAGGATCCAATTAGGTCGAATCTCAAAATTTGGCCTGCTTGAAATGAGCCGACAAAGATTGCGTCCATCTCTGCGAGAAACCAGCCACATCATGTGCCCCCGCTGTGAGGGCCTTGGNACAATCCGGGATATAGAATCCAGTGCTCTGGCNGTGCTCAGACTCATACAGGAAGAAGCACTGAAGCAGACCAGCACAGAAATAAGAGCATTCCTGCCCGTTTCAGTCGCCTCGTTTGTTTTAAACGAAAAGCGCGAAATGATTGCCAATATCGAAAGCCAGAACAGTGTCAGGGTCGTTATNATCGCAGAGGTTGAGATGGAGACACCTCACTATAGAGTAGAACGGCTGCGAGCTGAAGATGTTGAGGAAGAACANGCAAGTTACGACATCCAATCCGTGGAAAAAGATGAGGAACCAGAAACTGCCATCGCACTAAGACCGGTTGTTCGCGAGTCTGCGGTGGTATCAGTCATTAGAGATGACGCACCCATCGCCAGAAAGAAAACGGGTAACAGCCCGGAAAAAGTAAATAACCCCGCTAAACCACAGAGCAGGAACAAGCCGACCAAGCAAGCCGATGCGAGCCTTTTCGATAAACTGTTCGGCTTCCTGAAGGCNNCAGAGCAAGCTCCCGCAGCCAAAAAGGCACCACCCCGGACAAGGAAGACGNCGGGCAGTGTAACCGCTGACNCAACAAGGAAAAGGAAACCCAGGAAAACCANTCGCCCCAANGACAAGAGAGCNCAGGACGACGCTTCCAATCCAGCAACCTCGAAANAAGCTACCAGTACCAGAACAGAAGGCGGTAGAAGTGCAAAGGAAAGCACGTCTCGAACTTCAAAAAGCACAGCNACTTCTAAAAAGGCCACTCGCGCGCCAAGAAAAACCAGAAAAGACGACGAAATCAGTACGACACCNACGAAAACACCTGATGCTATAANAGCGCCAGAAGTCATCACCGAAACCAAAGCCAAGGCAAATGAGGAACAGCCGAGCACAGACAAAAGAGCTAGCGGTAATCGAGAGAAAACCCAGCGAAGACGCAGGAGCAAAAAAACCGATGANCCGTCTTCAACGGTTGCCCAGCTAGACAGNAGCNTGTCCAGCGAAAATGAACTATCTGCGGACCAGNCCAAACCTGTGAAGCAATCCGTATCANCGNAGCAGAATGGTTCTCCTGCTGAGANGCAAAATGAAAATANTGCGNCAAACNTAAACAGCGCAGGCNAATGGGGCCAGGCCGGTAATGACCCACGAGTTGCGCCTCAGATACTCGCGCCAGGTCCTGTTTTAGTTATTGCACCACAAAAACCGGTTACCGAGTATTTACCTACCATAGAGAGAGACCTCGGTGCTAATCACTCAAGCAATTGGAATCGAGCGAATAACGACCCGAGGACGAGCAGGCCTTAACATACCCCCTNTGCTCAGCAGATTTTGGGCAAAGGGTGCAACTGAACCCTGCGCAGGCACCCATAACATCTGCTTTACTGTCAGATCTGCCGACTANGGTTGAAAAATACAGGCTCGGGTTCGAGTGCAATACGGTAGTTTTCCTGAACTGCCGCCTGCACTNTTCTGGTCAAGGTCAGGATATCNGAAAAGCTGGCCCCGCCTACGTTTTCAAGGACCAGGGCATGTTGATTAGAGACCTGNGCACCACCCACTCGATGACCCTTAAAATCAAGCTGGTCTATTAGCCAGGCAGCTGATACTTTGCAGGAGTCGCCTTCTCTATGGCCGGGNATCGAACCTAANTCTGAGANTAACGCATCATATNCACTTGCGCTGATAACGGGGTTCTTAAAAAAACTGCCCACATTAGGCCGGTGCCGNGGGTCAGGTAGTTTTTGCTGACGCAATTGCAATACTGCTTCTCTGACTGCCCTGGGATAATCCTGAAGCTTCTGGGTGCCCACTTGCTGCTCTAATTCAACATAATCNAGACAGGGAACTGGCTGTGATACNAGGGCTAATTCTACTTCTGTAATGATAAACTGATCAGTCAAAGCCTTCTTGAAAATACTGCTTCGATAGCCAAATTGACANGCATCTGTATCAAACCGATGCTGTTCATGTGTTCTCAAGTCTATCGCGGAGAGTGCTTTGAATCGGTCTGNAAACTCAATACCGTAGGCACCAATATTCTGGATAGGCGCGGCGCCCACAGTACCCGGTATTCCCGATAAATTTTCCAACCCAAATAAACCAGAAGTGTAAATTGATTCTCTGACCAGATGATCCCAGAGGACACCGGCAGCAACGCGCAACCTGTTTCCTTTTCTGACAATGCCCTGCATGTTCGGGTTAATAACCATGCCTGATATTTTCTCGGGCAGCACAACATTACTACCAGAGGCAACAATGCTAATAGCCAGACCTCGATGNTTTGCAAATAACAGNGCTTGCATCAGCGTTTCCTGGTCNATCGCCTTGCAGAAATACTGCGCCCTTGAAGGTAAAGCCAGGGTNTTGAATGAAGTCAGGTCAAACTCAGTTTTAATCAATTCGGATTCCATAAAATTGATTATAACGATAAACGGTGTCAGTAATGTCCATCAAAGTAAGAGAAGCGTGTATAATTTCGATTTTGGATAAAAGGGTGAAAATAAGATGCTGTTAAAAGACAAAGTGGCTTTCATTACCGGTGCAGCTTCCGGNCTAGGCCGTGCCACCGCAGAAAATTTTATCGCTGCAGGTGCTAATGTGATGATCTTTGATCTCAACGAGGAAAATGCTGAAAAAGCAGCATCAGAACTGGGAGACAATGCAACCTTCGCCGCTGGAGATGTCGCCAATGCAGATGCTGTCNGTGCGGCGATTGATAAAACCCTGAGCCAATATGGCGCATTGCATATTAATATTAACAGTGCTGGGATNGGCGCTGCCTCAAGGACANTGGGCCGAGACGGCCCTATGGACCTNAAAATGTTTGAATTTGTCATCCGGGTGAACCTGGTAGGCACTTTCAACTGTTTGAGACTATGTGCTAACGCCATGCAGAGCAANGAACCTGTCACCGAGGANGGTGAACGCGGCGTTATCGTTAATGTTGCTTCGGTAGCAGCCTTCGATGGTCAGATTGGTCAGGCAGCATANAGCGCCAGTAAGGCCGGTGTCGCCGGTATGACGCTCCCCATAGCCCGTGATCTAAGTCGATCCGGTATCAGAATTGCAACCATCGCNCCAGGAATTTTCGAAACGCCTATGATGAAATTTGCTCCGCCTCAGGTGCGCCAGCCATTAGTCGACATGACTCAGTTCCCGAAACGATTGGGTAACCCTTCTGAATTTGCCCAGACTGCAGCGTATATCGTCGAGTGCGGCTATATCAATGGCGAGGTAATCCGACTCGATAGCAGTATTCGCATGGCTCCCAAATAATCCGTCAAGTTGGGTTGCATGTGGCTAATTAGCGAATTCAGATGAGGTGATGATACTATCTGGAACAATCGGGTTTTCTGTTATACCGTTCTATCAGGGTCATGATTGGCCATCAAAATCAATCAACAAGTTGTCTGACGAAATCGGCTATGTCTACCCTGGAAAACGGTTTTGGCAGGATTATCAGATCCTTTAGTTTCCTGTCTATTTTTCAATCAGGCCATCAGCCAATCAAATACCAGCCTCGACTGGTTGCTCTAGCAATGCCAGTATCTCCAGGAACGCGCCTTCNGCAATGGTTTTCATTTCAGCATCTGTCTTATTTTGTATCGGATGCGGCACAAAAGCCCTGAATGGACTGAATCCCAGAGACTGAGCCTGCTTATCCGCGGCTTCAACAAACTCTTCCGAGGCAATAAATGCGCCGGGAATACCCCTGCGATCAAGATCCAATATGTCATGCAGACTGCACGACGTACAGGATCCTCAGTCAGCTAGGGCTTCAAGTACCAGGTCACACTCTGCGGCAATCTGTTGAGTCAACTCGACAGGTGCAACCCGAGTGAAGGTCGGCTTACTGTACCTAAGCGTCTTTGCGCCCTTTTGCTGAAGTAAATCCTCTATTCGATCGATGAAGATATTACCTCTTGGCTTTGCTATATCTAGTAAGCCAATGGTTTTACCGAAAACAGAGTCCGGTCGNGCCTGGGGTATTCGTCCTTCTGGATTCAGTTCAGAAGTTGGGTCCAGTAATCGCATAACACCTCCTTTGTTATTGTCTTATACAGTCACACTATAATCTTTTTTGTCACCGGTATACTACCCATCGGACCACTGGCAACCCAGCCAGCTATAATTGCTGAAAACATACCAGCTGATCCGCCGGCTCGAACAATGGATAGCCCGCCTTCCCTGAACTTTGGCAAAACCTTTTCCGCAAAGGATTGCGGCAGCCCTTCGGTAATTCCTGCCGCACCGGCCACCAATTCAGAGCCGGGAATCATCAGCAATTCCGCTAAGCGGTCTTTTAAGTCCTGTTTGCTCCAGCCAGCTTCCCTGTAAACCCGTTCATGTTCAGGTGACACCACCAGAAAAACATCCGAAGACATCACAAATTTCGGATGGGCAACAACCCTCAATGCGGCTGCAAAAGAGCGACATAGCGAATCCGGGTCCTTGGATTTCTGATCCACAATACCCTGCACACCATCGGCAGCAAACAGTGTGACCGTGGAATCCTCGGCAGCGAACCCCTTTTCTACAGCAAGTGATTCCCAGCAGGAACCTAATTCATCTTCAGCAAAACAAAAAGTATACTTACCTGGATTGCCCAAAGCAGAACGGTCNACCTGCTGGGGTTTACCACCACCAATATTACGGATAACAAGCTGTAGAGCCCTACCGATAGTGGCATTTGCCCGGTTTCCCTGTCCTAGCGCATTACCTTTAGCGTTCATGCCTATAGCTCGAGAAAGTGGTCCATTAACAACGATCATGGGACCAGAAAAGTAGGTAGTTGCAAGTAAGCCGTGCATGCAGAATTCATCTTCCAGAGCAGCTTCTACGCTAGCAATGACGACCGGCAAGTATTCGGGCCTGCAGCCTGCCANAACGGCATTTAGAGCTATTTTTTCGATAGTACAACGACCGTAATCAGGCGGAACATCACCGATATACTCCTGTGGGTCCCGATGNGTACCTGCCAGCATACGCATCAAGCGGACTTGGGTTGGCGGGACTACCGGTAAACCATCAGACCAGTCCTGATCGAAGCAAGCCTCAATATCATCGTCCGCGTCAAATTCCAGGCGTCTTGATTTGAGATTAGCTGCGTCAAATCTTGCAGCTAATTTTTCAGACATCCCGGGGTCCAAAGTTTTGGATCCACAACCCGGTCGAAACAAAGGCAATTCCGCAGCAAATTGAAAGCCTGCTATTTTTTGCCATTGTTCTTTATCCCAACCGTAGATTCTATTTACTTCCCCCTGCGTATCTTTTTCGATCAGGGTCGGAACGATTTCAATTTCAGCCCTGTAACTAAGTTCCAGGCTTTCATCATAAATGACAGGGAATCCCGGGGGGAATTGCGGGTTATCCTGGCTCACCAGCTCAATATCCAATTGATCGAAAAGTTCCGCCAATAGCGGCTCAATTAGCTTACAGGTTTCACAGGATTCCTTTACGTATAACTGAAATTTGCTCATTTACTGTCCTTTTTCGCTAGGATTTGTCTGACCTTATACAGATCATCAGCTGTATCAATACCAGGCGGGATAAGCACATCGGCAACGCAAGCCATGATCCGTGCCCCATGATACAAGGCTCTTAACTGCTCTAATTTTTCGGTTTCTTCCAGGTGACAAGCACCCCAGCTAACAAATTCTCTTAAAAACCCAACTGAATACGCATAGATACCCACGTGTCGATAGCGCTCTGTTAATTCAGCCACCTCACCGCGCCCGGCTAGGGCTGCCCGTTCAAAAGGGATGCTCGCGCGACTGAAGTATAAGGCCTCTTGACGCTGGTTCCTGACTACCTTAACGACATTGGGGTCATGCCAGTGCGCCTGTTCCATTAACGGCTGGCACAGCGTCGCCATATCACATGAAGACTGCTGTAGATCTATTGCAACCTGATCGATACAGACTGGCGGAATCAAGGGCTCGTCGCCCTGAACATTGACGATAGTGGTGTCTGCAGGGATCTGGAGAATATCACAGGCTTCAGCTAAGCGATCAGTACCCGATATATGATGACTGCCCGTCATGACCACTTCACCGCCAAAGCCGATAACACTATCAAAAATGGCTTGATCGTCGGTGGCGACCACGGTGCGACTGGCATTGCTCAGCCGCGTTTGTTCAAATACCCGCTGAATCATGGGTTTACCATGAATATCTGCAAGCGGTTTACCAGGAAGTCTCTGGCTACCCATTCTAGCCGGGATCAGCACAGTGTATGACATGGCGAGCTCCGGTTATTCGGAATCTAAGGACCTTGCTTCTGCCGGTAACATCACCGGGATATCATCCTGAACGGGATAAGCCAATCGATCAGTCCGGCAGATCAACTCGTTACTGTTGCGATCATAGTCCAAGCTGCCCTTACAGACAGGACAGACTAAAATCATTAATAGCTTATTATCTATGGCCATACGCGCCCCTGGTTAACATCCATATCAGTCTATGTGTTCAATGATAGTTCAAGTTTATCGAGAATACTGGTCACCAGGGTACTTGGTATATACACGCTGACNGACAATACCCANACATCAGCGGAAATCAGCGAGAGCTCCATGCCGCGACATTTAATNGCATCTTTCTCAGTAATAATAACCGGCAGATTATCAGCAAACATTAAATCCTCTGGGGTAAACATATGATGATCGGGAAAAGGATGCTCCATGACCTCCAGGCCTGACTGGCGTAGCGTTGAAAAAAACCGGGTGGGGTTACCGATTCCAGCCACGCCATGTACGCTCCCCTGACCCATCTCCTCTATACCCTGCTGTTTACCTGAGCGAAGATGTGTCAATAGCTGAGGTTCCAGGTCCATCTTAAAGGCATTGTCTGGGGCAACGCCTCTGCTATCTTCTCCGTTGACTATCACCCAGTCCACTTCCGACATCCTCGATTTAGGTTCTCTCATTGGCCCCGCCGGCAGAGATCGCTCATTGCCAAAGCCTCGTTGCCCATCAATGACCATCAACTCGGCATCACGATGCATCCGATAGTGCTGCAAACCATCATCGCTGATAATGACATCGCAATGCTCTGACCTGAGCAGGGACTGAATTGCCGCCACCCGGTCAGCACCGATTACCACCGGGCACCTTGAACTATTTGCGATCAGTACTGCCTCATCACCGACCACCTCGGGGTCACTATCGGCGGTAACGGCAAGGGGTCTGCGCTGACTGCCGCCGTAACCTCTCGAGATAACACCCGGCTTCAGGCCCAACGCAGTGAACTGTTTTGCCAGCTCAATCACAAGCGGCGTTTTCCCGGTGCCGCCGACAGTCAGATTGCCAATAACGAGTACAGGTACAGGCGGTCTAAATTTGATGGTGCTTCGCTGGCGTCTGCGTCTGTAGGAAACAATAGTCTCAAACAACCAGCTTAACGGTGCTAACAGCGCCAGCCACGCGGCATTTTCATACCATGCATTGGGTAGCTTGATCAGACTCTGGATCGCCATACGATTGCGAACACGGACTGTTGACAGTTTCTGTGCGCTTTCCTGGCGCGCCACCGATTCAGTATCTACAACAGCTTCTGGCTCATCTACATTTTCATAGAACTGCGCGTAGTAACCACCCAGGTCAAGCAATTCAAGGTGCGTTCCCTGTTCAACAATGTTGCCATTATCCAGTACCAGGATTTTATCGGCGCCTTCGATTGTGCTCAGCCTATGGGCAATGATAAAAGTCGTTCGGCCGGCAACGACTGCTTCCAGCCCAGACTGAATAGCACGCTCCGATTCAGTATCAAGCGCTGATGTCGCTTCATCCAATATGAGAACAGGGGCATCCTTGAGCAAGGCCCTGGCAATGGCCAAGCGCTGTCTCTGCCCTCCTGACAGAAGTAGGCCGTTGTCACCCACTACGGTTGCCAACCCCTCCGACAGTTTTTCAATAAAGGGCCATGCATGAGCATCTTTGGCGGCTTTAATAACAGTCTCTTTGTTAGCCGCAGAGAGAGCCCCATAGGCAATATTACGCTCAACAGTGTCATTAAATAAGGTTACCTTCTGGCTGACCAGGGCAAGGTGCTTCCTCAGATTATCGAGCGAAAAGTCTTTAATGGGGTGTCCGTCGAGTAAAATCTGGCCCTCTGTGGGATTGTAAAAACGCGAAATCAGTGCCGCCAGCGTCGATTTACCACCACCCGAACGTCCTACCAATGCAACTGTTTCTCCGGGCCTGGCAACGAAATTAATATTATTAAGAACATAGTCCTGATTTTTACTATAACGAAAACTCACATTCTGGAATTCAATTGTGCCTTCAACAGAATCCATCTCGAGCGTACCGCTATCTACCTCCACCGGTTCATCTAATACCTCAAAGATATCGCCCGCCGCTGCTATCCCCTTCTGAACAATGGCAATAACCTCGGTTAACTGCCGAATGGGTTTCGCGAGTAGACCGCCTGTTGTGATGAAGGCCACCACATCACCTGTGCTCATCCCTGCTCTTGCACCTGGCTGAAGTATTAACCAGACCAGGCCGGCGAGTACAGATGCCACTATAAGCTGGATAACTGGGGTAGCAATGGAAGAAGTCAGTACCATTTTCATGGATTGCCTGCGATTAGTCTGACTAACCTGGTCAAACCGATCTCGTTCGTAGGTATTGCCGCCGTAAGTGCGAACCTCTCGATAACCCTGAATTGCTTCCGATGCAACGTGGGTTACATCGCCCATAGAATCCTGTATACGTTCGCTTATTTTCCTGAANCGTCTNCCTGCNACCCGGGCTAATAAACCAATCAAGGGNGCAACAACNGCGAACATCAGGGTCAACCGCCAGTTCAGATAAAGCAGGAAACCAAGATAACCTGCAACNGTGAAACCNTCTCTAAAAACAACTTTGACCGCATCCGTGGCAGCACCGGTCACCTGGGTCACATGAAAGGTCAATTTNGCAACCAACCTACCAAAAGCATTTCGATCATAAAACTGACTGGGTAATTTGAGCAGTTGGTCAAATAAGTCACGNCGCAGATTATAAATCATCGTNGTGGCAGCAAAATTAATGAAATAGTTGCCTAAAAACGTGCCCAANCCACGTAAAAAGACAATGGCCACAATGGCTACAGGTACAAAAACCTGNTCCTGAAGCTGATCGATGCCGAACCAGTTCAGTATTGTTTCAAAAACTTCTGAAGNCCCAGTCGAGGAAGNCTGAAGTGAATCAACCAGATAGGAAANGAGTTGCACCACGCTCACATTGGCGACTGAATACAACAAAAANCCGAGCAAACTCAATNCGAANGCAGCCCAGGGCGTATAGGACAGCAACCGGCGATAGATCGATAGGTCNGATACTGAACGGCTTTCAGTCACTGGCGACTTCCTCATTCTGAGTACTGATGCTGATCTGTTCAAATCCTAACTGGCCAGCGACATCTAAAATGGTGACGACCGCCTGATGAGGTGCCTGCGCATCCGCCATCAAGAACAGTGGCCGGTCGTGCCTGCCTTTGCTGACGGCTTNCAAAGTGCTACGCAGGACTTCACTGGATTGATTCAAGAGCACTCGCTCATTGACTGCATAATTACCTGTCCTGCCTACGGTCACAGTTACAGNATCTACTGNATCACTGCTAACGACGCCTTCGGCCGAAGGAAGTTCGACCATTAACTGAGTTTCCAGCTTAAATGAAGTGGAAACCATGAAGAAAATGAGTAACAGGAATACCACATCGATCAAGGGTGTTAAATTGACCTCAGGCGGTTCTGTTTTACGGCGTGCAAATTTCATTTTCAGCGGNATTCCGGAATCGGACTAGATCCACTTTGAGCAAGCAATGGCTCAATGCTCAGCACCTCCACTAGCTTGAGTGCATCTTGTTCCATATCCATCACCAGTTCATCAACCCTTCGCTGAAAGAAACGGTAAAAAAACAGACTGGGGATGGCCACTGTTAACCCGGCTGCGGTGGTAATAAGTGCCTCGGATATCCCGCCAGCCAGCANGGCCGCATTGCCCACGCCTTCGAGTTGAATCGCACTGAACACCTTAATCATGCCTATCACAGTACCGAGCAGCCCGATTAAGGGACTCACGGCTGCAACGGTNCCCAGAGTTGACAGATAACGCTCAAGTTCATGTACGACCTGNCCTGCAGTCTCCTCAATGCTCTGCTTCATCTGTTCCCGACCACGATGGTGATTACTTATTCCGGTAGCCAGAATAGCGCCCAATGGGGACTGGATTCGGATCTGCTTGATTCGTTCNGCCGTCATCTGGTTNCGTTGAATCCATTGCCATACCTCGGCCAGGAGCGNTTTTGGCACCACCTGGGAGCCTCTCAGGGTCCAGAAACGTTCAATGCAAATAGCGGNAGAGATAACCGAGCAAATGAGGATCGGTAGCATTAACCAGCCACCGGCTTTTACTAGTTCAAACAAGAGTTACTCCGCCAAGTTTTATAAGCACAAATCGTAACACAAGATAACGATGTCGAAGCCAATTTTAGGGTTTCTGGCTATTAATCCNGGNTCANNCCAGGAAAGCCAGCAGNCATTTCATGCAACAATATTGTGATCATGCAAGCTNCCAATTTCNGCGCTACTAAAGCCGAGTTCTTCTGCGAGAATCTGATCTGTGTGTTCGCCAAGAATAGGCGCNTTCAACGCCGGCAAATTAGCTGATTCAGTAAACCGNATGGGAGAAGACGGAACAAGATAAGTGCCTATTTCCGATTGCTCCACCATTTGAAACAGAGGATTGTCCTCAGAGCAGTCCGGATCTTCNGCCACCATCTCTCGAAAGNTGCGNTAAGGTCCANAACACACGCCGGTCTGATCAAATTTTTCTTTGATCAGGGCATATTCATGTCGCCCGAACCAGGGCTCAAGTATTGNTGAAATGTCCTGACGGTTTTCAAATCGGTCACCTTCTGAATCAAATCTCAGNCCCTTAAGATCCCTCAAAGACTCAAATTGCTGCCTTGTTTCAGTCGCCTCCTGGATGGCACTCCATTGTTTTGGGGTTAATCCGACAATCATGAGCCGNTTACCATCTTTNCTNACAAAATCCCGCCCAAAAGCCCCGTACAGGTAATTACCCACCCGTTCTCTATCATGTTTGTTGATCATGACNTCTGATATGTTGCCTANATGACCGGCCGTGGCNAAAGCCACATCTTTCAAGGCAATGCGAACCAGTTGCCCCTGACCGCTACGATAGCGATATCGTTCTGCGGCCAAGAGTGCAGTTGCGGTCATTTGACCGGTAATATTGTCCCATGCCGGTAACAGATAATTGGTTGGCTGATCACTGTCTACCGGGCCAGTTGCATTAGTAAAACCGACGGCGCAGTTGATGGTGTAATCAAGCGCTGAACCGCCCTGACGGTCGCCTAGAACATTNACATAAATAAGGTCTTGGCGAAGCTTTCTAAGCTCATCATANGCGAGCCAGCCTCTTTCTGGAAAATTGGTCAGAAACATACCTGANTCAGGACCAGGCCGAGACAGTAATGCCGTTATGATTTCCCTGCCCTCTGGTTTTCGAATATCTAACTGAATTGACTGCTTGCCNTTATTCATGCCGGCCCAGAAAAGGCTCGTGCCAGCTGCAGTGACTGGCCATCGATGATAATCTAATCCACCGCCGATAGGATCAAAACGGATAACACGTGCGCCCAATTGCGCAAGGGTCATNCCCCCCAGCGGCGCGGCAATGAACGCGCTGCCTTCAATTACCGTCATTCCCGATAAAATTCCTTTCATATAAACCACTTAACCCGTTTAACCAATACACGATTACTTGTATTATTTAATTAATGCATATCTACACAGCATAACTAGGCAGTCAGNCAGGCTAGCCGCCAATCAAGCACTTTGGCTGTCTGCATCTCTGCAGGTGCCTCGGACCCTCTTTTCGCCATTACCTCCACATGCAGTTTCAAAATACCGCCCGCCTTCAGGGATANTTTTTCCTCAATGGTCACTCGAGAAGACAGTATATCCTGTTCGAAAACAGGCGCCGTATGGTCACACTGGTACCAGGCCAGNATGGTAACGAGATTAGGGATTAGCCTGGTCATTTGGGCGCTTGCAACTGCGATGGTGTGGCCACCATAAACTAGCCGTTTACCATAAACACTTCGGCTGGCGTCGGTATGCGTCATTGCCATATTCAAGGTCATTCGAACCAGTTCAGGCGCAGAAGTGACTGTGTCAGCAGCTTCGATCTCTACTNNGNTACCGGCTTCGAAGTCTGTGAACATCGTGCCTCTGGTCGAATTGCTGAATTTTTCAAGTGACCAGTCAGGCAGATGCTGCTGCAATTCTGCATCGCTGATATTCGTTGGCATACTGTCAAAAGAATCCTTGAGCCCAGTCTCTGCCTTGGNATCACGACAGGGTAGCATGGGGCAGCGCCAGAAAAGCAANACTGTCTGGTCATCCTGGTTGGTAACATGCACCTGCAGGGCAACCATNCCTGTGGAAGGCCTACCCGTTTTCTGCGCATTCTGCCTTAAAGCAACTACCTGNGTACGGGTGGTTAAGGTATCGCCCAGAAAAACGGCCTTTTTCAGGTGCAGCCCCCTGTAAAACAGATTCCCGAGTACCCTTTGTGATGGAATGGTACTCTGGCCAATGGCAAGGTTACAAACCAGAGCACTGCTTGCAAGAAGCGCAGGCCTGCCTGTCACCTNCTGACACAGCACCTGATCAAGTGAAAGCTTACTGCGATCGCCAAATAGNGCCTGATGAAGCGCTGCCAGGCCCTCAGTAACAGTGATTGACGGCACATCAGACAAATCATCGCCTACGCTAAAATCTTCAAAATAAGGCACATAAACCGTCATCTGGAAAGTCCTCGCGTTGAAATAGGCCAGAGCTCGTGAACCANGCCATCACGTACTACGAAATAAAAATCATGGAGATTGACNGTCGGGTCACAATGCGGTGTCAGCAATTTTAGTTTGTCGCCCAGGTTGACCAGCTTTGAAGGGTTATTTAACTGCACAATTCCGTGCTCATCGCCTCCCCAGTGATAGCGCAGCCCTTCAATATCCTTAAATTCCGGAACCATTTTATCTGACGCAAGCGACTTGAACCCAGCATCGACTGTAATAAGGGTTGACTGGGGCTGGCTGATCGCCGTTACCAGCAGATGCAAGGCAATCTCAAAATCAACGAACAGGGGATTATCGACGCCGCCAATGTCTCGATACTCTATATCCATAAAGGCAAATGAGCCCGCCTGTAATTCTGTAATTAAACCAAGTGCTCTTTCTAGATCGTAAGTCCCGGTTCCCCCACCTGATACGGTAGTCACCTTGACCCCGGCCTCCTCAATCATTCGCCGGGTAACGGCGCCTTTTTCCATAACCTTGAAATATTTCTTACGACGCTCCCCATGACCCGGGATATGCATACAATTGCCTGCATACATCTGCAACCCAAGAAAATTCAAATTCGGGCAGTGCTCGGCCACGTGAACCACAAGATCGACGGCAGGTTGGCCCGCCTTGATACCTGTTCGTCCCATACCAGGATCGATATCAACGAGAACGTCAAGCTTCGCTGTATTATCCATTAACATTCGTTGCAACTGATCTGCCGTTTGTTGACAATCAATTACGATCTGCAATTCATCATTATGCTGAGCCATACGAACGACTCTGCGCAAGCTGTCTTTACCGACAACCGGGGAGGTAATCAATATGGGTTTTATGCCTGATCGCTGCATTACTTCAGCTTCCGCTACTTTTGCACAGCAGATACCTCTTGCGCCCGCTGCCAGCTGTTTACGAGCCACTACCGGTGACTTATGCATCTTTGCATGGGCCCGCAAAGACAAGCCCGATGCGGTAAT
This sequence comes from Gammaproteobacteria bacterium, assembly GCA_002697205.1. Taxonomy (GTDB): domain Bacteria; phylum Pseudomonadota; class Gammaproteobacteria; order Pseudomonadales; family Azotimanducaceae; genus UBA9926. The sequence continues at coordinate 16,855 of NZUN01000009.1, forward strand.
ATGGCCAGCCATTCGTTCCAGATTGCGCTGGAATGCGACTTCGTCTATCAGTAAGGCAGGAGTTGGAATCTCTTCCACAGGGACTGGCGGTTCTAGCGAAATAGCTTCTATTGGACGGCTTTCAATCTGCCCCTCAAATATCTCATCTAGTGTTGTTGGCATTATCCTTCCTCGTCACAATCCTGGGTCTGGCAGTCAGGATCCTTTTCTACCTGCAAGGTCACATGATGAATAGCGAAATTGTCTCGTAACATCGAGCCGACCTGCGAATACCCATCTTGTTGATCCCACAGTGTCTGGTCAGGCATTACCAGATGGGCTGTTAAACAGTTTTCCTGTGTGCTCATTGCCCAGATATGGACGTCATGAACTTGAGCCACACCAGGTAATTCCGATAAATAGGCAACGATGCCGGTCCGGTCAATTCCCTGCGGTACCGCATCTAAGATTAAATTAACCGAATCACGTAGCAGCGCCCAGGTGCCATAAACGATCACACCGGTAATCAACAATCCCATGAGAGGATCAACCCACAACCAGCCGGTGAATAAAATCACCACTCCACCTACAACAACACCTGCAGATATCAGGGCATCGTATGCCAAATGCAGAAACGCCCCTTTGACATTGAGGTCATTCTTACTGCTTTTCATGAATAGCAGTGCGGTACCGCCATTGACAAATATGCCGACAAGCGCCACCCCAATAATCAGTGTCTCAGAGGCGGCAGCTGGGTTATACAGCTTCTCAACGGATTGCAAGGCAATATATCCTGCAGCGAACAACAAAATCATGGCGTTCAGTAATGCTGCCAGAATAGTGGTTCGCCTATACCCGTAGCTATAGTCGCTTCCGCTGGCACGACCTACCAGGTAGATCGCACCCCAAGCAAGCAACAATCCCAGGACATCACTGAAGTTATGACCAGCATCCCCTAATAAACTGATGGAATTCGCTTCGAAAGCCAAAATAGTTTCAATGAGGGTAAATAACAGGTTTGCAATGACGGCGACGGCGAAACTTAAATTCATCCGCAACGGTACCGATGGCGTATGATGATGAAGGTGATCGTGATGGTTTTGGTCCGGATTCATTTCCTCATTCCTCAGCGGTCACTACCTTCAATCCAATTGACCACTTTGAAACAATACGCTCAATCTGCTTCCGCTAGTGCTCACTAGCAGCTAGTTCACTGACAATGTGGTCCGCAATAGCCAGTGATGACGTCAATCCAGGAGACTCGATACCAAATAGATTTATATAATTTGCTAGACCGAAGTGTATCCCATTTTGAATGCAAAAATCTTTTTCTGTATCCTCAGGGCCCTGTAATTTTGGTCTAATACCGCTGTAACCAGGTTGCAGGGCATCGTCTTTCAAAGCCGGATAATACCGCCTGACTGCTCGATAATAGTCTGCCAGTCGATCCAGGGAAACGTCAAATCCGGGTGAATCGATATACTCAACATCAGGCCCAAACTTGACCTGACCGGCCAGATCAAGTGTGGCATGCACTCCCAGACCTGCGCTGTTTTTCTCCGGAACCGGATAAATCAGATGATTAAATGGGGCTGTGCCACTTAACGTGAAGTAGCTCCCCTTACATAGAAACAAAGCAGGAATATCCCTGCTTGCCAGGNCCTTCAATGTTGAAGCCACGCCCTGGGCAGCAAGGCCAGTGGAATTGACCACAATTCTCGACTGNAGACGGTAAGACCCATCAGCGACGNCAACNTCCAGCTGATAATCAGGATGAAGCGCCTTTATANCAATCACTGGACTATTTAGAGCAAGNATGCCGCCTGCATTTTCGAAATCAGCNAAAAAAGCCGTCATTAACTCATGAGCACTGACAATGCCGGTCGATGGTGAAAGTAAAGCGGCTACACCCTCTACTTCTGGTTCTATTGATCGCAGTTCCGCCTTTGAGAGGTGAACCAGGTCGGTAACACCGTTAGCTCTGGCCCTGGCCTCTATNCCNGCTAATATCGCTAATTCATCTGCACAACAAGCCACGATAATTTTGCCACAGCGATCGTGNCCCACCTTGTGAGCAGCACAATATTCGTATAGTTGGGTTTTGCCNGTAACGCACAACTTTGCTTTGTATGAATTTTCCGGGTAATAGATACCCGCATGTATGACTTCACTGTTACGGCTACTGATTCCTTGACCATAGTGATCTTCTGACTCAAGCAATANGCACTCTNTACCCGNCATGGCAAGTCTTCGCGCAATAGCAAGCCCTACCACGCCTGCCCCGATGACGACACAATCTATTTTTTCCAATGCGCTTACCTCTTCACAGCCNGCCTGTAGCCAACTCTGAACAATCAGGCAGCGAGATTCAAAANCCATACTGAACTGGATTATCCCATCCCTTGNGATCAGATCCAAATAAGATATCTGGNTAAATCAACNGCTGCTACAACAAGCGTCTTNAACAAGCGTCTTAAATAGGAAGGAAATACTGCCCCACTCGTTCATTAACTGTCACGGCCCGNCGCATGTACGCTGGTGGGTAGCGATAGGTAGCGCTGGGTTGTGCCTCGGGAGAACTCAACATCATGCGAAGATGATGGCATACTAAATGGCTGGTTTTGCGCTTGTTTTTACTGCCTTTGATTCGTTTTGCCGCACGCATGGCAAGATCAGAATGGCGTTTTTTATCCTTAATTAGAGCGACNNCAGCTTTACCTGTGCCTGCAGAACGGTTCTTCACTACCCTCTTCGCAGTATCTTGAGCCTTAGCTTCTGGAATANAAGCTTCTGGAATATAAGCTTCTGCAATAAAAGCTTCTGGNATATAAGCTTCTCGATTATCAGCTTCTTGAAGAACAGTTTTTGAACGAACAGCTTTTGAACGAGCAGCTGTTGAACGAGCAGCTGTTGAACANACAGCTTGGCTACCTGCCCTCCTGCGCTTTAGAAATTTGGCGCCNTGCGGCTTTTTNGGGACTGTATACNCAGCGGNGCGATTGCTGCGAACCGTANTTTTAGCCTTTTTTGGTACCTTCAAACTATCTTGCAAACCATCTTGCAAANCATCTTGGGCTTTCANGCTCTGACCAGATACTTCAGAATTGGGGTTTCTCATCATNTTCTCCTCGGCAAACGACTTGATGCTACAGACCGTTAACAATTTAGNTTCCGCNTATACTGTCTATATATACAGTATACCTATATCTGTATGTATGTACAGTATAATTAGNCATACACGCACAGTAGNTTCAGAGGTTCAGCTATCAGGTCTGATGTGTGCCTGTANAGGNTTTTATNGCAGNGTATTAAAACAGNCATCATCGCCGTCCAGCGCGACCTGAACGACCGAATTCTGGTAATGCTCGCCCGANAGAATCCCTTTTGATAAGGGATTTTCGAGTTTCTGCTGNATAACCCGCTTTAACGGGCGTGCGCCATATAATGGGTCAAANCCAAGTTCAGCCAGATNATCCANCACCTCATCCGTGACCTCCAGAGTAATTCCGTTATCAGATACCCGAGCCTTAAGGCGCGCNACCTGGATTGCAGCTATTNCCCTTATATCTTCTGGACCAAGACCACGAAAAACAACGGTGTCATCGATTCGATTCAGAAACTCAGGTCTGAAATGCTGGCTGACCATCGTCATGACCGAGTCCTTAATATTTTCATGCCCACTATTACCAGCCATGTTCTGAATAAGGTCGGAGCCCAGATTTGAAGTCATCACCAGTATCGAGTTCTTAAAATCGATGGTCCTGCCATGACTATCCGTTAGCCGACCATCATCTAATACNTGTAACAACACATTAAANACNTCCGGATGGGCTTTTTCAATTTCATCCAGTAATACAACTGAATAAGGCTTGCGTCTGACCAGTTCNGTGAGATATCCGCCCTCCTGATANCCAACGTANCCGGGTGGCGCCCCTATTAACCGGGCNACAGAGTGCTTTTCCATATANTCGGACATATCCAGTCGAATCAATGCAGTTTCCGAATCNAACAGGTTGNCTGCCAGCGCCTTNCAGAGCTCGGTCTTACCAACCCCCGTTGGNCCGAGAAACAAGAAGGAACCACTAGGTTGATCAGGGTCTGCTATACCCGCTCTCGAACGCCTAATGGCATCGGCAACAACCTGCAGNGCCTCGTTTTGCCCCACCACCCGCTTGCCCAGCGAGGATTCCAGTTCCAGCAACTTTATCTTCTCTCCGGACAGCATCTTTGCCACTGGTATCCCGGTCCATTTGGATACGACTTCAGCTATCTCCTCTTCTGTNACCCGGTTTCGAAATANCCNGGCTTGACTGTCATGGTTATCNGAAACTTCACTGGCTCGCTTTTCAAGGTCCGGNATGGTTCCATACTGGAGCTCGGACATCTTAGTTAAATCACCCTCTCTACGAGCAAACTCAAGGTCCTGCCTGGCTCGTTCGAGATCTTCTTTTACGCTCTGTACGCCTTGCAGGGTCAGTTTTTCTTCTGTCCAGACCTCTTCTAGATCAGTAAATTCGCGTTCTAAAGCATTGATATTGCTGTCTAGTTCAGTTAACCGATTCTTTGAACCGTCATCAGTCTCCCTCAGCAGGGCTTCCCTTTCAATTTTNAGCTGAATCAGNTTCCTTTCAAGGCGATCCATTTCCTCTGGTTTAGAATCAATTTCCATGCGAATCACACTGCCGGCTTCGTCGATCAGATCAATCGCCTTNTCTGGCAACTGCCGATCGCTGATATAACGGTTTGAGAGTCTTGCGGCAGCGATAATGGCTGGATCGGTAATATCCACACCATGATGCAGTTCATAGCGTTCCTTCAGGCCCCGCAGGATGGCAATGCTGTCACTGACATTGGGTTCATCGACCTGGATTTTCTGGAATCGTCTTTCCAGGGCTTTGTCAGATTCTACAAAGGTCCGATACTCATCTAACGTCGTCGCACCCACGCAATGAAGATCGCCTCTGGCAAGCGCCGGTTTCAACATGTTTCCTGCATCCATGGCACCCTCCGCCTTGCCAGCTCCGACCATGGTATGAAGCTCGTCAATAAACAATACAGTNGAACCATCACCATTTTCCAACTCATGCAATACAGCCTTCAAACGTTCCTCGAATTCTCCTCTGAATTTAGCGCCTGCTATCAAGGCTGCCATGTCCAACGCCAGTATCCGNTTTCCTTTTAAGCCTTCCGGCACCTCNTCGTTAATAATTCGCTGTGCGAGACCTTCAACGATCGCTGTTTTGCCCACCCCTGGCTGGCCAATTAATACGGGGTTATTCTTTGTTCGTCGCTGCAACACCTGAATGGTTCGCCGAATCTCATCATCCCGCCCGATGACAGGATCGAGTTCACCACTTCGAGCACGCTCAGTGAGATCGACCGTATATTTATCCAGGCTATGACGGTGCTCCTCTGCGCTGGAATCAGTTACCTTCTGCCCGCCTCGATACTTGTTTATGACCCTTTCAAGTATCGAAGCCTTGATATCATATCGATTTAATATCCGGCCCAAAGGGCCTGAATCATGGGTTGCTGCAAGCAGCACACATTCACTGGATATGAATTCATCACCCTGCTGTTGAGCATGCTTATCTGCTCGGTTGAACAGCCTCGCCAGTTCTGGAGAAATGTGGATGCTACCATCGGTTTTGGTTATCTTTGCAAGGTTATCCACGGTATCGGATATTTCTCTGCACAGGGCTTGTAGATCAACTCCGATCTGCAGTAACAGCTGATAGACAGATCCCGTCTTTTCCTGCAGCAAAACCTGCATCAGGTGCACGGGAAGGATCTGGCTGTGATCCCTGCCTACCGCCAACGACTGCGCATCAGCTAATACCGCCTGCAATTTACCCGTCAGCTTTTCCAATCTCATAGCCCACCTCTCAAGTTAGCCTTTATCTCGACCCATCAGCGTCAAACGACGCTCTCTGGACTCTTCTTAAGCTCATTTCTAGTTTATTCAAGAGTCTATTACCAATACCAGCACGAATATTGTGCGGTCGATGCTCATTTGCTGAGACCAGAACCGGATCCAGTGCTAAAGACAGATTAATACAGCGCCAACCCCAGCATAATCATCTCTACTCCAGCTGACAATTTCGGGAGGATTTCCCGAACAGGCAGCCAACAGTAGAACACAGACTGCTTTCACACCGCTCGGCAATGGCAATAGCCAGCGCTAAACCCTGAGCCAAGAGATCCACGTCGACTTGAAACACCCCAAAGACTGTCAGCCAACAGCAAGAAGTCTTTTATCCTGTCGGGGTATGCAGACACTGTCTTTTTTAGGCATGGCATTTCCAGTAAACTTTCGGTTCCCCCACACATCACCGAAGCGCCTGCGCTATGAGCAACAAAATTTACATTACACCAAATGGTGCATCGGGGCTTCGCTCAGAACTCAAATATCTATGGAAAGAAAAGCGACCAGAAGTAACCCAGAAGGTTTCTGCTGCGGCTGCCCTGGGTGACCGTTCAGAAAATGCAGATTACATTTATGGGAAGAAACAATTGCGTGAAATCGACAGCAGAATTCGCTATCTGGAAAAAAGGCTGGATAACCTCGTCATCGTTGATCGAATACCGGATAACACGGACATGGTCTATTTCGGTGCCTGGGTAGTACTGGAATCAAAAAGCGGTGATTCACAATGCCTTAGAATTGTCGGTGGTGATGAATTCGATTTAAAAAAAGGCTGGATCAGTGTAAATTCACCGGTAGCAAAAAGCCTGCTGGGCAAAAAGCTCGGTGATGTCGTTACCGCCGAGGTTCCTGCTGGTAAGGTTGAATTAGAAATACTGCAAATCCGATACCAGGAAACATCTGCCGATGCCTAAGCCCCGTTCATACCAAAGGCAGAATATTCTCAACATGAACGGCTACGTTTCTGGAGAACAGCCTGACAGCACCGACGTAATCAAGCTGAACACCAATGAAAACCCGTATCCGCCATCACCGGCTGTTGATGCCACATTGAAAGGTTTTGATAGCAGCCGGTTACGCCGTTATCCATCCCCCCGAGCCGATCACTTCAGGGACTGCGCTGCATCCATACATCATATCCAGAGTAACAATATTATCGCCACCAGAGGTGGTGACGAATTGCTGCGACTACTACTCACAACTTTCGTCGATCCTGGCGATTGCATAGGTATGACTGACCCCACCTACTCGCTCTATCCGGTATTGGCTGCCATCCAGGACAGTCGATGCAAGATGGTGCCACTGACGGACCAATGGTCACTACCGGGAAACTTTGCTGATGACTTGAATCAGGAAAATTGCAAGCTGACTTTTCTGGTAAATCCTCATGCACCCAGCGGTTGTCTGTTACCCCCGGAGGAAATCAGTGCTATCGCAGATTCCCTGGATGGCCTGTTAATCGTTGATGAGGCGTACATTGATTTCGTTGATTTGCCGAACCACGACCTGACAACCATGGCTACTAATTCTAAGAATATTGTCCTCCTTCGGACCCTGAGCAAGGGCTACGGCCTGGCAGGGCTCCGATTCGGCTACGGCATCGGTCCCAAACACCTGATTGACCCCATGCTCAACAAAACCAAGGATAGTTTTAACCTGGACACTATCAGCCAGGAAGTTGCTGCTGCAGCAATTTCCGACCAGGCTTATGCAGGAGAAATCTGGGCTAAAGTCAGGCAGCAGCGTCAGTCTTTACAGGAAGGGTTAACTTTCCTGGGACTGGACAGTCCGGTATCGCACACCAATTTTTTGCTGGTTACAATACCCCCGATGTGCGCCAAAAATGCCGAAAGACTGTATCAGGACCTCAAGGCTGAAAAGATACTGGTTCGTTACTTTCCGGAGCAACGACTAAGCGATAAGCTACGCATCAGCATCGGCACCCCAGATGAAAATACCCGCCTGCTGACAGCACTGGCAAACCTGCTTGAGTCCGGTTAAAGAGCCTATTGACATCTTTGCCGACGCGCATAATAGCAAGTTAAGCCTCCAGTCGGCTTAACGTGGGTACTGCCAGAATCTGGTCTGCAATGGTAACGCCTCAGCAACTAGCACAACACCATCGACGCTAGCTCTATAGACTGCAGATCCGCTGGTGGCGGTATTCAACAGATCAATATTTCTGGCCTGATATCGCTTTACAACGATGGCTGAAGGGTGTCCAAACGCATTCTGATAGCCACTTGCGATAATCGCCTGACGCGGCATGAGATGATTCAGCAGTGCCGGGCTTGAAGACGAGCGACTGCCGTGATGCGGCACCGTGATCAAGTCTACCCTGCCAATGGACCGCTGGATGAGTTCATACTCAGCCGACAATTCGATATCGCCAGTAAGCAAAATATCAAAGTTGTTACCTTTAATCCTTAAAAGACAGGAACTGTTATTGTCGTTATCCGTCTGCATAACCTGAAACACCTTGAAATAGACACCATCTGCATAGAACTGGATTGACGGTGTACAATCGCCATAATCAGCACCGATAACAGCCAGTACCGGAAGCTCGCGCAGAACAGTCTGAGCCCCCCCGACATGGTCACTATCCCGATGAGAGAGTATCAGTCTGTCCAGCTTACTAACGCCCAGCAATCGCAGGGCTGGCACTATCACGGTCTGCCCGCTATCCATGCCGGATGGGCTTCTAGACCCCGTGTCATATAACAAATCCTGGCTTTTAGTCTGCAGGTGTATACTGAGGCCCTGACCCACATCAAACACCCTTAAGTAGAGATCCCCGGATGCAGGCCTGTGAGGGCTGAGATTAGCTAAAGGTAAAACACTCAATAGTAGTAACCAGTGGGCCGATAACCGTAGCGGCAGAATGAACAACACGATAGCCAGCCAGGCCAGACCACTGATAACCAGTTCAATCCGGCCAAAAGCAAAGGCTGGGACTGTGTCTGCAGAGATCTCAAGAAAAAACCATAAAATCTCCGCCCCAGCCTCGCCCAATTGCAGCAGGAAATCTGCTACATCTGTTATCCACTGATGTTCTGAGATCACCGCTAACACTCTTACTGAAACGGCCATTAGCAACGGTGGCACGACCACCAGGCTCAACCATGGGATCGCTACCAGATTTACCAATGCGGAAATCATTGGCAGATTGCCGGAAACACCTAAAACCAGTGGCGCCAGCCCAATAAATATACAAACCTGGGTCTTGACGGTAAACATCAGCCCAGCCAATTTTTTATCACCTGTCCAGCCGACATCACCATATTGGCTTAACAATAGGATGGCCACTGCACAAAAAGAGAACCAGAAACCACGATCACCCGTGGCCAGCGGATTCAAAACCAGCACCATCACCAACGCAATACTGAATCCAGTGTGGCTATCAGCGCTTCGTCTAAAGATCAGCAGCAGCATATAACAACCGACCATGACCAGGGCTCGCTGCACCGATAAGCCCATACCAG